>NZ_MEHK01000002.1:0-300000 GCF_001746425.1 Streptomyces subrutilus | reverse complement strand
GCATCTGGGAGGGGCAGGACGGCACCGACGCCTTCCTCGCCGACCCCGCCTGGGCGGTCCTCGCGCTGACCCGGCTCGCCGGACGGCTGGGCATCGTCGTCCCGGACCTGCCCGAGAGCTGCCTGCGCCAGGTGCTCGACGAGCTCATACGCCGCTACCGCGGGGGTCTCAGCTGCGATCTCGACGGCAGCGAGCTGACCCAGTGAGGGAGAACCACAGGGAGAACCGGGGGATTCGGGAAGGGAACCAGTCCATGCCTCACCAGACCGCACGGGGCGAGCGCGCCATCGCGCCGCCCCTCCACGTCTCCGGACCCGGCGGTCCCTGGGACACGGTGCGCGAGAACCTCGAACGCGACGGCAGCGCCGTCGTGTTCGCCACCTGGGGCGAATGGCTGACCGCGGCCCTCTCCGACGCCGAGCTGCGCCCGCTGCTCGGCCGCGACTGGCAGCGCTACCGGCGCACCGAGAACGCGGCGATGCGCTACTGCTTCGTCGCCTCCCGCATGGTCGTGAAGTACACGGCCGCCGCGGCCTTGAGGACGGAACCGGCCGCGCTCGACCTCGCGTACAAAATCGGTGGAAGGCCGTACATCCGCGGATTCGACCAGATCGACATCAGCCTGAGCCACACCGACGACCTGATCGTGGTCGGCGTCAGCAGGACGGGCCGGATCGGTGTCGACACCGAGTCCGCCAAGCGCAAGATCTCCTTCGAGCTGTTCCACGACCACATGTGCACCCCCGCGGAACACGCGGAGCTCACCCGCATGTCCCAGGACCGCCAGACCTCCGAGCTGCTGCGGCTGTGGACCCTGAAGGAGGCCTACACCAAGGCGCTGGGGCAGGGACTGCGGCTGGGGTTCACCGAATTCGGCTTCGGCCTGGAGAGCGGCCGCCTGATCGCTCCCGACGGTTCCCCCGCCTCCCGCGGCGAGTGGGCGTTCGCCACCTTCCCCGTACTCGCCGACCGCTACCTGGTGAGCGTCGCCTGCCACGACACCGGGCTGGACACCGCCCGCGACACCGCCGTCCACACCATGCTCGACGAGGGCTTCATGGGAGCGGTCGAGGAAGGCCTGGCGAGCGCGTGAACCGGACGAGCAGGCCGTGTCAGCGCCGTGTCAGCGGCGCGTGGCCGCCGCCCGCACACTCCGGGACCTTTCCATGTCCCTGCCCATGCCCGACGCACACCGCCGACCGAGGAGGGAGCAGATGGCCGCGCCCGTGACGGTGATCGTCACTCCCGGCCCGCCGCCTTCGCTCGACCTCCACGGCCCGCTCACGCCCCGGGCCCTGGAGGCGGCGCTCGCGGCACTGCCGCCGTGCACCCCGACGCTGCACCGGCACACCGAGACCCATCACACCCTGCAGGTGCCCCCGCCGCCGTTCCCCGCGGGCGCCCTCGCGGACCTGCTGGCCTCGCCGCGCTCCGGGGACACCGCGTCCGCCCCCCGCCGCACCGCCGACGGCCCGGACCCCGGCCGGACCGGCACCGCCGGCGCGCCCGAAGCGGTCCTGGCCACGGCCCCCGCCGCCCCGCTCCAGCGCGACGTCCTGCTCGACGCGCTGGCCCGGCCCGGCGCCGGACTGCACGTCGGGCAGGTGTACTGGCGCTGGCACGGCCCCCTGGACACCGCCCGGTTCACCGCCGCCTGGCAGTCGCTCGCCGACCGCGAGGCGGTGCTGCGCGCCGCACTGGCCCGGCCCGTGCGCGACACCGGACCGCGGATCGCCGTCCATCCGCACGCCGCCGTGGAGATCCTGCGCCACGGGCACGAGGAGACCGACTGGCCCACCCTGCTGGCCGGAGAGCGCGCCCGCGCCTTCGACCTGCGCCATCCCGGGCCGTTGCGCATCGCGCTGCTGGACGATCCGCCGGCCGGGCAGGACGGCGGCGCCCGCTCCACCCGGATCCTGATCACCTATCACCAGGTGCTGCTGGACCGCCCCGGCATCCGCACCCTGCTCGGCGCCTTCTACCGGGCGTACCTCGCCGACGGCCGGGTGCCCGGCGGCGACCGCCGGCCCGACGTACGCGACCACCTGCACTGGCTGGGCGCCCAGGACCCGGCGCCTGCCCGCGCGTTCTGGTCGCGGGCCGCCCCCGCGCCCGGCGCCGCGACCCTGCCCGCCCGGCCCGCCGCCCGCACCACCGGGCGGCTCGGCCACGGCCGGACCCGGCAGACCCTCAGCGCCGCCGAGGCGGTCCGGCTGCGCGAATGGGCCGCCCGGTGGGGTGCGAGCGAGAGCACCGCGCTGCACGCCGCCTGGGCCCTCCAGCTCTACCGGCCGGCGGCCGACCTGGACGCGAACCCGCGGCCCGTGGCCTTCGCCGTCACCCTCTCGGGCCGCGGCATCCTCCTGGAGGGCGTCGAGGCGCTGCCCGGCCGGATGCGCAACCCCCTGCCCGTGCACCTCGTCGTCGACCCGGCCGCGCCGCTGCGGCGGCTGCTCGACGACCTGACCTGCCGGGTGCTGGACGCGTCCGCCTACGAATGGGTGTCCGCGGGGCAGATCCAGGCGTGGTCGGGCGCCTCCCCGGCCGAGGGCCGGATCACCGAGTCCCTGATCGTGTTCGAGCCCCCGGCGCAGCGCGAGCACGGCCACGGGGAGAGCGCGTACCGCGAGGAACTCGCCGCCGAGGGCGTCCGGGTGGACCCGCCCGAGGCGCTCGGCCCGCTGACCGGCGTGCCCTTCACCCTCACCGCCCAGCACGCGGCGGACGGCTCGCTGGTGCTGACCGCCGTACACGACCGCACCCGCCTCTCCGACAACGCGGCCGCGCTGATCCTGTCGCAGACCGCCGGCCTGCTGCGCGAACTGCCCTTCTGCGCCGACGGACCCACGACCGTCGCGGAGGCGCTCGGGCTGCTCTCCGGAGCCCGTGTGCCCCCGGTCACCATCCGTCCGAGCGGCGGGCTGCGCCTGCTGCGCGAAGCCGCCCACCCGGGCGCCGGCACGGTCTGCCTGATCCCGCCGCCGGACGCGGCGCCCGACTGCTACGGCGGGCTCGCCGACCTCCACCCGGGACCGGAGGCGCTGGCCACGCTGAGCGCTCCGGCCGACGCCGCGGACTTCCTGGCCGGGCTGCGCCCCTCGCTCGCCACCGGGGAGCCCCTCGTACTGGCCTGCTTCTCCGGAGCGGGCGCCCTCGCCTGCGAGATCGCCGACCGGATCGCCGCCCACGGCTGGTACCCGCCGTTCGTCGTGATCGCGGGGACCGCCGACGGCGGCCCGGATTCCGCCCGCGCCCTCACCCGGGCGCTCACCTCCGCGACCGCCAGGCCCGGATAGGCCCCACCGACCACCGCTGGGGGTGCCTCCGGCCGGAGGCCGGTGGAGTGCCCCCATCCGGCTGCCGCCGCCTGCCGACGCGGGCACGCGCACCTCGTCCGCCCGCGGTCTCCCACCGCCGCTCTGCCACGAGCCGAGCGTCCTCTCCCACCCTGGAGCACTATGTCCCGCCGACTGTTCACCTCCGAGTCCGTCACCGAAGGCCACCCCGACAAGATCGCCGACCAGATCAGCGACACGATCCTCGACGCGCTCCTCGCCCAGGACCCGACCTCCCGCGTCGCCGTCGAGACCCTCATCACCACCGGTCTCGTCCACATCGCGGGCGAGGTCACGACCAAGGCCTACGCGCCGATCCCGCAGCTGGTCCGCGACAAGATCCTCGAGATCGGCTACGACTCCTCCGCCAAGGGCTTCGACGGCGCCTCCTGCGGCGTCTCCGTCTCCATCGGCGCGCAGTCCCCGGACATCGCGCAGGGTGTCGACACCGCCTACGAGAAGCGGGTCGAGGGTGATGAAGACGAACTCGACAAGCAGGGCGCCGGCGACCAGGGCCTGATGTTCGGCTACGCCTGCGACGAGACCCCCGAGCTGATGCCGCTGCCGATCCACCTCGCGCACCGGCTCTCCCGCCGCCTGTCCGAGGTCCGCAAGGACGGCACGCTCCCGTACCTGCGCCCCGACGGCAAGACCCAGGTCACCATCGAGTACGACGGCGACACCGCGGTCCGCCTCGACACCGTGGTCGTCTCCTCGCAGCACGCCTCGGACATCGACCTGGAGGGCCTGCTGGCCCCCGACATCCAGGAGCACGTGGTCGCGTACGTGCTGGCCCAGCTCATCGAGGACGGCATCAAGCTGGACACCGAGGGCTACCGCCTGCTGGTGAACCCGACCGGCCGCTTCGAGATCGGCGGCCCGATGGGCGACGCCGGCCTGACCGGCCGCAAGATCATCATCGACACGTACGGCGGCATGGCCCGCCACGGCGGCGGCGCCTTCTCGGGCAAGGACCCGTCGAAGGTCGACCGCTCCGCCGCGTACGCGATGCGCTGGGTGGCCAAGAACGTGGTCGCCGCCGGCCTCGCCTCGCGCTGCGAGGTCCAGGTCGCCTACGCCATCGGCAAGGCCGAGCCCGTCGGCCTGTTCGTCGAGACCTTCGGCACCGCCAAGGTCGACACGCAGAAGATCGAGGACGCCATCGCCGAGGTCTTCGACCTGCGCCCGGCCGCGATCATCCGCGACCTCGACCTGCTGCGCCCGATCTACGCCCAGACCGCCGCCTACGGCCACTTCGGCCGCGAGCTGCCGGACTTCACCTGGGAGCGCACCGACCGTGCCGAGCGGCTCAAGGCAGCGGTCGCCCGCTGACACCCCGCACGACCCCTCATCGCCCCGCGGCCCGCGGGGCACCGGCCCCCTCCGTCCCGATCAGGAGACCACGTGCGTATCGCGGTGACTGGATCCATCGCCACGGATCACCTCATGGCCTTCCCGGGCCGGTTCGTCGACCAGCTGCTCCCGGACCAGCTGGAGCACGTCTCGCTCTCGTTCCTCGTCGACTCGCTCGAGGTGCGGCGGGGCGGAGTGGCGGCCAACATCGCCTACGGTCTCGGCGGACTGGGCCTGGCCCCCGTCCTCGCCGGGGCGGTGGGCCCCGACTTCCACGAGTACGAGGTCTGGCTCAAGGAGCACGGAGTCGACACCAGCGGGGTGTACGTCTCCGACACCTGCCAGACCGCGCGCTTCATGTGCATGACCGACCAGGACGCCAACCAGATCGCCTCCTTCTATGCCGGCGCGATGGCGGAGGCGGCCGAGATCGACCTGCGCGGCCTCACCGGACCCGGTGACCCGCCCGTCGACCTGGTGCTGGTCTCGCCCAACGACCCGGCCGCGATGCTCCGGCACACCCGCCAGTGCCGCGGGCTGGGCATCCCCTTCGCCGCCGACCCCTCCCAGCAGCTCGCCCGCCTCGACGGCGACGAGGTGCGGGAGCTGGTGACGGGGGCGCGCTGGCTGTTCACCAACGCCTACGAGTCCGCGCTGCTGCGCGAGCGCACCGGCTGGGACGCGGAGGAGATCCTCGAACGGGTCGGCATCTGGGTCACCACACTGGGCGCCGAAGGCGTCCGGATCGAGCGCAAGGGCGAGCCCGCCCTCACCGTGCCGGCCGTCCCCGACATCCGGCCCGAGGATCCGACGGGCGTCGGCGACGCCTTCCGGGCCGGGTTCCTCGCGGCCGTCAGCTGGTACCTGCCGCTGGAGACCGCCGCGCAGCTGGGCTGCGCGATGGCCGCGCTGGTCCTGCAGGCCGTCGGCTCGCAGGACTACGAAGTCGACGGCGAACGGCTGCTGGCCACCCTCGCGACGGTCTACGGGACCGAGTCGGCCCGGCTGCTGGGCCCGGCACTGCGAGCGCTGGCATGAGCCGGGCCCGGGTCGATGCCCTCCGAGAGGCGCTCGCCACCCGCGTGGTCGTCGCCGACGGGGCGATGGGGACGATGCTCCAGGCGCAGGACCCTTCGATGGAGGACTTCCAGCAGCTGGAGGGCTGCAACGAGGTCTTGAACGTCACTCGCCCCGACATCGTGCGCACGGTGCACGAGGCGTACTTCTCGGTGGGTGTGGACTGTGTCGAGACGAACACCTTCGGTACGAACCTCGCCGCGCTGGCCGAGTACGACATCGCGGAGCGCAATTTCGAGTTGTCGCAGGCGGGTGCGCGCATCGCGCGTGAGGTGGCCGACGAGTTCACCGTCTCGACGGGGCAGCAGCGCTGGGTGCTGGGCTCGATGGGCCCGGGTACGAAGCTGCCGACGCTCGGCCACATCACGTATGACAAGATCCGCGATGCCTACCAGGTCAACGCGGAGGGCCTGCTGTCCGGTGGCGCGGACGCGCTGCTGGTGGAGACCACGCAGGACCTGCTGCAGACGAAGTCCTCGATCATCGGCGCCCGCCGGGCGATGGAGGCACTGGGCGTCACGGTTCCGCTGATCTGCTCGGTGACGGTGGAGACGACCGGCACGATGCTGCTGGGTTCGGAGATCGGCGCGGCGCTGACGGCGCTGGAGCCGCTGGGCATCGACATGATCGGCCTGAACTGCGCCACCGGGCCCGCCGAGATGAGCGAGCACCTGCGCTACCTGGCGCGGCACTCGCGTGTTGCGCTGTCCTGTATGCCGAACGCGGGCCTGCCCGTCCTGACGAAGGAGGGCGCGCACTACCCGCTGTCGGCCTCCGAACTGGCCGACGCGCAGGAGGCCTTCGTACGGGACTACGGGCTCTCGCTGGTCGGCGGCTGCTGCGGCACCACCCCGAGCACCTGCGCCAGGTCGTGGAGCGGGTTCGCGGGGCCGCGCCGGGGGCCCGCGATCCGCGTCCGGAGCCGGGGGCCGCTTCCCTGTATCAGACGGTGCCGTTCCGGCAGGACACCGCTTATATGGCGATCGGTGAGCGGACGAACGCCAACGGGTCGAAGAAGTTCCGCGAGGCGATGCTGGAAGCCCGCTGGGACGACTGTGTGGAGATGGCACGGGACCAGATCCGCGAGGGCGCGCACATGCTCGACCTGTGCGTGGACTACGTGGGCCGTGACGGTGTCGCGGACATGCGGGAGCTGGCGGGGCGTTTCGCGACGGCCTCCACGCTGCCGATCGTGCTGGACTCCACCGAGGTCCCCGTCATCCAGGCGGGTCTGGAGAAGCTCGGCGGGCGCGCCGTCATCAACTCGGTGAACTATGAGGACGGTGACGGGCCGGAGTCGCGTTTCGCGAAGGTCACCCGGCTGGCGCGGGAGCACGGTGCGGCGCTGATCGCGCTGACGATCGACGAGGAGGGCCAGGCCCGGACCGTCGAGCACAAGGTCGCCATCGCCGAGCGGCTGATCGAGGACCTGACGGGGAACTGGGGGATCCGCGAGTCGGACATCCTCATCGACACCCTGACCTTCACGATCTGCACCGGCCAGGAGGAGTCCCGCAAGGATGGCATCGCGACGATCGAGGCGATCCGCGAGCTCAAGCGCCGTCACCCGGACGTGCAGACGACGCTGGGCCTGTCGAACATCTCCTTCGGTCTGAATCCGGCCGCGCGTGTGCTGCTGAACTCGGTGTTCCTGGACGAGTGCGTCAAGGCCGGTCTGGATTCGGCGATCGTGCACGCGTCGAAGATCCTGCCGATCGCCCGGTTCGACGAGGAGCAGGTCACCACCGCCCTCGACCTGATCTACGACCGGCGGACCGAGGGCTACGACCCGCTGCAGAAGCTGATGGCGCTGTTCGAGGGCGTCAACACCAAGTCGTTGAAGGCCGGGCGTGCGGAGGAGCTCCTCGCGCTGCCGTTGGACGAGCGGTTGCAGCGGCGGATCATCGACGGGGAGAAGAACGGCCTGGAGGCCGATCTGGCCGAAGCGCTGCAGACCCGTCCGGCTCTGGAGATCGTCAACGACACCCTGCTGGAGGGGATGAAGGTCGTCGGTGAGCTGTTCGGGTCCGGTCAGATGCAGCTGCCGTTCGTGCTCCAGTCGGCCGAGGTCATGAAGACGGCGGTGGCGTATCTGGAGCCGCACATGGAGAAGACCGACGACGAGGGCAAGGGCACGATCGTGCTGGCCACCGTGCGCGGTGATGTGCATGACATCGGGAAGAACCTCGTCGACATCATCTTGACGAACAACGGCTACAACGTGGTCAACATCGGCATCAAGCAGCCGGTCTCCGCGATCTTGGAGGCCGCGCAGGAGCACAAGGCCGATGTGATCGGCATGTCGGGGCTGCTGGTGAAGTCGACCGTGATCATGAAGGAGAACCTGGAGGAGCTCAACCAGCGCAAGCTGGCCGCCGACTACCCGGTCATCCTGGGCGGCGCCGCCCTCACCCGCGCCTACGTCGAACAAGACCTCCACGAGATCTACGAAGGCGAAGTCCGCTACGCCCGCGACGCCTTCGAAGGCCTGCGCCTGATGGACGCCCTGATGGGCGTCAAGCGCGGAGTCCCCGGAGTCGAGCTGCCGCCGTTGAAGCAGCGCCGCGTACCCAAGCGGGACACCCCGTTCCCGGTCGCGGAGCCCGAGGAGGGCGGCCGGTCCGACGTTGCCGTCGACCATCCGGTGCCCGCCCCGCCGTTCTGGGGCACCCGCGTGGTCAAGGGCATCCCGCTCAAGGACTACGCCTCCTGGCTCGACGAGACCGCACTGTTCAAGGGCCAGTGGGGCCTGAAGGACGCCGAGACCATCGAGACGGACGGCCGGCCCCGGCTGCGCGGCTGGCTCGACCGGCTGCACACCGACGGGCTGCTCGAAGCGGCCGTCGTGCACGGCTACTTCCCCTGCGTGTCCAAGGGCGACGACCTGATCATCCTCGACGAGTTCGGCGGCGAGCGGACCCGGTTCACCTTCCCGCGCCAGCGCCGCGGCCGCCGGCTGTGCCTCGCCGACTTCTTCCGCCCCGAGGAGTCCGGCGAGACCGACGTCGTCGGCCTCCAGGTCGTCACCGTCGGCAACCGCATCGGGGAGGAGACGGCCCGGCTCTTCGCCGCCGACGCCTACCGCGAGTACATGGAGCTGCACGGGCTCTCCGTCCAGCTGGCCGAGGCCCTGGCCGAGTACTGGCACGCCCGCGTCCGCGGAGAACTGGGCATCGCCGGCTCCGACCCAGCCTCCATGGACGGCATGTTCCGCACCGAGTACCAGGGCTGCCGCTACTCGCTGGGTTACCCCGCCTGCCCCGATCTCGAGGACCGGGCGAAGATCGCCGACCTCCTGCGGCCGGAGCGGATCGGCGTGCACCTGTCCGAGGAGTTCCAGCTCCACCCGGAGCAGTCCACCGACGCGATCGTGATCCACCACCCCGCGGCCACGTACTTCAACGCACGCTGACACCGGAAGGAACGATCCCTTGGCAGCCGTCATCGAAGAACGCCCCACCCTGGTCCGGCTCCGCCCCGCCGACCGGCCCGGTGTGCGCGAGATCCTGGCCAGCGGCCGGCGCTCGTACTCCTTCGAGTTCTTCCCGCCCAAGACCGAGGCGGGCGAGCGGACCCTGTGGAACGCGATCCGCCGCATCGAGGCCTTCGCCCCCTCCTTCGTCTCCGTCACCTACGGCGCGGGCGGCTCCTCCCGTGACCGCACCGTCGAGGTCACCAAGCGGATCGCCGCCGAGACCACCCTGCGCCCCGTCGCACACCTGACGGCGGTCGGGCACTCGCGCGCCGAGCTGCGCCACATCATCGGCCAGTACGCCGACGCGGGCATCCGCGACGTGCTCGCCCTGCGCGGCGACCCGCCGGGCGATCCGAAGGGCGCCTGGACCCCGCATCCGCAGGGCTTCACGCACGCGCACGAGCTCGTCAGCATGATCCGCAAGCTGGGCGACTTCAGCGTGGGGGTGGCCGCGTTCCCCGAACGGCACCCGCGCTCTCCCGGCTGGACCGAGGACGTCCGGCACTTCGCCGAGAAGTGCAAGGCGGGCGCCGACTACGCCATCACGCAGATGTTCTTCCACGTCGAGGACTACCTGCGGCTGCGCGACCGGCTGGACTCGATCGGCTGCCTGACCCCGGTGATCCCCGAGATCATGCCCGCCACCGACGCGCGCCAGATCCTGCGCTTCGCCGAACTCAGCGACGCCCGCTTCCCCGACGCCCTGGCCCGCCGCCTGGAGGCCGTGCAGGACAGTCCGGCCGACGGGCACAAGGTGGGCGTGGAGTACGCGACCGCGATGGCCCAGCGCCTGCTGGCCGAAGGCGCCCCGGGCCTCCACTACATCACCCTCAACCGCTCCACCGCGACGCTCGAGATCCACCAGAACCTGGGCGTCACCTCCTAGCCCCGCCATCCATCACCGGAGTACGCCACCATGACCAGCCAGACCCCTGCCGATTTCACCGACTACAAGGTCGCCGACATCGCCCTCGCGGAGTTCGGCCGCAAGGAGATCACCCTCGCCGAGCACGAGATGCCCGGCCTGATGTCGATCCGCGCCGAATACGCCGAGGCCCGGCCGCTGGCCGGCGCGCGGATCACCGGCTCCCTGCACATGACCGTGCAGACCGCCGTCCTGATCGAGACCCTGGTCGCCCTCGGCGCGGAGGTCCGCTGGGTCTCCTGCAACATCTACTCCACCCAGGACCACGCGGCCGCCGCCATCGCCGCCGCCGGCATCCCCGTCTTCGCCTGGAAGGGCGAGACGCTGGAGGAGTACTGGTGGTGCACCGAGCAGGCGCTGACCTGGCCCGGCGCCGACGGCCCGAACATGATCCTCGACGACGGCGGTGACGCCACCCTCCTCGTCCACAAGGGCGTCGAGTACCAGAAGGCCGGGGCCGTCCCCGACCCGGCGACCGCCGACAACGAGGAGATGGCCCTCGTCCTGCGCCTGCTGGCGGACACCTCGATCGACTGGGTGAAGCTGGCCGCGGGCATCCGCGGTGTGACGGAGGAGACCACCACGGGTGTCCACCGCCTCTACGAGATGATGGCCGAGGGCAGCCTGCTCTTCCCGGCGATCAACGTGAACGACGCGGTGACGAAGTCGAAGTTCGACAACAAGTACGGCTGCCGCCACTCGCTCATCGACGGCATCAACCGGGCCACGGACGTCCTGATCGGCGGCAAGGTCGCGGTGGTCTGCGGCTACGGCGACGTCGGCAAGGGCTGCGCGGAGTCGCTGCGCGGCCAGGGCGCCCGGGTGATCGTCACGGAGATCGACCCGATCTGCGCGCTGCAGGCGGCGATGGACGGCTACCAGGTCGCCACGCTGGACGACGTGGTGGAGACGGCGGACATCTTCATCACCACCACGGGCAACAAGGACATCATCATGGCCTCGGACATGGCCAGGATGAAGCACCAGGCGATCGTGGGCAACATCGGCCACTTCGACAACGAGATCGACATGGCCGGCCTGGCGAAGATCGAGGGCATCGTCAAGGACGAGGTCAAGCCGCAGGTCCACACCTGGAAGTTCCCCGACGGCAAGGTGTTGATCGTGCTGTCGGAGGGGCGTCTGCTGAACCTGGGCAACGCGACCGGCCACCCGTCGTTCGTGATGTCGAACTCGTTCGCGGACCAGACGCTGGCCCAGATCGAGCTGTTCACCAAGCCGTCGCAGTACCCCACCGACGTCTACGTGCTGCCCAAGCACCTGGACGAGAAGGTGGCCCGCCTCCACCTGGACGCGCTGGGCGTCAGGCTCACCACCCTGCGCCCGGAGCAGGCCGAGTACATCGGCGTCAAGGTCGAGGGCCCGTACAAGCCCGACCACTACCGCTACTGATCCAGGCGACGGACACCGGCGTTCGAGCCGGGCTTGAGAGCCCGGCCGGATGCTGGGACGTCGGAATCGGGCCACCGGAGCAAGGGGCGAGGAGAGTCAGTTGGAGAGTCTGCGAGAGCGCGCCACGGAACTTGCGGCGATACGGGCCCTGGCCGTGGCCGGACCGAGCGAGCGGGCGACGGCCGCGCAGCACGCCAAGGGCAAGCTGACGGCTCGCGAGCGCATCGACGTCCTCTTCGACGAGGGCTCCTTCTGTGAGGTCGAAGGGCTGCGCAGGCACCGTGCGACGGGCTTCGGCCTGGAGGACAAGAAGCCCTACGGCGACGGTGTGGTGACGGGCTGGGGCACCGTCCACGGCCGCACCGTCTTCACCTACGCGCACGACTTCCGCGTCTTCGGCGGCGCGCTCGGCGAGGCCCACGCGGCGAAGATCCACAAGCTGATGGACCTCGCCGAGGCCGCCGGCGCCCCGATCGTGGGCCTGTGCGACGGCGCCGGCGCCCGCATCCAGGAGGGCGTGACCGCCCTCGCCGGCTACGGCGGCATCTTCAAGCGCAACGTGCGCAACTCCGGGGTGATCCCGCAGATCTCCGTGATCCTGGGCCCGTGCGCCGGCGGCGCCGCGTACTCCCCGGCGCTCACGGACTTCGTGTTCATGGTGCGCGGCACCTCGCAGATGTTCATCACCGGGCCGGACGTGGTGCAGGCCGTCACCGGCGAGGCCGTGACCATGGAGCACCTGGGCGGCGCGGACAGCCACGGAGCGGTGTCCGGCGTCGCCTCGTTCGTCTACGACGACGAGCGCGGCTGCCTTGAGGACGTGCGCCATCTGTTGTCCCTGCTGCCGTCCAACAACCGCGAACTGGCCCCGGCCGGCGACCTGGACGACCCGGCGGACCGCCGCAACGACAGGCTGCTCGACCTGGTCCCGGCGCGCCCGACCCAGGGCTACGACATCCGCGAGGTGATCGAGGAGATCGTCGACCACGGCGAGTACTTCGAGGTCCACGGCCAGTGGGCGCAGAACATGGTCTGCGCGCTGGCCCGCCTGGGCGGCCGGCTGGTGGGCCTGGTGGCGAACCAGCCCTCGCACCTGGCCGGCGTCCTGGACATCGGCGCCTCGGAGAAGGCCGCGCGGTTCGTGCAGTTCTGCGACGCGTTCTCCATCCCGCTGGTCACCCTGATCGACGTGCCCGGGTTCCTGCCCGGCGTCGACCAGGAGCACCAGGGGATCATCCGGCACGGCGCGAAGCTCCTGTACGCGTACTGCAACGCCACGGTGCCGCGCATCAGCCTGGTCCTGCGCAAGGCGTACGGCGGCGCGTACATCGTCATGGACTCCAGCTCGATCGGGGCGGACGTGGCCCTGGCCTGGCCGTCGAACGAGATCGCGGTCATGGGTGCGGAGGGCGCGGCGAACGTGATCTTCCGCCGCGAGATCGCCGCCTCCGCCGACCCGGAGGCGACCCGGGCGCAGCGGATCAAGGAGTACCAGTCGGAGCTGATGCACCCGTACTACGCGGCCGAACGCGGCCTGGTGGACGACGTCATCGACCCGGCCGAGACCCGCTCCCGGCTGATCGCCACCCTCGGCATGCTGCACGCCAAGAACGCCACCCAGCCGAGCCGCAAGCACGGCAACCTGCCGATGTAGGCACGAATGCTGCCGGCACGCGGGACAAGTCATCCCAGAGCCCGACTGGACTGAGGCCCGGTTCGGGCGATTTCACGTCACCATGACGAATAGGGCGTCGGTCCTGCGGTGGGCTCTCGGTCCGCGACGCGGTGGAGCCGGGGCGGGGGTCGCCCGTCCCGGCTCCACGTTCGGCCGCGCCCGCCCGGCGGATCACGCCGGGCGGGCGCGGGGTCAGGTGGCGGTCCTGAAGGCCCGCTGGTACCAGAGCAGCGGCCGTCCCGAGCCCTCCAGGCGCACGTCCAGCACCTGGCCGACCAGCAGGTCGTGGTCGCCCAGGGTGATGCGGTCCGCGAGCGCGCAGCGCAGCGCGAGCGCGTCCGGTACGTGCGGCAGGCCGGGGCTGTCCGGCCACTCCTCCAGCGGCGCGCCGGCGAACCGGTCGACGCCGCTGGTCGCGAAGCGGCCCGCGAGGTCGCGGTGCTCGTCACCGAGCACGTTGATCACGAACTCGGGGACCTGTGTCAGCGCCCCGTGACAGCTGGAGGTGTGCGCGATGCCGACCAGCACGAGGGGCGGCTCCAGCGACACCGAGGTCACCGCACTGGCGGTGAACCCCCAGGGCTGCCCCTGCGCGTCACGCGTGGTGACCACGGTCAGGGGCGCCGCCAGCAGGGACATGGCTTCCTTGAAAGTCGCCCCGTCGACGGCGGGCCACTTCTCTTGCAGGGGGGTCGGCATCTCGGCTCCGTCCGTTGTCGGGGTCAGCGGGAGGCCGTGGCCTGGGCCGCGGCCTCCCGGGCCTGGGCGGCGAAGCCGTCCTTGTTCTCCGAGACCCACTTCTGGGACGCGCGACGGCTGTCGAGGGCGCCGGTGAAGTGCGGTGCCACGTAGCGGGCGAGCAGCTCGTAGCTCCGCTTGGTCTGCTCGCGGGTGGCCCAGTCCTGGGTGTTGACCAGCAGGGTGCCGAAGCCGCCGCTCTCGCGCTGCATGCGCTCGATGCCCTCGATGGCGTCCTCGACGGAGCCGATGATCGCAGTGTGGGTCTCGACGGCCACCTCGGCCTCGCGGCCCTCGGGCAGCTTCGCGGAGGCGCCGACGGTGTCGCGCACGTACTCGCGGAACCAGTGGCTCATCCCGGCGCGGACCTGGTCGAGGGCCTCCTCGCGGGTCTCCGCGATGTGCACGCAGATCGCCACGCGCCACTTGGAGCGGTCCACGGTCTGGCCGTACTGGGCGGCCTCCTCCTCGCCGGCGGCCCACAGCTGGGCCAGCGGCGGCTCGGACATGCCCGGGCGGCCCGCGAAGGTCAGCGCCTCGAGGCCGTACCGGCCGGCCAGGCGCATGCCGCGCTCGGTGCCGGCGCTGGCGACGGCCATGTCGAACCGCGGCTTGGTGTACGGGCGCAGGTGCAGCATGGCGTCGCGCAGCTCGAACCAGTCGGTCTTCATGGTGACCGGCTCGTCGCCCTTGAACAGGCGGACCAGCGCCTCCAGCGACTCGGCCATCATGCGGCGCTGGTCACCGGCCGATATGCCCATCATGTGGGCGTCGGCGGGCGAGACCCCGGCGCCCATGCCGAACATGGCACGCCCGCCGCTCTGGTGGTCCAGCTGCACGATGCGGTTGGCCGCGGTCAGCGGGTGGTGGTACGGCAGGCTCACCACGCCGGTGCCGAGCTTGATGCGGCGGGTGCGCTCGGCCGCGGCGGCGAGGAAGACCTCCGGGGAGCTGACCGTGGACCAGCCGCCCGAGTGGTGCTCGCCCACCCAGGCCTCGTCGAGGCCGAGCTCGTCGAGCCAGTGGATCAGGTCCAGGTCCCGCCAGAAGGCGGTGGTGGGGTCCTCGCCCAGCGAGTGGAAGGGAGGGATGAAAGCACCGAACTTCAGCGTCATGACTGTATTCCTTCGAGGGGTCGGGCCGCCGTGCCGGCGAGCCAGAGGGAGAGCTGGTCGGCCAGCAGCCGCAGGCGCGGAGACTGCATGACCGTGTAGTGGTCGCCCGGCAGCGCGACGTAGTGGAAACCGGAGGGGAACAGCTGGGACCAGGCGGCGACCGCCTCGTCCGTGGAGCCGTCCTCGGCGCGCAGGAACGCGGTCGCTCCCGCGTACGGCTGCGGCGCGTAGGACAAGAGGGCCCGGAAGTTGCGGGCGAAGCGGGTGTGGATCTCGCGGAACATCTCGAGGCCGACCCCGGCGGGCAGGACGCCCTGTTCGGCGGCCTTGGCGTACAGGATCTCGAAGGCCGAGTCGGGGCAGTCCGCCGCGCGGAACAGCTCCGGGTCCGGCTCCCACGAGGTGCCGGCGAGGCCGGCCAGGTCCCGGCCGAACCACGAGAGCAGCACGGCGTCGTCGATCTCCGCCCGCTCCGGCGCCGGGCCCGGGGGCTCCAGCAGGTCGATCACCGCGAGGTGTTCGACCTCGTGACCGGCCGCGGTCAGCTGCTGGGCCATCTCCAGGGCGATGACCCCGCCCATGGACCAGCCGCCGAGCCGGTACGGGCCCTGCGGGACCGCGGCGGTGAGGGCGGCGCAGTAGTGCGCGGCCAGCTCCGGCACGGTCGCGAGGACTTCGTCGTCCGGCACCTGGAGGGCGTAGAACGGCTGGTCCTCACCGAGCAGGCCGGCCAGTTCGCCGTAGCAGAGCACGTCCCCGCCGACCGGGTGGACGAAGAAGAGCGGGGTCCGCGTGCCCCCGGTGCGGATGGGCACCAGGGCGGCGCGGCGCACCGAACCGCCGGCCTCCCGGATCGCCGCGGCGAGCAGGGCGATCGTCGGCCGGGCGAACAGGGTGGACAGCGGCAGCGAACAGCCGAGCCGGGCCCGGATCTCGGCCATCAGCCGGACCGCGAGCAGCGAGTTGCCGCCCAGCGCGAAGAAGTCGGTGTGCACGCCGAAGCCGGCGGTGGGGAAGAACTCGGCCCAGATCCCGGCGAGTCCGCTCTCCGTCAGGTCCCGGGGACCCTGCGCGGCGTCCCCCTCGGCGGCCTCGGCGCCGGGGACCGGCAGCGAGGAGCGGTCGACCTTGCCGTTGGCGGTCAGCGGCAGCTCGTCGAGGATCAGGATGTACTGCGGGACCATGTACGAGGGCAGGGCCGCGCCGATCGTCTTGGCGAGCAGCTCGGGCGTCACCTCGCAGGTGCGGTCCTCGTCGAGGACCACGTAGGCCACCAGGCGCTTGGCGCCCTGGCGTTCGCCGACGGCCGAGGCGACCGCGGCGCGCACCCCGTCGCAGGCCAGCAGCGCCGCCTCGATCTCGCCGAGCTCGATCCGGTAGCCCTGGATCTTGACCTGGAAGTCCTCCCGGCCCAGGAACTCGATGTTCCCGTCCGGCAGGTACCGGCCCAGGTCGCCGGTGCGGTACAGCCGCTCCCCGGTGGCCGGGTGGCGAAGGAACGCCGCCCGGGTCCTGGCCTCGTCGCCGAGGTAGCCGCGGGCCAGGCCCGCGCCGGAGATGTACAGCTGGCCGGGCACCCACACCGGGCTCGGCTGCATGGCCTCGTTCAGTACGTGGAACTGCTGGTTCAGCAGCGGCTTGCCGTACGGGACCGAGGTCAGCGACGGGTCTGCCTCGCCGGTCACGTGGTGGGCGATCGACCAGATCGACGCCTCGGTCGCCCCGCCCAGGCTCCACACGGCCGCCTCGGGCACCAGCGTGGCGATGCGCTCCGGGAGGGTCAGCGGGATCCAGTCGCCGCTCATCATCACCGTGCGCAGCGGCAGTGTCCCGGTCATCCCGGCACCCAGCGCGTGCTCGGTGAACATCTCCATCAGCGTCGGCACGCTGTTCCAGACGGTGACCCCGTGCGCGGTGACCAGCTCGGCCCAGCGGCCGGGCTCGCGGTGCGCGTCCGGGGCCGGCAGCACGATCGCGCCGCCCGCCGCCAGGATGCCGAACACGTCGTACACCGACAGGTCGAAGTTGAGCGCGGACAGCGCCAGCACCCGGTCCTCGTGCGTGATGCCGAACCGCTCGTTGATGTCCAGACAGGTGTTCAGGGCGCCCGTGTGCTCGATCATCACGCCCTTGGGCGTGCCCGTGGAGCCGGAGGTGAAGATGACGTACGCGAGGTCGTCCGGACGGGCGGCCGAGGCGGGCACGGCGCCCGCCGGGACGGCCAGCGCCTCGGGTCCGTCCACGCACAGCCGCAGCGTCCCCCGCGGCCACTGGACGCCGGCCTCGACGCGGCTCTGCGTCAGGACCAGGCGGATGCCCGCCTTCTCGCACAGCAGCCGCAGCCGCTCCGCGGGCACCCCGGCGTCGATGGGCACGTACGTCGCGCCCGCCTTCAGCACGCCGAGGGTGGCGGCGACCTGCTCCCAGCCCTTCTCCATCACGATGCCGACGAACGTGCCGGGGCCGGCGCCCTGCTCCAGGAGCCAGCGGCCCAGCCGGTCGGTGTGCTCGTCCAGTTCGCCGTACGTGAGCTCGCGGCCGGGGGCGATCACCGCGACCCGTGCGGGGTGCGCGGCGGCCTGCGCGGCGAACGGCTCGTGCAGCAGCCCCGCGGGCAGCGGCCCGGCCGTCGCGTTGGCGGACCGGCGCACGTCGAGCTCGGCCGCCGGGGCCAGGGCGGGCGCCGGGCGGCGCCAGGCGTCCTCCTCGACGCACAGGCCGCGCAGCACGTCGAGGTAGGCCGCGAACATCGCGTCGATCATCCCGGCGGGGAAGAGCTCCTCGATGACGTCCCAGTTCACGATCAGCGCGCCGGCGTCCTCGACCACCTGGTGGTCGAGCCACACCTGCGGGGTGCGGATCGAGCTGGACACCTCCTCGCCGCCCTCGCCGATGGCGGTCAGGTGCTGGGCCAGGCCCATCGAGGCCGCGGAGTCCTCCTTGGCCGCGAAGTTGACGGTGCTGGCGAAGACGACCGGCATGTTGGCGCGGGCGTTGCCGCCGCGGGCCCGGTTCAGCTCGCGCAGCACGGCGACACCGCTGACGTGGCTGTGCTCCAGGTCGTTCCACAGCCGGCGCTGGATGCGCTCGGCCCGCTCGCCGAAGGCGACCGAGGCGGTGGAGTCGATCTCCAGCAGGGTGGTGGCGCTGAAGTTGCCGAGCACGCTGCCGACCTGCTCGTGCAGCGGCAGCCGGTTGAAGAAGAGCACGTTCAGCGTGAAGCGGCTGGACTTGCTCCAGGAGGCCAGCACCTGGGAGTAGGCCGTGCACAGCGCGGCCGACGGGGTGACACCGGCCGCCGAGGCGTACGCCTTGAACCGGGACCAGTCCTCGGCCTCGATCCGGCTCGAGCGGTGCGTGAACGCCGGCGCCTCCAGCGAGCCCGGGTCGGCGGCCAGCGGCAGCTCGGGCGCCGGCGGCAGCGTGTCGAGCCGCTCGCGCCAGTAGGCGAGCGAGGCCGCGTGCAGGTCGGTCTCCTCGACGGCCTTGGCCGTCACCACGTAGTCCCGGTAGGTCAGCGGGACCTCGGGCAGCGTGCCGGCCTCGCCGCGGTAGGCGGCGGCCCACTCGCGGAACAGCAGCGAGGTGCTCCACGCGTCGATGATCAGCGCGTCGAGCCCGATGTGCAGCCGGGTGCGGCCCTCGGTGACCCGGGTGGCGCGGATGTCGAACAGCGGCCACACCGCCGTGTCGAAGACCTGCCCGGCGACCTCGTCGTGCAGTTCGGCCAGCCGCGCGCCGCGCTCCTCCTCGGAGCATCCGCGCAGATCGGTGGTGCGGATCAGGTACGGGGCGACCTCGGGCAGCACCTTCTGGTAGCCGTCCTCGGTCATCACCGCGCGCAGCATGTCGTGCCGGTCGATCATCAGCCGCAGGGCGTCCTGCAGCCGCTCCACGTCCACCCCGTCGAGGTCCACCTCGATGAAGAAGTACGTGGAGACGTTGCCGAGTTCGAAGGCGCTGGAGCGGCCCACCAGGTAGGCCTGCTGGAGGTCGGTCAGCGGGAACGGCTCGTAGCGGGCAGCCTCGTCGCGGACCAGCTCCGGCAGCCGCCCGCCGCCCGTGACGGGCTGCGCCGCGGCGTCCTGCCCGCCGGCGCCGGCCGACTCCTCGGGGGTGCCGAGGGTGGAGAGGATCTGGTCGCCGAGCGTGCCGACGCTGCGGCCCTCCAGGAAGGCCACCAGCGGCAGCGACACCCCGAGCGCGGCGGACAGCGCCTCCTTGACCTCCAGGGCCATCAGCGAGTCCAGGCCCAGGTTCTGCAGCGGCTCGTCGCGGTCGACCAGGCCCGGGGAGGTGCCCAGCGCGCGGGCGACCGTCGCCGTCAGCAGCTCCCGTACGCCCGCGGCGTCCAGCGACCGCGGGTCGGCGGCCGCCGCGAGCGGGGCCGCGGCCGGCAGCGCCCGGGCGGCCGGGGCCGCGGCGGCGTCGGTGCGCAGCAGCTGGTCCTTCTCGGCGCGGCGCAGGCACACCCCGGTGGCCTCGACCACCGTGCGGCCCTGCGCGTCGTACAGCGCGGCCTCGGCGAGCAGCATGCCCTGCGGGTCGGGCGACGGCAGCAGCCGCACCCGGCAGTACGTCTCGCCCTGCGCGCCGGAGAAGCCGTGGAAGGCGAACCGGTCGATGCCCACCAGCATGAAGGTGGCGTCCGCCGGGGTGCCCTCGGGCAGGCAGGCGAACAGGGACTGGAACAGCGCGTCGGTCTGGCCGGGGTGCAGCCGGTAGCCGTCGGCCTCGCCCGGGCGCGGGGCGCGCATCTTCGCGACGGCCTCGCCCTCGCCGCTCCACACGTGCTCGATCCACTGGGCGGTGGGGCCGAGGTACAGCTTGCGGCGCCACATCCGGCGGTAGAACTCCTCGCCGGTGGTCTCCTCGGCGAGCGGGGCGCGCAGCGCGTCCAGGTCGGCCGCGGCCGGGGCGGCGGCCGGCAGCGGGGCCAGCTTGCCCTGCGAGTGCAGCAGCCAGCCGGCGCCGTCCCGCCGGGCCGAGTAGTAGCGGTAGGCGGTGCGGCCGCCGGGCGCCGGGTCCAGGACGAGCTGCACCCGGGCCCGCTGGTCCTCGTCGAGGATCATGCTCTGCAGGACCAGGCACTCCTCGATCAGCGCGCCCGCGCCGCCGCCGTCGGCCCGGGCGGCCTGGAGGGCCGACTCCAGGTAGACGCCGATGTTGACGACGGGCAGCCCGTCCATCACGCAGTCGC
Source organism: Streptomyces subrutilus (assembly GCF_001746425.1). Classification (GTDB taxonomy): domain Bacteria; phylum Actinomycetota; class Actinomycetes; order Streptomycetales; family Streptomycetaceae; genus Streptomyces; species Streptomyces subrutilus_A. Next base: position 279,697 of record NZ_MEHK01000002.1, on the reverse strand, counting down.
CCAGACAGGGGTGGCCGGTGGTGTCGAGCACCGCCGCGTACTGGACGGAGTCCAGCGGCGAGGGCACCCGCTCGCCCAGCAGGCGCGCGGACGCGGCCTCGCCGGCGCCGGGCGCGGCCGACACCGGGCGGGCGCTGGGCGTGAACCAGTGCCGGGTCCGCTGGAAGGGGTACGTCGGCAGCGCGGCGCGCCGCCGGCCCCGGCCCGCGTCGTACGCGGCCCAGTCCACCGGCGCCCCCAGCGCGTACAGGGCGCCCAGGCTGTCCAGCACCACCCGGCCGTCGTCGTGGCCCTTGCGCAGCGACGGCAGGAACACCGGCGGCTGTCCGCCGTCGCCCGCGCCGGGCAGGAACCGCTTGGCCATGCCGGACAGCGCGGGCTGCGGGCCGGTCTCCACGAACACGCGGAAGCCCAGCCCGTGCAGGGCCGTCATACCGCGCAGGAAGTCCACGGGGCGGCGGATGTGCTCGCGCAGGTAGCCCGCGGAGAAGGCCCGCGGGCCGGTCAGCGGCTCGCCGGTGACGTTGGAGACGACCGGGATACGGGGCTCCGCGTACGTCAGGGCGGCCGCGGCGGCCTCGAACCCGTCGAGCACCGGATCCATCAGCGGCGAGTGGAAGCCGCGGGTGACGGTGAGCCGCTTGGACTTGACGCCCGCCGCGGCCAGGTCGGCCAGCAGCACCTCCAGCGCCTTGGCGCCGCCGGAGACGACCAGCGACTCGGGGCCGTTGACCGCGGCCACCGACAGCTCGCCCTCGTAGGGCGCCAGCGCCGCGGCGAGCTGCTCCTCGGTGGTGAAGACCGCCGCCATGGCGCCCTCCACCGACAGTTCCTGCATCATGCTGCCGCGGCGCACGGCGAGGGTCAGCGCGTCCTCCAGCGAGAGCACGCCCGCCACGCAGGCCGCGACGATCTCGCCGATGCTGTGGCCGAGCACGGCGCCCGGTTCGATGCCCCAGGAGCGCCAGAGCTCCGCCAGCGCGTACTCGACGGCGAACAGCGCCGGCTGGGTCCAGCGGGTCTCGTCCACCAGCGCGGCCTCGGCGGGCGAGGGGTGCAGCACGGACAGCAGCGAGCGGTCCGTCAGCTCCGAGACGATGGCGTCGCAGCGGTCGACCGCCGCCCGGAAGACCGGCTCGCTCGCGTAGAGGCCCGCGCCCATGCCCGCGTACTGCGCGCCCTGGCCGGTGAAGAGGAAGGCCACCTTCGGCTGCGCGCCGCCGGGCACGTGGCCGGTGCGGACGCCCGCCGGCAGGAGCCCGCCCGGCGCGAACGCGGCCAGCTTCTCGCGCATCTCCCCGGCGGTGCCGGCGACCGCGGTCAGCCGGTGGGAGAGGGGGGCGCGGCCGGTGGCGGCGGTGTGGCAGACGTCGGCGAGCGGCGCCGCGTCCGGGCCGTCCAGGTACGCGGCGTGGCGGGCGGCCAGCTCGGCGAGCGCGGCCGGGCTCTTGGCGGACAGGGCCAGCAGCTGCGCGGTGCGCTCGCCCGCGGCCTCCTCCCCGGCGGCGGCCGGGGCGGCCGGCGCCTCCTCGACGACGACGTGGGCGTTGGTGCCGCTCGCGCCGAAGGAGCTGACGCCCGCCAGGCGGGGCTTGTCGCCGCGCGGCCAGGCCACGGCGGTGCGCGGGAAGGTCACCGACAGGTCCTCGACGCCGATCTCCGGGTTCACCTCCCGCAGGTCCAGCTGCGCCGGTATCTCCTCGTGCTGGAGCGAGAGCACGACCTTGATCAGCCCGGCGATGCCGGCGGCCGGCTCCAGGTGCCCGATGGTGCTCTTGACCGAGCCGACGACCAGCTCCTCGCCCGGCGCGCGCCCGCCCAGTACGGCGTCCAGGGCGCGCAGTTCGAGCGGGTCGCCCAGCGGGGTGCCGGTGCCGTGCGCCTCCACGTAGCCGATGTCCGCGGGTTCGACGCGGGCCGAGGCCAGCGCCGCCCGGATGACGTCCTGCTGGGCGGCGGCGTTCGGGACGGTGATGCCGGCGCTGCGGCCGTCCTGGTTGACGGCGGAGCCGCGGATGACGCCGAGGATCCGGTCGCCGGCCGCCTGCGCGTCGGAGAGCCGCTTGAGGACGACGATCCCGCAGCCCTCGCTGCGTACGTAGCCGTCGGCGCGGGAGTCGAAGGTCTTGCAGTGGCCGTCCGGCGCCAGCATGTTGGCCTTGTCGGCGATGGTGAACCACTCGGGCGACAGCAGGACGTTGACGCCGCCCGCCAGCGCCATGCCGGTCTCGCCGGAGCGCAGGCTCTGGCACGCCAGGTGCACGCCGACCAGCGAGGAGGAACACGCGGTGTCGACGGAGAGGCTGGGGCCCTGCAGGCCCAGCCAGTACGAGAACCGGCCGGCCGCGAAGGTGGAGGCGTTGCTGGTGAGGCTGTACGCCTCCAGCTCGGCCGGGTCGATCTGCTGCATCTGGCTCTGCACGTAGTCGTACGTGGTGACGCCGAAGTACACCCCGGTGTCCGAGCCGTTCAGGGCGGCCGGCGAGATGCCCGCGTGCTCCAGCGCCTCCCAGCCCACCTCCAGCAGCAGGCGCTGCTGCGGGTCCAGGGTGGCGGCCTCGCGCGGCGAGATCCCGAAGAACGGGGCGTCGAACCCGTCGACCCGGTCGAGGAAGCCGCCGAGGCGGCTGCCGTGCCGGGCGGTGTCCCAGCGGTCCTCGGGCACCTCGCGGATGCCGTCGCGGCCGGAGCGCAGGAACTCCCAGAACTCCTCGGGCGTCTCGGCGCCGCCGGGCATCCGGCAGGCGAGGCCGACGATGGCGATCGGCTCGGTCCGGGCGCGTTCGGCGGCGTCCAGCTCGGTGCGCAGGCGGCGGATCTCGCGCACGCTCCGGGCGAGTACGTTCTGCCGCTCGTGGTCTTTGTCGGTCATCTGGCTGCTCCGGCTGCGGGCGTCGTGGAACCGGACTCCGCGGCCAGCACGGCGAGGAGTTCGGCTTCGGAAAGGTCGTCGAGGGAGGTGTCGTCCTCGGACCCGGAAAGGTCCGAAGGCGCCTGCGGTGCGGGGATCACGGCGTGTACGGGGGCAGGGGCCGGCGCGGCGGGCGCTGCCGCGGCGGCCTGCGGGCCGGCCTCGGCCGCCGCCCGCTCCGCCAGGACCAGCAGGTGCGCGGACAGTGCCTCCACCGACGGGTGCTCGAACATCACGGTCGCCGGGAGGCGGCGGCCGAGCAGGCCCTCCAGCCGGACGCGGGCATCGCGGGCGAGCGTGGAGTCCATGCCCATCTGGAAGAAGCCGGCCGTCCGGTCGACCCGGTCGGTGCTCAGCTCCAGGGTCGCGGCCACCGCCGCGGTGACCTGGGCGCGCACCAGTTCGGTACGGGCCTCGCCGGGTTCGGCGGCCGCCACGGCCGCCACCAGCGCGGGCAGCTGCCCGCGCCCGTCGGCGTTGTCCGGCTCGTCCGCCGCGCGGGCGGCGTCGGCGTCGAGCGGGACCGGGCCGGCGGAGCCCGACGCGCGGAACCAGAAGCTCTCGTGCTGCCAGGCGTAGGAGGGCAGCGGTACGGGGCGGGCGGGGGCCGCCGGGAGCAGCTGGGCCAGCCGGGCGGGCAGGCCGTGCGCGTGCAGGGAGCCCAGGATCTCCAGCAGGCCGTGCGCCTCCGGCTCGTCGCGCCGCATGGACGGCAGGGCCAGCCCCTCGCGGCCGGAGTGCTCGAAGGCCTGCTCGACGGCGGACAGCAGCGTCGGGTGGGGGCTCATCTCGACGAACACCCCGTGGTCGCTGTCGATCAGCGAGCCCACGGCGTCCCAGAAGAGCACCGGCTCGCGCAGGTTGCCCGCCCAGTACTCGGCGTCGAAACCGGAGCCGTCGCACAGGTCGCCGGTGACGGTCGACAGCACCGGCACCCGGCCCGCGCGGGGCTCGATGCCCTTCAGCTCGGCCAGCAGGTCCGCGCGCAGCGCGTCGACCTGGGGGCTGTGCGAGGCCACGTCCACCTTGACGTGGCGGCAGAAGACGTTGCGCGCCTCGAGGGCCCCGGCGAGCTCGGCCAGCACCTCGGGGTCGCCGGAGAGCACCGTGGAGGTGGGGCTGTTGCTGACCGCGACCGAGACCCGGTCGCTGTGGTCCGCGACGAACTCGGCGGCCTGGTCGAAGGGCAGGCCCGCCACCAGCATCGCGCCCTGCCCGCTGATGCGGCGCAGCAGGAAGCTGCGGCGGCAGATGACGCGGGCCGCGTCGTCCAGGCTCAGCACGCCGGCCACGTGGGCGGCGGCGACCTCGCCCATGCTGTGGCCGACCACCGCGTCGGGCTCGACGCCGAAGGCCCGGGCCCGGGCGGCGAGTCCGACCGCGATGGCGAACAGGGCCGGCTGGATGACGTCGATCCGCTCCAGCGGCGCCCCGTCCTCCAGACCCATGATCGTGTCGATGACGGAGAACCCGCCGTCGGTCCAGCGCCGGAAGGCTTCGTCGCACTCGGTCACGGCGGCCCTGAACACCGGGCAGACGCGCATCAGTTCACGGCCCATCCCGGCCCGCTGGGCGCCCTGGCCGGGGAACACGAAGACGACCTTGTCGCTGATGTCGCCGCCGGTGCGGCCGGTGACCACCGAGGCCGGGGACTTGTCCGCGAGCCACATGTCCAGCCGCTCGGCGGCCTCGGCGTGCGTGCTCGCGGCGACGGCGAGCCGGTGCGCGTGCCGGGTGCGGCGGGTCGCGGCGCCGTGCACCAGTGCGGCGAACGGCTCCTGCCGCGTCTGCCGGTCCTGGAGGTGGTCGCGCCAGGCCCGGGCCATCGGGACCAGCGCGTCGGCGGTGCCCGCGTAGACCGGCAGCAGCCAGGGGCCCTGCGCGGCCTGCGGGACCTCGGGGGCCGCGGCCCGCGGTGCGTCGTCGGGCCGCGGTGCCTCGTCGTCCTGCGGGGCCGGGCCGAGGACCACGTGGGCGTTGGTGCCGCCCGCGCCGAAGGAGCTGACGGCGCCGTGGCGCCGCTCGGCGGGCTCGTCCCAGCTCGCCGCCTCGGTCGGGATGCGCAGCCGTCCGCCTCCGAGCGAGATGTGCGGGTTGACCTCCTCCAGGTGGAGGTTGGGCGCGATGGCCCGGTGGTGGATGCTCAGCGCCACCTTGATCAGGCCGGCCAGGCCGGCGCCCGCCTCCAGGTGGCCGATGTTGGTCTTGACCGACCCGAGCACGCAGCTCCCGCCGTCCGCGTCCGCCGTCCCGTACACCTCGTGCAGGGCCTCGACCTCGATCGGGTCGCCGAGGCTGGTGCCGGTGCCGTGCGCCTCCAGCAGGGTGACCTGCGAGGGCTCCAGCCGGGCGGAGCGCAGCGCCGCCCTGATGACATCGCGTTGGGACAGGCCGCTGGGCGCGGTCAGCCCGTTGGTCAGGCCGTCCTGGTTGACGGCGGAGCCGCGGATGACGGCCCAGATCCGGTCGCCGTCCCGGGTCGCGTCCGAGAGCCGCTTCAGGACGAGCACGCCGACGCCCTCGCCGCGCGTGTAGCCGTCGGCCTTCGCGTCGAAGGTCTTGCAGCGGCCGTCGGGGGCGAGCGGCAGGCCCTTGGAGTGGGCGACCGTCATCGTCGGCGACAGGATCAGGTTCATCCCGGCGGCGACCGCCGTGGAGCACTCCTGGGTGCGCAGGGACTGGCAGGCCAGGTGCACCGCCACCAGCGAGGACGAGCAGGCCGTGTCGACGGTCATGCTCGGGCCGCGCAGGTCGAGCTGGTACGAGAGCCGGTTGGAGATGATGCAGTTGGTGCCGCCGACGACGGTGTACGTGTCGAGGCCGGCCGGGTCCTCCAGCTGCATCTGGAGGTAGTCGGTGGCGTTGGCCCCGACGAACACGCCCGTCGCGCTGCCCTGGAGCCTCTCCCGGGGCAGGCCCGCGTCCTCCAGGGCCTCCCACGCCACCTCCAGGAAGTGCCGCTGCTGGGGGTCCATGCGCGCGGCCTCGCGCGGGGAGATGCCGAAGAAGTACGGGTCGAAGCGGTCCACCCCGTCGATGAACCCGCCGAAGCGCATGGTGGTGCGGCCCGGGGCGTCGGGGTCGGGGTCGTAGTAGGCGTCGGCGTCCCAGCGGTCGCCGGGCACGCCGGTGATCGCGTCGGTGCCGGAACTGATCATCTGCCAGAACGCGCCGGGTGAGGTGACCCCACCCGGCAGTCGACAGCCGATCCCGACGATGGCTATGGGCTCGTGGCGCTTCTGCTCCAGCGCGTCCAGCCGGCCCCGCAGCATGCGGACGGCGGACAGTGCCTTGACGAGGGCGTCCCCGGAGCGGTCTTCGGCCGGGGCGGTCCCGACGGTGCTGCTGCTCACTAGAAGGTCTCCATCCGCTCGCTCAGTTCCGCGAGTTCACGTTCGAGGAGGGCCTCGAGGCTCTCCGGGTCTGCTTCGCCGTCCGCCGCCGGGGGCAGGACGGGGGCTTCGGCCGCGGGGCTCCGCTCGGGGGCCTCGTCGCCGTCGAGCGCGATGTCCGCCTTGCCGGCCAGGAACGGCGCGATGTCCCGTACGGTCGGGTAGTTCCAGATGAGCGTGGCCGACAGCTCCACGCCGAAGGCGGCCTCCAGGCGGTTGCGCAGCTCCAGCGACATCAGCGAGTCGATGCCGAGGGAGCGCAGCGGGGTGTCCGGGTCGATGCGGCGCGCGGGCAGCTTGACCACCTGCGCGGTGATCTCCCGTACGGCGGTCTCGAACGCGGCCCGCCGCTCCGCCACCGGCAGTTCGGCCAGGGCGGCGGCGACCGCCCCGTCCGCCGGTCCGCTCGCCGCATCGTCCTGCTCGGCGGCCAGGACGGGGACGGAATCGAGGCGCACGACGCGCAGCCCCTCGGCCTCGGCCAGCAGGGCGCCCTCGGCGGACAGGATCCGTACGCGGGCCTGCCAGTGCCGGTCGTCTCCGGCCGGCTCCGCTTGCGCGTACGCCCACAGCTCGCCCGCGAGCGTTCCGTACACCCGCAGCCGGCCGATGGACTCGCTGACGAAGCACTGGGTGACGCCCTCGCCCCAGGCGGCGCCGAGCAGCGGGGCCACGGCGGACTGCAGGGCGGAGTCGAGCAGCGAGGGGTGCACCCGGTAGCCGGGGTCGGCGGGCAGGGCGGCGGGGTCGGGCACGATCCGGGCCAGGGCGGCGCCTTCGCCGCGCGCGATGCCGGTGATCCCCTGGAAGGCGGGCCCGTAGCCCAGGCCGCAGGCGGCGAGCGCCCGGTAGTAGGCCGGTCCGTCGAGAGTCTCGGCCAGCGGGCCGGCCAGCGAGGCCGGATCGCGGGGCTCGCCCGGGTCCGGCTCGGCGCCGAAGACCACCCGGGTCTCGGCCACGCACAGCGGGCCCTCGTCCTCGCGGACGAAGAAGCGGATCCGCGCCTCCTCGCCGTCCGCGCCCTCCAGTACGGCCTGGACCCGGCGCACGCCCTGCGCGGGCAGGATCAGCGGCTCCCGGAAGGCGAACTCCTCCAGTACGGGGTGTCCGCCGGGCCGGACCTGGGCGCACATCGCCAGGGCCATCTCGGCGAAACCGGCGCCCGGCAGGACCGCGGCCCCGCCGATCCGGTGGTCGAAGGCACTGGCGGCCGTCGCGTCGAAGTCCATCTGCCAGTAGTGCGTGCCCGGGGCGACGGGGGAGTCGAGGCGCTCGCCGAGCAGGCCGCGGCGCAGGGCCCGGCCGCCCGCGGGGGCGCCGCCAGGGCCGGGGGCGTCGATCCAGAAACGTTCCCGCTGCCACGGGTAGTGGGGGAGCTTCGCCGCCCGGGCGGGGGTCAAGGCGCGGTCCACGCGGACCTGGGCGCCCAGGACGTGTAGCCGGCCCAGCGAGCCGAGGAGGCTGTCGCGCTCCTCCTCGCGGCGGCGCAGCGACGGCAGGGCGGCCACGGCAGCACCGCTCTCGGCGGCGACCTGCTCCACGGCGGGCAGCAGGATCGGGTGCGGGCTCATCTCGATGAACACGCTCACCCCGTCCTCGACGAGGCGGGCCACCTGGTCGCCGAAGAGCACCGGCTCGCGCAGGTTGTCGGCCCAGTAGCGGACGTCCATCTCGGTGCCGGAGGCCACCGAGCCGGTCACCGTCGAGTAGACGGGGACGGTGCCGGCGCGCGGGGTGATGCCCTCCAGCGCGGACAGCAGGTCCTCGCGCAGCGGGTCCATCTGCGGGCTGTGGGAGGCCACGTCCACCTTGACCCAGCGGCAGAAGACCTGGTCGGCCTCCAGCCGCGCCGCGATCGCGGTGAGCGTGTCGCGGTCGCCGGACAGCACGGTGGAGCGGGGGCTGTTGTTCACGGCCACCGACACCAGGTGCTCCTGGCCGGCGAGGAGCTCGCGGGCCTGGTCCATCGTCAGCTCGCAGGCGAGCATGGCGCCCTGGCCCGCCGCGCGGCGCAGCAGCAGGCTGCGGCGGCAGATGATCCGGGTCGCGTCCTCGATGTCCAGCGCGTCGCTGACGTGCGCGGCGGCGACCTCGCCCATGCTGTGCCCGATGACGGCGTCGGGTTCGATGCCCCAGGAGCGCCACAGTGCGGCGAGCGCGACCTCGACGGCGAACAGCATGGGCTGGACGACGTCGATGCGGGTCAGCTGCGAGCTCTCCTCGTCGGCGCACAGCTCGGCCTCGATCGACCAGTCGATCCAGGCCCGGGCGGCGGCGTCGGTGGTACGGATGGACGCGGCGAACGCCGGTTCGGTGCGCAGGAGTTCGCGGCCCATCCCGATCCACTGGGAGCCCTGGCCGGGGAAGACGAAGGCGGTCCGGGGCCGGGACTCGGCGGGCTTGGGGCCCTCGAAGAGCTGCGGCGGGCGCTCGCCGTCCGCGTGGGCGGCCAGCGCCTCCGCGAGTTCGGCGGTGTCCCGGGCGACGAGCGAGAGGCGGTAGGGGTGGTGGGCCCGCTCCAGGCCCGCGCGGGCCAGGGCCGCGAGCCGGTCCGGGGCGGGGGCGTTGCCCGCGGTCTCGTCCGCGGTCTCGTCCGCGGTCTCGTCCGTGAGGGTGGCGGCGACGGCGCGGGACAGGTCGCGCAGGGCCTGCGGGGTGCGGGCGGAGAGGGTGAACAGCTCGGCGGCGGGCGGGCGTTCACCGGGCGTCCGCACGTCGATGCCGAGGCCCGCGAGGGCGGCGAGGGTTTCCAGCAGGCCGGCGCGGTCGTCCTCGCCCTCGCGGCGCATGGTGGCGAGCACGGCCGCGGTCCCGCCGTACTCCTCGGCGGACTGGCGCAGAGCCGGGGCCAGCACCGGGTTGGCGCTGATCTCGACCAGGACGCCGGTCCCGCGGGTCAGCAGGTGGGCGGTGGCCTGGGCCAGCAGCACGGGCCGGCGCAGGTTGCGGACGAAGTACGAGGCGTCCGCCTCCCGCCAGTCGAGCGGCTCGCCGGTCACGGAGGAGATCATGGGGATGCGGCCGGGCCGCGGGGTGAGCGTGCCGATGGCCGCTTCGAGATCGGCGGTGATCGGGTCGATGCCGGGGCTGTGGGCCGGCAGGTCGACGCGGATCATGCCGCACAGGACGCCCTCGGCCTTCAGGTCGGCGACCAGGGCCTCGAGTGCGGCGCGGGGACCGGCGAGGCCGGTGGTGCGGGGGCCGTTCTGGGTGGCGACCGAGATCTCCTCGCCGCCGGCGCGGTCGTCGAGGCGCTGCTGGAGGTCGGCGGCGGAGAGTTCGACGACGGCCATGCCGCTGCCGGAGCCGGCGACGCGGCGCTGCTGGTCGCTGTAGTGGTGGATGAGGCGGACCGCGTCCGGAAGGTCGAGGATGCCGGCGATGACGGCGGCGGCGACTTCTCCGAGGCTGTGGCCTACGACGGCGTCCGGTCGGACCCCGGAGGCCTCGAGCCAGGCGGCGATGCCGACCTGGATGGCGAAGAGTACGGGCTGCATCACCCCGACGTCCCCGCTGCGGGCGGCGGCCTCGTCGGCGTGCAGTTCTTCGAGGAGCGACCACCCGGTGTGCCGGGCGAGTTCGCGGTCGCAGTCCTCCAGTACGGAGCGGAAGACCGGTTCCGTACGGAGCATGGTGCGGGCCATCCCGATCCACTGCTGGCCGTACGGGCTGCATATGAAGGCCACCTGCGGGCGGCCGGCGGAGTCGGCTTCGGTGCCGGGGCCGGGTCTCTCCAGCGGGGTCGGCGCCGCGGGTGCGGTGGCGGCCTCGAGGACGACGTGCACGTTGGTCCCGCCCCAGCCGAAGGCGCTCACCCCGGCCCGGGCCGGTCTCTCCCCGGTCGCGGGCCACGGCTCCTCGGCCGCGGTGACCCGCAGGCGGAGGTCGTCGAAGGGGATGTGCGGGTTGGGCGTCTCGAAGTGGATGCTGGGCGGGATGCGGCGGTGGCGCAGCGCCAGGGCCGTCTTGACCACGCCGGCGATGCCGGCGGCCGCCTCCAGGTGGCCGATGTTGCTCTTGACCGACCCGATGCGCAGCGGTGCGTCCGCGTCGCGGCCGCGGCCGTAGACCGCGCCGAGCGCGGTGGCCTCGACCGGGTCGCCGAGCGCGGTGCCCGTGCCGTGGGTCTCGACGTACTGGACCTCGGCGGGGGAGATGCCGGCCTGGCGGCAGGCGGCGCGCAGCACGGCCTCCTGCGCGAGGGGGTTGGGGGCGGTGAGTCCGTTGCTCAGGCCGTCGTTGTTGGTGGCCGTGCCGCGGATCGTGCACCAGATGTCGTCGCCGTCGGCCAGGGCCCTGGACAGCGGCTTGAGGACGATGACGCCCGCTCCCTCGCCGCGGCCGAAGCCGTCGCCGCGGGCGTCGAAGGCCTTGCACCGGCCGTCCTGGGAGAGGCCGCCGAACTTGCTGAGCGAGACCATCGTCTCCGGGCTGAGCAGCAGGTTCACCCCGCCCGCGACGGCCGTCTCGGACTCCCCGGCCCAGATGCTCTGGCAGGCCAGGTGGACCGCGAGCAGGGAGGAGGAGCACGCCGAGTCCAGGACGACGCTGGGGCCGGTCAGCCCGAGTACGTAACTGAGCCGGTTGGCGACCATGTTCAGGGCCCGGCCGGTGGCCGAGTGCAGGGAGGCGCCGGCGGGGTCGGCCGCGCCGAGGTCGGCGTAGTCGTGCCAGATCGCCCCGGCGAAGACGCCGGTCGCGGTGCCGGACAGCCGGCCGTCGGACAGGCCCGCGTCCTCCAGGGCCTCCCAGGCGACCTCCAGGAAGAGCCGCTGCTGCGGGTCCATCTCCTGGGCCTCGCGCGGGGATATGCCGAAGAAGAGCGGGTCGAAGGTGTCCACGGGGCCGCGCAGGAAGCCGGCCTGGGAGGTCACCATCTTGCCGGCGGCGGCGGGGTTGGCGTCCAGGTAGGCGGCGGCGTCCCAGCGGTCGGCCGGAACCTCGCTCACCGCGTCGGTGCCCGAGCGCAGCAGCTCCCAGAACTCCCCGAGGCCGTCGGCCTGCGGGAGGCGGCAGGCCATGCCCGTGATGGCGATCGGCTCGCGGGCGCCGCCGGGCACGGCCCGGAAGGTGTCCGGGAGCTCGGCGGGCGCCTCGGGCTCGCCCTCGACGACGCGGACGGCGAGCGCCGCGATGCTGGGGTGCGACCACATCAGCGCCGGGGAGAGCCGGGTGCCGGTCAGCTCCGAGAGGTCGCCCATGAGGGCGACGGCGCGCATCGAGTCGATGCCGATGGTGGAGAAGAGGTCGTCGTCCTTGACCTCGTCGGGTGCGCGCCCCGACCGTACGGCGATCTCGCCGCGCAACCAGTGCGATACGGCTTCGACGGTGTCCATGTGGGATCTGCCCGTCTGGGACGTGTCTTCGTGGGACGTGTCCGTCTGGGACGTGTCCTCTTGGGACGTGTCGATGTGCCCGGAACCCTTGCCCATCTGCATGAGAACCCCCTCCGTTTGTACATAACGTGGAAACACTTGAGCGCTGATGGATCGTTCTTCGACGGCCCGCGGGGCGCGGGACGTGTTGTCCTGGCATGTCCGGGATGCGGTCAACAGGCGCAGGGATAAAGGAAGTTGCGTTCCGTTTAGAGCGGGAAGTGCGGGGGATGGCGGCGGCGGGGAGGGGCGCTGTGCGGCCCCTCAGGCCGAGGGGGGAGCTGTGAGGAGCGGACAACAGTGCCCGCCGACCCCGAAGGGGCGGGCGGGCACTGAGGGCGGCGCGGCGCGCGCCGGGTCAGGGACGGAGGCTCGGCTCGTCCTTCCCCGGGGCGGGCGGGGCCGCGGGGGCGCCCGGTGCCTGGGCGCCCGGCGCGGTGGCGCCGGGAGCCGTGGCACCCGGGGCGGCCGCGCCCGGCGGGGGTCCGGGCGGGGCCGGCGGGGTCTTGGGGAGCCAGCGCAGGGCCACGAGGACCGAGGCGAGGGCGACACCGGCGACGACGAAGAGCGTGGACTGCATGCCGCTGACGTAGGCGTCGGAGGCCTTGGCCAGCAGAGCCGGAGCCTGGTCGCCCAGCTTGGCGGCCTGGACGGCCCGGACGGTGCCGCCGATGGATCCGGCGGCCTCCTCGCGCAAGGCCTCCGGCAGGACGTTCACCGCGTCACCGATCGAGGAGCGGTAGCCGGAGCTCAGCAGGCTTCCGATGATCGCGATGCCGAGGGCGCCTGCCACCTGGCGGGCGGTCTGCGAGACCGCCTGGCCCGCACCCGCCTTGACCGGGGGCACGACGGACATCAGCGAGGCGGTGGCGGGAGCCATGATCGAGCCCCAGCCGGCGCCCAGGACCAGCTGCGCGACGATCAGCAGCCAGGTCGGCGTACCGGCGTCGAAGAAGGCCGCGCCCAGTGCGGACAGGGCGATGGCCGCGGAGCCCGCGGCGACCACGGTGCGGGGGCCGAACTTCATGACGAGCTTGGGGCAGCGGGCGGAGACGACCATGGAGGCGATGCCCATGGGCAGGACCAGCAGACCGGCTTCCAGCGGCGAGAAGCCGAGGACCGCCTGGAAGTAGAACTGGGAGATGAAGATCGAGCTGATCAGCGCGAAGAAGCACAGGGCGATGGCGCCGGTGCCGGCCGAGAAGCGGGCGTTCTTCAGGAGGCCGACGTCGAGCGAGGGGGCCGCGATGCGCTTCTCGAACAGGACCAGCCCGACGAGCAGGATCAGGCCGCCAGCGATGGCGCCGAGTGCGCCGGTGCTCGTCCAGCCGTCCTCGCCGGCGAGGACGATGCCGTAGACCAGCAGGCCGACGGAGACGATCGACAGCAGGACGCCGATCGGGTCGAACGCGGTGCGGACCGGGTTCTTCGACTCGGGCACCAGCGCGATCATCAGGGCGACGGCGATGGCGATGAGCGGGGCGTTGATCAGGAAGATCGAGCCCCACCAGAAGTATTCGAGCAGCACGCCGCCGAGTACGGGACCGACCGCCATGGCCACACCGGCGGCGGCGGCCCAGCCCGCGATGGCCTTGGGGCGCTCGGCCGGCGGGAAGACGTTCATGAGGATGGCGAGGGTGACCGTGGGCACCACGGCCGCGCCCACGCCCATGACGGCGCGCCAGATGATGAGCTGGACGATGTCGGTCGCGAAGGCGCCGAGCACCGAGCTGACACCGAACAGGAGGAGGCCGGTGATCAGGGTCTTCTTGCGGCCGAACCGGTCGGCGCACACGCCACCGGTGAAGAGGAACGCCGCGAAGGTGATCAGGTACGAGTCCAGTGCCCACTGGAGCTCGCCGTTGGACGCGTCGAGGCTCTGCTGGATGGGGTTGAGCGCGACGTTGATGATCGTGAGGTCCATGACCACGACCAGCACCGTCGATGCGAGCAGAGCCAGGATCGCCCGGCGGCGCCCGCTGCTGACTTCGGGATTCATTGCCCGTCCTTCGTTGAGTTGTCCCTCTGGTGGCCGCTGGCGCGGTCCGCGCCGTGCAGACGGCGCGGACCGCGGTTCAGCTCGGCCGTCTACTCGGCCCAGGGGAGCGGGATCTTCTTGTCCTCGTTGCCCGGCATGCTGGCCTGGCCGCCGACGGCCATGGCGACGAGCGCCTGGGTGTCGCCGACCGCGGTGAGCTGGCGTACGGCGCCGCCGGGGATCGCCACGGCCTCACCGGCCTTGACCTCCCCGTCCTCGCCGTCGATGGTCACCTTGAACGCGCCCGACAGCGGCATCCAGACCTGCTCGCGGTCGATGATGTGGACCGGGGTCGCGGAGTCGGCGCCGAGCTCCACACGCCAGGTGCTGATCTCCGTGCTGCCCTGGCTGGGGGCGGCGAGGCCGAACATCGCACCCGAAGGGGTACGGGTAGTCCGCTGCTCGCTCTCGCTGACCACGTTCATTGCGACCTCCTGTGTAAAGAAGCTTTACTTCGCTTGCTCCACGAGTAAAGCTGCTTTAGTCGTGGGTGTCAAACGGCAAAGGGGACCGCGCCGAGACTGTTCCCCCGGGTAACGGAGAACGGCTCGAGTCCTGCTGGAGGACGGGAGGCGACTTGGGAGTAAAGCGTCTTTCCAAGGTGTGGCAGCATGGCCAGATGGAGTCCACAGCAGAGACCGGAAGCACCGGAGCGAAAGCACGCCAGGCGGAAGACCCGCTGGCCAGGGCCGAGCTGACCTATCTGCTCGGCATGTCCTTCCAGCTCGTCCTGTCCGAATTCGTATCCCGGCTCGACGCGGCGGGCTACGACGACCTGCGGCCCGTGCACGGCCTGGTCTTCCAGGCCCTCTACGGCGAGGGAGCCACCAGCAGCGAGCTCGCGGAGAAGCTCGGCGTCACCAAGCAGGCCGCCGGCCAGATCGTCGACGACCTGGCCGCCCGCGGCTACGTGGAGCGGCGCCCCCACCCGGCGGGCGGCAGGCGCAAACTCGTCGTCCTGACCGACCGGGCGCTGGAGCACCTCGCGGTCGCCGGACGCCTCATGTTCGAGATGGAGGGCGAACTGGACGAACGCCTCGGCTCCCAGAACCGCCGCATCCCCCGAGCCGAACTGGCCGCCCTCATCAGAGCCCTGGCGAACGGCGAACTGCCCCCGCTGCGACCGCTGTGGTGAGCGGGGCGGGCGGGGCCGCGGGCGGCCGACCCGGCGGGTCGGAACGGCCGCCGGCCAGCCGGCGCCGAGTCCGGGGCGGCCGAGCCGTACCCGCCTCCCCGGCCCGTGAGGGACCGCAGGTTCGGTCACGTCCGCCGACCGGACTCCCAGGCGGACTTTTCGCCGGACTTTCCGCGTGCGGACGGACATTCCGCACGCCGGGCGCAGGCAGAACTGCCCTCTGCCACCGCGACAGGAAGGATTGCCCGGGCACCTGATGACAGCGAAAACTGTCATTCATGACGACGCGTGAGAGGCCCGGGTTCTGGGCCCACATCAACACCCTGCGCATCCCTGCCCACACCCAGCCGTCCAGCACCGCCCCCGCCGAGGACGCCGAAGCCGGCCCGGCCGGACACCCCGCCACTTGCGGATTCCGCACCCACCGGCGGGACGTCTGATGTGGCCTTCGATCGTCGCCGTACTCGGAACCCTCGCCGGCGCGCTGACGGCCGGACTTCTCCAGCACCGCTCAGCACGCACCGCACGCATCGAGCAGCGCGCTGACGGTCACCGCCAGGACCAGCTCGCCGCCGTCACCGAGTTCGCGGCCGCCCTGGACGCCCACCGGTCCGCGATGTTCCACCGCGAGCGTCTGGCCCTGGAAGACGCGGGGCCCGAGCATCAACTGGACGCCCAGACCCGGTCCCACGAGACCCGGGCGGCCATCACCGCGCCCCACATCCGCCTGCAGGTCCTGGTGCCCGAGCTGTCCGGCCCCGCCCAGGAAGCCGCGGATGCGACGTACGCCCTGCGCAAGGCGACCAGCCGCAGCGACCTGGACGCCCGGCGGCACGAGGCCAAGGAAGCAGCCGCCGCCTTCATCGCGGCCGCCGCCGCCTCACTGGGCCCCCAGGGCGGTTGAGCGGTGCGATATCGCACTGAGGGGTGCGCTGATCGGCCGGCCAACCTCCGTACCGAGGAGGCCAACGAGCGCTGTGAGTAGCGCAAACGGGGCCCGGACACACAGTCCGGGCCCCGTTCGGCGTGCCCTCTCACCCCAGGTCGTGTGATGGCGGCCAGCACCCGGGCGGCTCCTGACCGTGTCGCGTCACCGGTCGGCGGACTCGACGTTGGCGACGGCCGTGGTGATTTCCCGGTGCTGTTGGATGGCACCACGGCCTCGACGCGTGCGCGCCGAGAGCTGGAGGGCATCCGGTACGCGATCCGCTTCACCGAGGTATGAGAAGGAGAGACAGAGTGGCTGACGACCTGTCCGCGGTGGCCCGCTTCCTCTACGAGGCGGGCACGCTCAAACACACCCGCCGGACGGGTTGGTGGATGGCCGGTGTCAACGACCCCGAGAGCGTCGCCGAGCACTCGTGGCGTACCTCGATCATCGCGTCTGTCATCGCCAAGCTGGAAGGTGCCGACCCCGCGCGGGCAGCTTTCCTTGCCGTCTGGCACGACACCCAGGAAACCCGCACCGGGGATGTCAACCACCTCGGGAAGAAGTACGCGACCAGCGCGGACCCGGAGGCGGTGACGGCCGACCAGACGGCTGGCATGCCCGAGCTGCTCGCGGCGACGATTCAGGACCTGGTCGCGGAGTACGAGGCGAAAGACACGCCGGAGGCTGTGTGCGCGCGCGACGCGGACAAGCTGGAGTGCATGCTCCAGGGCATCGAGTACAAAGCCCAGGGGTACCAGGCCGCGCAGAGGTGGATCGACAACAGCCGGGCGCGGCTCACCACGGAGACCGGCCGGCGGCTTGCCGAGGAGCTCCTTGGCCAGGGGGCGCTCGACTGGCTGCGGGCAGTCCTGGGTGAGAAGGGCTGAGCGGGAACACCAAAAGTCCCCTTCCGACCGGAGGCGAGAGGGCGCTTCGTGTGGGGTTTCAGGGGCGGCTGGTGGGCCAGAGGCGTTCGGCGTGTTGGTAGAGGAGTTCCGCCGGGACGCCGCGGGTGCGGCAGCGGTCCACGAGGAGGGTGGTCTGGCGGATCTGTTCCGACTGCGGGTCGTAGCTGGAGCCCGTCAGGTGGCGCAGCCACGGTTCCAGGCCCAGGGCGTAGACGAAGACCTCCTGTGCGCCGAAGCGCTTGACCAGGCGTTCCGCCATGTCAGCGTCGCAGCCCTTGAGGCGGCGGGCCTGGTCGTTCGCGCGGTCCTGGGTGCCTTCCATGAGCGGGCCGTAGAGCCACGACATGGGCGCGCCCACGCACTCCAGCCCGATGAAGACCGTGTCCACGTCCCCGGTGCTCTCTCGCACCCTGCGGTACAGGTCCGGGTCGATGTCCACCGCGTCCGTCGCGAACAGCACCCGCCGGCCGCCGATCTCCACCAGCGGGACCGCCTTGGAGCGGATGTCGAGGTCGCCGTGCTCGCCCAGGAACGGCAGCATCGTGACCTCGGCGTCCTCGCCGATCCGCGCCGACTCCATCTCGCCCAGCTCCACCACCGAGGTGAAGCCCAGCGCCTGGAGCAGGAGTTTGGGGCTCGGGTCCTCCAGGGAGCCGCCGCCGCCCCGGGGGACGACGACCGTGGCCACCCGGTGGCGCAGCTGGAGCAGGGCCTCCACCGATACGTGGTCGCAGTGCAGGTGGCTCAGGACCACCGCGTCCAGCCGTTCGGGCAGGTCGGCCAGGGTGAGGTGGCGGTGGCCGTCGTCGGCGTAGCCGGGCAGCGGGTCCAGCAGTACGGCCGTGGACCCGGTCTCCAGCAGGACCGTCGCGTGGTTGAGGTAGCGCATCCGTACGGAGCCCGCCGGCGCCTGCTCGTACGGCGCCGGGGCGGTCTCGGTGAACAGGCCCGCGAAGGCGGCCGCGGCCGTGTCCGACGCCTCGTCCCCGAGCAGCAGTTCGGCCAGGCCCGCGACATCGGCCCCGGTGCGGCGGGAGGCGTACAGCGCGTCGAGGCGCGGGTCGGCGAACGGGATGCGCAGGTCGAGACGGTGCGGGCCCGGGAGGATCGGGCTGCCGAAGGTGAAGGGCTGCGCCAGGTCCGTGCGCGGGGCCAGCGAGATCTCCTGGCCCTCGGCCAGTTCCGCCGCGAACGCCCGGTGGACCAACGGCTCGAAGAAGCGCAGCCGCGGCCGGTTGCCGGTGTCGTAGACCAGCTCGACCAGCCCCCGCAGGCTCTCGGGCACCTGGGCGTACAGCGACTCCATCGGCTTGCCGTCGGCCTGCTCGGCGAGCATCCGCTGGGCGTCCTTGATGTCCCCGGCCAGCCGCAGCAGGGGAGCGGCGGCCGCCTCGGTGGCGGCCAGCAGCTCCTCGACGTCCCCGGGGACGCCGCCGTACGGGGCGAGGAACGGGCCGCCGTACCGGGCCGGGTTGCTCAGCGCGGACGCGTGCACCTGCGGGGAGCGCAGGTAGCTGCGCAGCTGGGGCAGGTAGCGCTCGCGCAGGTTGAGCGCGGCGGTGTGCGGCGGCACCAGGTGGCACCAGGCGTACCAGCGGTGCAGCAGGGGCTGCGGGACGACGGACGGGTTGAGGTAGCCCTTGGCCGGGCGGCCCCTGGAGGACGAGGCCACGGCGGTGGCCGAAGCCACCGTCGCCGCCCGGGCCACCGGGGCCGCCGGGGTTGCCGAAGGAGCCCGGGTCGCCGTCGTCCCCGGGGCCGCCGGGGTCGCCGAAGGAGACGGGGCCCCCGTCGTCACCAGGCCCCGTGAGGTCATGACGTGCCTCCGGGTGGCGCGATGGTCTGGGCCGAGGCGACCGGGGGGACCGCGGAGAGGGGGAGCCCGCCGTCCTCCGGCCCGTCGGCGGCCGGCTTGCCGTCGGGCGGGGACCCGAGGGCGCCGCGCGCGGACAGCAGGGCCGGCCCGCACAGGGCGAGCGCCAGGAAGATGCCGCCGCCGGCGATCACGAAGACCAGCCGCGGGTTGCCGTCGGGGTTCAGCAGGCTGCCGGCCAGGTAGCCGGCCGTGCTGCCGAAGAAGGCGGCGGAGGACAGCGTGCCGCCGACCCGGCCCAGTACCTCGCCGGGCACGGCCTTCTGCAGCAGGGTCTCCTCGCCGACGTTGGCCACGCCGTTGCCGAGCCCCGCGATCAGCTGCATGGCGATCGCGGCGAACAGCACCGGGGCGGCGGCGGTCAGCAGCAGGCCGAGGCCGGTGAAGAACCAGCCCGCGAGCAGCACCCAGACGGGCGAGCGGCTCTCGGCCGCGCGGACCAGCCACAGCGAGGCGGCGACCATGGCGACGCCGAAGGAGGCGGACAGCACGCCGAACCCGGTCTCGCCGGTGTTCAGCGAGTGCTCGGCGAGGAAGACCAGCGCCAGGTTGTCCAGCGAGCCGAAGAACAGGCCCAGCAGGAGCAGCAGCACGATGGCGCGGGCCACCCGGTGGTGGCGTACGAACTTCAGCCCCTCGACGGTGTCGCCCAGCAGGCTCTTGCGCTCGCCGGTGCGCAGCGGCTCCAGCGCCGGGATGCGCGTCAGCAGCAGGGCCGACAGCACGAAGGTGCCCGCGTTGATCGCGAGCGCGCCGTACGCGCTGCCCCAGGCGGTGAACACGCCGCCGAGCACCGGGCCGAGGGCGGCCTGCAGGTTGAAGGCGGTGCCCATCCACGCGTTGGCGGGCATCAGGTCCGCCTCGTCGACCAGGCGGGGGACCACCGTACGGCCGGCCGCGGAGAACACGGTGGAGGCCGCGGCGGCCACGGCGACCAGCGGTACCAGCAACGCCAGGTCCGGGCGGGCCAGCACGATGACTCCGAACACCGCGGCCTGCACCAGCTCGGCGCCGATCAGAAGGCGGCGCACGCCCATCCGGTCCGCGAGCGCTCCGGCGAGCGGTCCGAAGAACCGCGGCACGGACTCGGCGAGGAGGATCAGCGAGACGGCGGTACCGGCGTGCTCACCGCGGCTGACGAGCAGGACGAGGGCCACCATGGCCGCGCCGTCGCCGATCAGAGAGACCGAGCGGGCCAGCCAGAAGTGGCGGAACAGCCGGTGGCGTCGGATCAGATTGGGTTCTGCGGCCAAGGCCTTGAATCCTTTCAAGGGGTAACGGTGTCCGCCCGCGGGTTCCGCCCGGCGGTGTTGCCCGCGGCCCTGGTCAGGCCACAGACCTGGTCAGACCACGGCCTCGGTTCGGACCGCGGCCCTGGTCAGACCACGGCCCGGCCGTGGTCGCCCCGCCGGGAGCCGGCGCTGCGCCGCAGATCGGCGGTGAGGTTGATGCGCTTGAGCCAGCGGTCGGTGCCGTCGTAGCGGGCCGCGAACGGCCGGCGCCCGTGCACGGCGCGCTTGTTGTCGATGACGAAGAGGTCGCCGTTGCCGATCGTCACGTCGGTCAGCTTCGCCTCGATCGCGGCCAGCAGCGCGTCCTGCGCCTCGGCGGCCAGCGGGTCGAGCGGGTTGCTGTGCATGAACGGCGGGTCGACGCGCAGCCACGGGGCGGCGGGGTCGCCGTCCAGCAGCGCGATCGGCTCGGGCCGGTTCGCCATGGTGTCGATACGGCGGAACTGCTCGCCGTGGGCGGCTTCGGTCGCGTCGGCGGCGCCGGTGGCCTGGTTGAAGCTCTTGGTGTGCGACTGGTCCGGCAGGATCGCGAAACGCTTCTCGAACAGGACCGCGCGGTGCTCCTCGGACAGCTCCACGTCCTGCATGGCGGCGAAGGTGGTGGCCACGGCGTCGTGGTTGCGCAGCCCCAGCAGCATCATCCAGTCCGCGCGGTGCGGGTGGAACGCGTCCTCGGTGTGCCAGTCCAGCATGGCCGTGGAGCCGGACCCGAGCTGGTCGAACTCGTGCCCGCGGACCGGGTACAGGTCGAGGATCAGCCGCCCGCGCTGCTGGCTGCTGAAGGAGAAGGGCTCGCCGAGCAGGGAGCCGACCAGCCGCAGCACGGCGTCCGCGTGCCGCAGCTCGGGGCGGTCGGGGCGCTCCTGGTAGCGCGTCGGGGTGGGCCCGAGCGCGTTCTCGTCGATGAGCAGCCCGCTGATCAGGAACCCCGCGTGCGGGGCCCCGGACAGGCGGAAGTCGGTCAGCACGCGCCGCAGGGAGCGCGGCAGCTCGTGGGACATCAGGGCGGCGAGCTGGAGGGAGCGCCGGGCGTCGAGGTCCGCGGAGTCCCGCGCGTACTCGTGGGCGAGCGCGGCCACCCGGTGGCGTTCGTCGGGCAGGAGTTCGATGCGCGGAACTCCCGGTCCCGGGTGTGACACCGCGGCGGACGCCGCGGCAGGCGGTGCGATGGTCTGCATGGTGGCTCCTCTGGAGACGCGAGGTTGCCGCAGCCTCTCAGGGCCCACTCGAATCGCACTCGAAACGGCCCGGCCGGCCGCGGGCGAGGGGCCCTCTACACCCTCCCGGGAGCCCCGGAACCCACTCTGGCCTCGATCTCTTCCGCTCTTCAAGCGCTGCTGTAGTCCCCGGGGTTGTGCTTGTTCCCAGAACGCAACGGTCCTCGTCCGGACCGGCCACGAACGGGAAGAGGTGAGCGAGACATGGGTACGACGGCCACGGTGAACGCAGCCAAGCGCAGGATCTACGTATCCGCCTTCAGCCGCTCCGCCTACCTTCCCGCCGTGTGGGGCGCCCTGCGCTCCTACGCCGACACCCAGCCCGACCTCGTCGAGGCCTACACCTTCGAGCAGCCGTTCTTCCTGCCCGAGCAGGCCAAGGACCCGGTCTCGCTCATGGAGGACCCGGCGGTCTTCGCGATGTCCTGCTACCTGTGGAACTTCAACAAGAACATGGCGGCTTGCCGGGCCGTGAAGGAGCGCTTCCCCGACGCGGTCACCGTCGTCGGCGGCCCGCACGTGCCGGACAACGCGACCGAGTTCCTGGAGAAGCACCCCTACATCGACTTCGCGATCCACAAGGAGGGCGAGGCGCCCTTCTCCGAGCTGCTGAGGGCGCTGCTCCAGGACGAGCCCGACTTCTGCGCGGTCCCCTCGCTCAGCTACCGGGACCGGGACGGCAAGGTCCGCCGCAACCCGCTCGGCGGGCAGCTGCCGCGCGACATCGAGGTGCCGAGCCCCTGGCTGACCGGCCTCATGGAGCCCTCCTTCGAGGCGGCCCGGGCGGCCGGCTACCAGCCGACCGTGCTGTGGGAGACCAACCGCGGCTGCCCCTACAGCTGCACCTTCTGCGACTGGGGCTCCGCGAACCAGTCGAAGATCCGCAAGTTCGACGAGGACCGGCTGCACGCCGAGATCGACTACTTCACCGAGCAGAACGTCTCGGCGATCCTGTGCGCCGACGCCAACTTCGGCATCCTCCCGCGTGACGTCGGCCTCGCCGAGCACCTCGTGCGCAACAAGCGGGAGAGCGGCTTCCCGGGCAAGTTCGTCACGAGCTACGCCAAGAACGCCAACGACCGGATCGTGCAGATCAGTTCGATGTTCGCGCTGAGCGGCATGTCGAACGGCACCATCCTCGCGATGCAGAGCGGCACCCAGGACGTGCTGGAGCAGGTCAAGCGCTCCAACATGCCGGCCAAGAACTACGAGAAGCTCGCCGCCGCCTTCCGCGAGCGCGGTGTGGAGGCCTACACCGAGGTCATCGTCGGCCTGCCGAACGAGACCCCCGAGACCTTCGCCCGCGGCCTGTGCCGGATGCTCGAGATGGGCATCCACGACGACATCATGATCTACGAGTGCGTGCTGCTGCCCAATGCCGAGATGGGCAGCGCCGCCCACCGCGAGAAGTACCAGCTGGACACGATCACCCGCACCTACCTCCCGGACGACGTGGAGGAGGTCGAGGTCGTCGTCGGGCACTCCACGATGAGCCGCGCGGACTGGGTGCGCATGTACCTGTTCGGCGCCGTCCTGCAGGCCCTGCACAACCGGGGCATCACCCGCCGGCTCGCCACCTACCTGCACACCGAGGGAATCCTCGGCTACGAGGACTTCTACCGCTCGCTGTCCGACGCCGCGCTCGCCGACCCCTCCACCGTCCTCGGCGCGGCCGTCGACCGGGCCCGCGCGCTGCTCTGGGAGTACATCGAGTCGCCCACCGTCCCCAACGAGGGCAAGGTGGCCTCCCAGCCGGACATGATGGAGCGCCTCGCCCGCTGGGTGCCGGACAAGGAGTCCTGGCTGATCTACGAGTGGTGCTGGGCCTACGTGCAGAACGAGCTGGACCGCTTCTACGGCGAACTGCGAGGCCACCTCGAGGCCGCCGGCGTGAAGATCGACGACCGCATCGAGGAGCTGCTGCGCTACCAGCGCGCCTCGGTGTTCACCGTCGCCGAGGCCGGCACCACCCGCGTCGAGCTCTTCTCCCACGACTGGGCCGGCTACTTCCGCGCACCCGCCGAGGGACTCCGCCCCGGCGTGCACGTCACGAGCTTCGAACCCCCCGCCGCGAGGATGCGCTGATGAACACGAGCCCCGCGGCCCGCGTTCTGCAACGCGCCGCACACGAACCGGACCGCACCGCGGTCGAACTCCCACGGACCCCCGGAGCCCCGGGACGGACCCTGACCTACGGCGACCTGGCCGGCGCCGCCCGGGACCTGGCGGCCGCGCTGCACCGGCGCGGGGCCCGCCCCGGCGACACGGTGGCGCTGGTCGCCGCCGGCGTCCCCGAACTGGTCGTCGCCCTGCTGGCCACCGCCGGCGCGGGACTGGTGTGCGCGCCGCTCGACGACGCGCAGCCACCCGCCCGGGTGCGCGGCGCCATGCGGGTGGCCGGCGCCGCGATCGCCCTGGTCGCCTCGCCCGAGCGGGCGCCGTACTGGCTCGCGGAACTCGGGGAGCAGGCCGTCGAGGTGACCGCCGGCGCAGGCCCCGGTGACGCCGGCCAGGCGCCCGGGTTCCCCGTACCGGTGGCCGCGGACGATCCCGCCTACCTGCTCTTCACCTCCGGATCCACCGGCGTGCCCAAGGGCGTCCGGGTCGCGCACGGCCCCTTCGCCCGGCACTGCGAGGTGGCCGCCGAGGCCTACGGACTCACCCCCGGGAGCGTCACGCTCCAGTTCGCCTCGCCCGGCTTCGACGTCGCGCTCGAGGAGATCTGGCCGACCCTGCTCTGCGGCGGACGGGTCGTGCTGCGCGGCGGCGGCCTGTGGTCGCTGCCCGAGCTGCTCGACGTCACCGCCGCCCACGGCATCACCATGTGGCAGCTGCCCACCGCCTACTGGACCCTGCTGGGCGCCGAGGCCGCCGTACGCGGCGACCTGCGCCCGCCGCCCTCGCTCGGCACCGTGCTGATCGGCGGGGAGGCCGCCACCACGGCCGCCGCACGCCGCTGGCTCGACTCGCCGATGGGCGCGGTCCGGCTGCTCAACGCCTACGGGCCCACCGAGGGCGTGGTCACCTCCACGCTGTACGAGGTGCCGCGCGAGGCCGGGGCCCTGCCGCCCGGGGAGATCCTGCCCATCGGCAGGCCGCTGCCCGGACGCTCGGGCCTGGTCCTGGACGAGGAGCTGCGGCCGGTGCCGCCCGGCAGTGCCGGCGAACTGTTCGTCACCGGGCCCTGCCTGGCCGACGGCTACGCGGGGGACGGGGCGGCGACCGACCGCGCCTTCCCCACCCTGCCCGACGGCCGCCGGGCCTTCCGTACCGGCGACCTGGTCACCGAGTCGGCCGACGGCGTGCTCGTCTACCACGGGCGCCGGGACCGGCAGCTGAAGATCTCCGGCGTCCGCGTCGAGCCGGGCGAGGTCGAGGCCGCGCTCGCCGACTGCGCCGGGGTCACCGCCGCCGCCGTCACCGTCGCCGGCGAGGGGGACCGCAGCCGCCTGGTGGCCCACGTGGTGCTCACCGAACCGCCCGGCGACCCGGCGCGCCGCGCCGGCGCCCTGCGCGCAGAGCTCGCCGGCCGGCTGCCCGCGGCCATGGTGCCGGCCCGGGTCGCGTTCCACGACCGGCTGCCGCGCACGGTCAACGACAAGGTCGACCATCACGCCCTGGCCGCCCCGGCCCGTACCGAGAGCGAGGGGAGCCGATGACCACCGCGCCCGCGGCCGCCACGCCGTCCACGACCACCACGCCGCCCGCGGCCGTCACGCCGTCCACGACCACCACACCGCCCACCGCGGGCGCCCCGGTACGGGAGTTCGCGCAGACCCTGGCCCAGGCGGAACTCGCCGCGGCCGCCCGGGAGCTCACCGCCTTCGCGGACGCCCTGGACACCGCCACCGCCGCGCCCGAGCGGCCCGTGCCCGTACCGGGCTGGGTCGAGGTCACCGGCGAGGGCGAGGACGCGGCCGTCTCGCTGGTGCCCGCAGGGGTCTGCGGTCTCTACGAGGAGCTGTGCCGCATCGCGGACCCCGTGCGGCTGCGCGCCGCCGTGGTGCTCCTCCTCAACCTGAGCGTCCGCCTCCAGCAGGTGCCCGGCGGCGCACAGGCCGCGGCCGCGGCCATGCAGTGCGGGGCGGAACTCGCCCCGGTGCTGGAGGCCGTCAACGGCGGCGCCCCGCCCCTGGTGGGGCGCGCCGCGCTCCAACTGACCGTCGAAGACGAGCAGGTGCTGCTCGCCGACGAGCAGGCGCGCTGGATCAGGGCCGAGCTGGACCGGCTCCCGCCCGGCCCGCGCCGCCGCTCCGTCCTCGGACTGGCCGCACTCGCCGAGCAGCTGGAGGCCGACCCGGACGCCGCGCGGGCCGCCCAGGCCCTGCGCACCGTCGCGGCGGACGCCGCCCGCGCCCTGGAGGAGGAGATCCGGTGATCACCAGCCAGACGCTCGGGACCACGCTCTATCCCGTCAGCATCGGCGGCCACCTCGTGGAGGCCGCCGTGGAACTCGCCCGAGGAGCGGCGGCCCGGCTCGGTGCCGGGCTCGACCAGGAACGGCTGCGCGCACACGGTGACGCGGCGGCCGCCCTCCTCCGCCTCGCGGCAGCGGAACGACCCGCGCCGTGACCCACAGACGCCGGACCCCGCACAAGGCGGGACCCGGAGCTCCACCAGAACACGACTAGGAGTCGACGTGACCCAGAACAACATGGACCAGCAGTCCGCCATCGAGCAGTCCGCCCAGGCCGGCGCCGAGCCGGTCGCCCAGGAGAAGGCGTCGATCAGCTCCCGCATCAGCAAGTACGGGAAGTACGACCGCCTCGAGGGCTGAGTTCGAGTCGTGTTCCGGGGCGCGAGTGAACGGCACTCGCGCCCCGGCACGCCTTTACAGGGAGGTTCCCTTGAGCACCGCACAGCCCGTAACGATCAGCCCGGAGCAGTTCCGCAAGGTGTTCGGGGGTGACCTCGGAGACGTCTTCCTCCTGGTCACGTCGCCGGGCGTGCGCAACGCACTCACCGTCGAGAACAGCGCCACCCCGGTACAGGAGTTCAACTGGACCGGCCCCGGCTCCCGCGCGGGACTCATCGCCGAGATGGCCGCCATCCGCGCCTCCGGCCGCCGCGCCTCCGTCCTGTGGATCGCCGACGACGAGTTCGTCCACTTCGAGGACGAAGACCTCGTGGGCATGGCCATGGGCGCCTTCTCCAGCTTCTCGGTGCCCTTCTCCGAGGAGAGCCTGCGCAACAACATCCGCGTCGTGTCCGAGGTCGACTACGAGCGCGAGCTCGGCATCGAGGAGGAGTTCCTGACCCTTCTCGACCAGGCCGACGACATGCTCTTCCTCGGCCGCGAGTTCGGCACCGAG
This sequence comes from Streptomyces subrutilus, assembly GCF_001746425.1. Classification (GTDB taxonomy): domain Bacteria; phylum Actinomycetota; class Actinomycetes; order Streptomycetales; family Streptomycetaceae; genus Streptomyces; species Streptomyces subrutilus_A. The sequence continues at coordinate 253,313 of NZ_MEHK01000002.1, read as the reverse complement.
GCCGTCTTCCAGCACCAGCTCTCCGAGCACTGGTTCTCGCTGCACGGCCCGCTCCTGCCCGGCCAGCAGGTCGTCCTGCCCACAGGTGAGCTCAGCTCGCTGGTCAACGCCTCGGGCGAGTTCGAACTCCACACCCACTTCACGCTGAACGGCGAGATCACCCTCCAGGGCGCGCCGATCGTGCACCGCGGCGGTCACGAGACCAGCCTCGCCGAGACGGAGCAGGTCTACCGCGACCTCGCCCCCATGGCGGACCAGCCGGCGATCATCACGCTGGCCGAGGGCCGCATCACCGCGGTCCGCCCGGCCCTCGCCGGACGCACCGCGTTCGCCGCCGGCCTCGAGAAGCTGCTGGCCGAGGACGACCGCTACGCCAAGGTCCACGAGATCGGCTTCGGCACCAACACCAGCTGCGCCCCGCTGCTCCCCGGCAACCACTTCGCCAACGAGCGGCACCCCGGCGTCCACCTGGGCCTGGGCCTGGGCACGTTCACGCAGTACCACATCGACCTGATGAGCACCGCCATCGACGTGCTGATGCGCGGCGTCGACGGCAAGGACGTCGCGCTCTTCCAGGCCCTCGGGGTGGCCCCGGTTCCCGCCGGCGTCTGATCCCGCCCGGGAGTCAATCCGCCGAGAGGGTGTGCCCGGCCGCTTCCAGCGCGGTCCGGGCGCGCTCGTACTTCTCGGCCGGTACGAGTACGAGATCCGCGTCGAACGTCGACGCGGCGAACACGCCGATCCCGGCCCCCGCCAGCGGCACCAGCAGGCCCGCCAGCATGCCGGGCAGGTCCAGGTTGTGGGCGTCGGCCCCGTACAGCCCGCGCCAGGGACCGCTGACGGACCCGGCGCCGGCCGGCAGGCGCCCGGCGCACACCACGGTGAGCCCGTCCCGGGCCCGGGTGACCGAGGACCACGGCCCGGCCGGCAGCGGGGGCACGGCGGCATCCGGGGGCAGTCGGTGCACCCACAACTGGTCAGGGAGGACGTAGAGGTGCTGCGGAACGATGGTGACGGAGAGTTCGGCCATGGGGACGACCTTACGGCGGGCCGTTGCGCCGAACAGGCCGGCTACTGGCTTCCGCGGCTGACCGGCGCCTGCCTCGAACCGCTCCTCGAACCCGAGGCCGCCGCGGCCGCCGTCGCGGGCCCGCCCGCCGCGGTCGCTCCCGAAGCCGCCGCCGCCCTGCACGCGATGACCGGCGGCGCCCCCGAGGGCCTGCTGCTGCTCACCGTCGCCGCCGCCAGGATCGCCCTCGCCGGGCTCACCGGACGCGCGGGGCCCACCGGACCCGCCGGCCAGGGCGCACCGGGGCGCGTGCCCGTGGTGGTACCGGCCTTCGGCCCGGCCGCCGGATCCGCCGCCCGGCGGCCCGAGTTCGCGCTGCTGGCCCCGCTGGACCCCGCCGCGCCCGCCACCTCCTTCCTGGAAGCCCTGCACGCCGAGCTGGAGCAGGCCGCCGCCCGCCCCTGGCAGGACCGGGACGCGCTGAGCGCCCGGCTCGACGCCGTCACCCCCGGGGCGGGCGCCGGCCTGTCCCAGCTCGCCGTCGTCTGCCCGGCGCTGTACGGGGACCGCTCGCCCGAGCCGTCGGCCGCGCTGGTGCTGCGGGTCGAACACGCCCCGGACGGCGGCCTGTCCGTCGGGGCCCACGGCACGACCGCCCTCACCGGGGCGCTGCCCCGCTGCGTGGCCGCCGTCCTCGAAGCCCTCGCCGCCGACCCCCGCCGCAGCCCCGAGGACATCGACGTGCTCGGCGCCCCGCTGCGCGCCGAACTCCTGGACCTCGCCGCGCTGCCCGCCCCCGCCGCCTTCGGGGCGACCACCCTCACGGGGCTCTTCGACGAGGCCGTCCGCCGCACCCCCGAGGCCGTCGCCGTCACCGGCGAGGGCCGCACCCTGACCTACCGGCAGCTCGCCGACGAGGCCCGGCGGGCCGCCGCCGCGCTCAGCGCACGCCACGGGATCGGCCCCGGCGACGCGGTCGGCGTACTGGCCCCGCGCGGCGCCGGCCTCGTCACCGCGTTCCTCGCCGTACTGCGCACCGGCGCGGCCGTCGTCCCCCTCGAACCGCGCCAGCCCGCCGCCCGCGTCGCCCTGCTGGCCCGCCTCAGCGGCGCCGCTCTCGCACTGCGCGCCGAGGGCGTCGGACCCGCCGACGCGGAACTGCCCGTACCGGTGGCGGACCTCGCGGGCCTGCTCACGGACGGGGCCGCGGACGGCACGACGGACGCGACCACGGACGGCACGACGGACACGACCACGGACGGGGCCGCGGACCGCGCCGAGCCCGGCGCCCCCGCGATGATCCTGTTCACCTCGGGCTCCACCGGCACCCCCCGGCCCGTCGCCGTCCACCACGACCAGCTGGGCCACAAGGTGCTCACCGGGGCCCCCGCGCTCGGCATCGACGCGCGGACCCGTACCGCGATGCTCTCCGCGGTCACCTCCGACGCCACCGCCTTCCAGGTCTTCACCACGCTCACCACGGGCGGCACCCTCGTCGCCGTCGGCGACCCCGACCGGCTCGACCCCGACGCGCTGTGGCAGCGGGTGCGCGACGGCGAGGTCAACCTCGTCAACTGCGTGCCCGGCCTCTTCTCCGTCCTGCTGCGCGCCCTGCCCGAGGACGCCGAACTCCCGCTGCGCCACCTGCTCCTGGGCGGGGACACCATCCCGCGCGGCCTGCTCCCGCGCACCGTGGGACGGCTGCGCATCGGCACCTTCGCCAACCTGTACGGGCCCAGCGAGGCCACCGTCGAAGCCACCATGTTCATCCGCGACGGCGCACTCGCCCAGCGGCTCGACCGGGTGCCCGTCGGCCGGCCCTCGCCCGGCTACGGCGTCTTCGTGGTCACCCCCTCCGGGGAGCTCGCCCCGCCCGGAGTGACGGGCGAGATCCAGATCGCCGGACCCGCCGTCGCCCCCGGCTACCGGGGTGACGCCGAGGCCACCGCCCTCCGCTTCGGCCGCTCCCCGCACGCCGGGGACGCGCCCGTCTTCCGCACGGGCGACCAGGGCCGCTGGAACGCCGAGGGCGAACTGGAGTTCCTGGGCCGCGCCGACGGCCAGGTCCAGATCTTCGGCACCCGCGTCGAGACCGGCGAGGTCGAGCAGACCCTGATCGGGCACCCCGGCGTGGTCGAGGCCGTGGTCGTGCCCCGTACCGCCGGCGACGGCACCGTGACCCTGCACGCCTGGTACGTGGCCCGGCGCGGCCCCGCCGGCTCGCCGGAGCACGCCCCCGTCGAGGCCGCCGCGCTCGCCGACTGGCTGCGCGAACGGCTGCCCGCGCCGATGCTCCCGGCCGGCCTGCACCGGCTCGCCACCCTGCCGCTCACCGTCCACGGCAAGGTGGACCGGGCCGCGCTGCTCGCGCTGCCCACCTCGCCGAGGGGCGCCGTGTGGCAGCCCGTCGACCCCGTGGAACGGCTGGTCCACGACGCCTGGACCGAGGTGCTGGGCCGCCCGCCGCTCTCCGCCCACGAGGACTTCTTCCGGGCCGAGGGACACAGCCTGTCCGCCGTCCAGCTGGTCGCCACGCTCTGCGAGGGCACCGGCCGCCCCGACGCGGCCCGGGTCCACGAGGTGTTCGACCTGCGCACCCCGGCCGCACTGGCCGGCGTACTGCGCGAACGCGGGGCGCTGCCCCGCGGCCGTGCCGCGTCCGCCCCGGCCGCGGCCGACGAAGCCGCGCCCGCCCCCCGCTCCGGCAACACCTTCCCCGCCTCCAACGCCCAGCGCCGGATGTGGCTGCTGGACCGGATGGACCAGTCGCCCGTCCCCCCGTACACGATGGTCGAGGCCTACCGGCTCGACGGCTTCGTGGACGAGCCCCGCCTCGCGGCCGCCGTCGACGAGCTGGTGGCCCGGCACGCCTCCCTGCGCACCGTCCTGCGCCAGACCCCCGAGGGCCTGACCCAGGTCGTCCTCGACCCGCCCACCGGCGTCCTGCGCACCGAGCGCGGCACCACGCCCGAGGAGGCCTTCGCACGGGCCTGCCGCCGCCGCTTCGACCTCGCCGAGGGCCCGCCGGCCGAGGTCGCCTGGCTGCCCGGCGCCGAAGCCGGCGGCGTGCTGCTCTTCACCGTGCACCACGCCGTGTGCGACGGCTGGTCCTTCGGCCTGCTGATGCGCGACCTGCTGGCCTCGCTGACCGGCCGCGCCGGGGACCGCGAGCCCGCCCCCGCGTACACCGAGCACACCGAACGGCTCGCCGCCCGCCTGGCGGGCCCGGCGGGCGAGGCGCACCGCGCGTACTGGCGCGAGCGGCTCGCCCGCCTGCCCGAGCCGCTGGAGCTGCCCGCCGACCGCCGCCGCCCGGCCGCGCGCAGCGCCGCCGGCGGCACCGTACGCCTCGCCCTCGGCCCCGAACTGGTCCACGCGCTGGGCGAACTGTGCCGGGAGAGCGCGGCCACCTCCTTCATGGGCTTCACTGCGGCGCTGCGCGTGCTGCTGTGGCGGCTGTGCGGCGAGCCGGACGTCCTGCTGGGCACGGTCGTCGCCGGCCGGCCCGACCGGCGCTCCGCCGAGACGGTCGGACTGTTCGCCAACACCGTGGTCCTGCGCACCCCGGTGGACACCGCCGGCTCCTTCCGCGAGCTGCTGGCCGCCGTACGCACCACCGCGCAGGAGGCCATGACGCACCAGGAGTACCCCTTCGAGCAGCTCGTCGAGGACCTGGCGCTGCCCCGCGACCCCAGCCGCAACCCGGTCTTCGACGTGCTCGTCGAGACGGCCCTGGACGACTCCGTCGTGGGCGCGGACGGCCTGGCCGTCCGCCACCTGCCCTTCGAGCAGCCCGTCAGCGACTTCGACCTGGCCTTCAGCTTCCTGGACGGCCGGTCCGGCGGTGAGGGCGAGCTGTGGGTCGGCTATACCGACGACCTCTTCGACCGGGACAGCGCCCGCCGCATGGGGGAGCGGCTGGTCCGGCTCCTCACCGGCCTGCTGGCCCGCCCGGACGCCCCGCTCGCCGAGATCCCCCTGCTGCCCGCCGCCGAGCGGCGGTTCCTGCTCGACGAGGTCAACGAGACCGCCGCCCCGTTCCCCGAGGACCGCACCCTGCTCGACCTGGTCGAGGAGCAGGCCGCCGCGCACCCGGACCGGCCCGCCGTCGTGCACGGCTCCACCGTCCTCGCCTTCGCCGAGCTCGACGCCCGCGCCGAAGCCGTCGCCGCGCGCCTGCGGGAGGCCTGCGCGGCGGGCCCCGGCGCGCTGGTGGCCGTGGTCACCGAGCGCACCGAGTGGATGGTGGTGAGCGCGCTGGCCGTCCTGAAGACCGGCGCCGCGTTCGTCCCCCTCGACCCGGAACAGCCCGCCGACCGGCTCGCGTTCGCCCTCGCCGACAGCGGGGCCCTCGCGGTGCTCGCCGACGGCGGCTACCACGCCAAGACCGCCGCCCTCACCGCCCTGCCGGTCCTCGACCCGCGCACCGCCGCGGCGGGCGGCGCCCCCGCCGGCCTGCCCCCGGCGCCCCGGGCCACCCCGCGCGACCTCGCGTACGTCATCTACACCTCGGGCTCCACCGGCCGCCCCAAGGGCGTCATGATCGAGCACCGCGGGATCGTCAACACCGTCCACTACCGGGCCGGCTACTACGGGTTCGGGCCGGACGCCGCGGTACTCCAGGTACCGCCGCTGCACTTCGACAGCGGGGTCAACGACATCTTCTCCGCGCTGGTCGCGGGCACCCGGGTCGTGGTCCTCGGCAAGGACCGGCTCCTCGACGTCGAGCACGTGGCCGAGGAGATCGGGCGCAACCAGGTCACCCACATCATGCTGGTCCCCAGCCTCTACCAGCTGATGCTGGAGCGCTGCGCCCCCCGGCTGGCCTCGGTCCGCCAGATCGTCCTGGTCGGCGAACGGCTCCCCGAGGCCCTCGCCGCCCGCCACGCCGAACTGCTCCCGGACACCGTCCTCTACAACGAGTACGGGCCCACCGAGGACAGCGTGTGGACCACCGTCCACCAGATCACCGACCCGGGTGCGGACATCCTGATCGGCCACCCCATCGCCAACAAGACGGTCGACGTCATCGACGCCCACGGAGACCTGGCCCCGATCGGCGTGCCCGGCGAGCTGTGCATCTCCGGCGCCGGCCTGGCCCGCGGCTACCTCGGCAACCCGGAGCTGACCGCCGACCGGTTCACGCCGCACCCGCTGCGCCCGGGACGGCTCATGTACCGCACCGGCGACCGCGCGGCCCGCCGGCCCGACGGCAACCTGCTCTTCCTCGGCCGCATCGACGACCAGGTCAAGATCCGCGGCCAGCGGGTCGAGCCGGGCGAGGTGGCCGCCGCCCTGGCCGGGCACCCGGACGTACGGCGCTGCGCGGTCCTGGCGGTGCCCGACGAGCGGGGCGAACCGGGCCTGGTCGCCTACGTGGTGGGCGCGGCGGACCCGAGCGCCCTGCGGGCCTACCTCGGCGCGCGGCTGCCCGCCGCCATGGTGCCCGGGACGTACGTGGAGATCGCGGAGCTGCCGCTGAACCCGAACGGCAAGCTCGACCGCCGCGCGCTGCCGGCTCCGCCCCGCGGGGAGACCGCGCCGCGGCTGGAGCTGAGCCCCACCGAGGAGCGGGTGGCCAAGGTCTGGGCGGCCGTGCTCGGCGTGCCGGTGACCGACCCCGACGCGGACCTGTTCTCCGTCGGCGGCCACAGCCTGACCGCGGCCCGGCTCGCCGCCGCGCTCCAGGAGGAGTTCGGCGTACGGGTCCCGCTGGTCACGGTCTTCCAGCAGCAGACGGTACGAGCCCTTGCCGCGGTGCTCGACCCACCGCCCCCGCCCCCGGCTGCCGACCCGACGGCCCCCGGCCGGGCAGCAGTTGCGTCCGGCCCGGCCGCCACCGGTCCGGCCGCCACCGGTCCGGCCGCCAGCGCCGCGACCGCCGCCCCGACCGCCGCCGCGGTAGTCGCGCCCGGCCTGCCCGCGGGCACCGGCCCGGTCGCCAACGGCCCGGCCGGCGCCGCCGCCCGGGCGGCCGTGCCCGCCGCAGGTGTAACGACAGGGACCGCCGTGCCCGCCGCAGGCGGCCCGGCCGCGGAGCCCGCGACCGCGCCGGACGGTGAGGTCCTGCCGCTCTCCCGGGCCCAGCGCCGGATCTGGATGGCCGCCCGGACCAGCCCCAGCCCCGTCGCCCTCAACATCACCGACGCCGTACGGGCAGGCCGGCCGCTGGACACCGGCCTGCTGCGGGCGGCCGTCGCCGCCCTCGCGGAGCGGCACGAGGTGCTGCGCACCCGGGTGGCCGTCATCGGCGGCACCGCCCGGCAGGTCGTCATGGACCGGCTGCCCGACGGGCCGCCGCTGTCCGTCGTCCGCGTCGGCCCCGCGGACGAGGCGGTCGCCGAGGCGGTCACCGCCGCCCACTCCACGCCCTTCACCCTCGCCACCGGACCGCTGTTCGCCGTCCGGCAGCTGACCGGCCACCCGGACGGCGACATCCTGGTGATCACCGCCCACCACCTCGTCTACGACGGCGACAGCGCCGCCCTGGTCGCCCGCGACCTCCTGGCCGCCTACGCCGCCCTCGAAGCGGGGGCGCGCCCCTGGGACGGCCGCCCCGCCCGCCCGTACCGGGACTGGGTGGCCGAGGAGGCCGCCTGGCTGGAGGGCCCCGAGGCCGCACGCCAGCGCGCGTACTGGACCCGTACCCTCTCCGGGCCGCTGCCCCGCCTCGACCTGCCGGACAGCGGGTCGCGCACCGGCGCCGGCCGCCAGGGCGCGGGTGTGGTCCGGCGCGCGCTGCCCGCCGCCGTGCTGCACGCCGCGGCCGAGGGCGGCTCCGCCACCCCGTTCACCGCCCTGCTCACCGCCTGGGCGCTGGTGCTGCACCGCCGCTCCGGCAGCGCCGAGGTGGTCATCGGCTGCCCCGCCGGCAACCGCGACCGCGCGGACATGGCCGAGGTCGTCGGCTGCTTCGTCAACGCCCTGCCGGTACGGCTCGCACCCGGCGAGGTCCACAGCACCGCCGAATTCCTCGCCCAGGTCCGCGACCGGCTCGCCGAGGCCTACGACCACGCCCGCTTCCCCTTCGACACCACGGTCGTGGAGATCGCGGAGCGCCCGGCCCCCGGCCGCCGCCCCGTCTACGACGCAGGCCTGAGCTGGGAGACGTCCGAACGCTCCGACGGCGGGCCCGCGTTCCTCCCCGCCGACCCCGCCCAGGCCCCGCTCAGCGACGACCTGCGGATCTACGCCGGCGAGCGCGACGGCCGGGTCCTGCTCGAACTCGCTTACGACCGGGCCCTGTTCACCGAGAGCACCGCACTGGAGCTGCTCGACGAGGTGGTCGGCGTGCTGCGCTGCCACCCGAACTGGTACCTCGCCGCCGACGGCCGGCCCGCCGACGGGCCCGCGGCGCCGCACCGCGCAACCTCCCGCACCGACGAATCCGACAGACTGCAACCCGCAGGGAGCGTCCGGCCATGACCGCAGCACCCCTCAGCATTCCGGTGACCCGGGACCCGGCCACCGCGGCCACGGCGTTGCGGCCCCGGCTGACCCGCGAAGGCGTCCCCGGGCACACCAGGCGCAGCCTGCCCCTGCCCGCCGCCTCCCGCACCGCCCTGCGCGGGGCCGGCGGACACCCGGTGGACGAACTGGTGCTGCTGTGCGCGGCGGCCGCCCTCGCCCTGGCCGCCGCCGAGGACACCGACACCCCGGCCCTGACGGTCACCGGCCCCGCCGGGCCCGTCGCCGTCTCCGTCGCCACCGCCCCGGCCGGCGGCCAGGACCAGGGCACGGCCGGCGCGCTGCTGCGGCGCGTCCGTGACGAGCTGCTCGCCGCCCGCCCCGCCGGAGCCCGCGCCGGGACCCTCACCGTCGCCGCGGAGGGCATGGCGCCGGCCGCCCCGGCCGGCGAGGCGCTGCTGCTCACCCTGGAGGGCTCCGGCGAGGACCGCGTCCTGCACGCCGACGCGGACACCGGGCGCTGCGAGGCCTGGTTCGCGGACGCCGTGCTCCGCGTCGTCGCCCACCTGCTGGCCCAGCTCGGCGATCCCGGCCGCGAACTCGCCGCCCTCACCCTGGCCGACGCCGCCGACCGGGAGACCGTCAAGGAGTGGGGCCGGGCCGGGTTCTGGCCGCCCGCCACACCGGCCACCCTGCTGGAGCGCCTGGACCGCGGCCACCTCGCGGGCGGCGCAGGGCTGGCCGTCGTCACCGGCGGGGGAGCGGCCGACGGGGCCGCCGAACTGGGCCACGCCCAGCTGCGCGCCGAGTCCGTGCGCGCCGCCCGCCGCCTGCACCACGCGTACGGGGTGGGACGCGGCGACCGCGTCGCCCTGCTCGTCGGCAAGGGCCGCCACGCGCTCACCGCGCTGCTCGGCACGGTCCGGGCCGGGGCCGCCTACGTACCGCTGGACCCGGCGCAGCCCGAGGAGCGGCTCGCCGCCGTGCTCGACGACGTCGGCGCCGCCGCGCTGGTGGCCGAGCCCGAACACCTCGCACTGGCCGGGGCGCTGGCCGCCCGCACGGGCCTGCGCCTGCTGTCCGCCGCCGACCTGGCCGCGGACACCGCCGACCTGGCCGCCCTGCCCGAGGAGGAGCCCGAGCCGCCGCGCCCCGAGGACACGGCGTACGTGATCTACACCTCCGGCTCCACCGGCCGGCCCAAGGGCGTCGTCATCCGCCACTCGGCGATCGACAGCTACCTCGCCTGGAAGCACGACTACCACCGGCTGTCTCCCGACACCTGCCTGCTCCAGGTGCCCGCGCTGTCCTTCGACAGCTCCGTCTCGGACGTGTTCTCCGTGCTCGGCGCGGGCGGCGCCCTGGTCCTGGTCGACGCGGTGCGCCGGCTCGACGGGGCCCACCTGCGCGGGCTCGCCGAGCGGTACACGGCCACCCACGTCACCCTCGTCCCCAGCCTCTACACCGCCGTCCTCGACGAGCTGGCCGCCGCGGGCACCCTGCGCGTGGTCACCGTCGCGGGCGAGGCGATGCCCGGCGAACTCGTCGCCCGCCACCAGCTCCAGCTGCCGCGCACCCGGCTGGTCAACGAGTACGGGCCCACCGAGAACTCCGTCGGCGCCACGGCCTTCGACTACCCCGCGCACCCGCTGCCCGGCACCCCGATCGGCTGGCCGCTGGCCCACACCGTCGTCGAGGTGCTCGACGGCGCGGACCGGCCCGTGCCCCCCGGCTTCCCCGGCCAGCTGCACTTCTCCGGCCCCGGCCTCGCCGACGGCTATCTGCACCGGCCCGAGCTGGACGAGGCGGCCTTCCCCGCCGCGCCCGAGCAGCCCGGCGGCCGGCGCTACCGCTCCGGCGACCGCGGCTGGTGGCAGCCCGGCGGCACCCTGCAGTTCCTCGGCCGCGCCGACGACCAGGTCAAGATCCGCGGCAACCGCGTCGAACTCGGCGACGTGGAGGCGGCCCTGGCCGCGCTGCCCGCCGTGGAGACGGCCGTCGCCGTGGTCTGCCGGGGCGCCGGCGGCCAACCCTCGCTCGTCGCCTTCGTCACCGGCCCCGCCGCCGAGACCCCCGCCGCCGTCCACGCGTACGCGGGCACCGTGCTGCCCGCGCCCCTGGTCCCGGACCGCGTCCTGCCGCTGGACCGGGTGCCGCTCAGCACCAGCGGGAAGATCGACCGGCGCGAACTGGCCGAGCGGGCCCAGGCCTGCGCCCCCGCCGCCGAGCCCGCGCCGGCCGCGGCGCCCGAGGCCCCGCAGAGCCTGGAGGACCGCGTCGGCGCCGTCTTCCGGGAGGTCCTCGGCGTCGATCGGATCGGCCCCGACGACAACTTCTTCGCCTGCGGCGGCCACAGCCTGCTCGCCGTCGACGTCATCGCCGCCCTCGAACAGCGCCACGGCCTGGTCCTCGGCATCGACGAACTCCTCGACGGCCCCTCGGTCCGCGAGGCCTGCGCCGCCCTGCGCGGCCGCGGCGCGGACGAGGGCGACGCGCAGGCGGCGTCCGCCGCCGAGAAGGACCCGGAGGGCGGGGACCACCCGCTGTCCGCCGCCCAGCGGCAGCTGTGGACCCTCGCCCGGCTCGACGACGGCGCGGACAGCATCCACCACCTCACCGACGTCTTCCGGATCGACGGACCGCTGGACGAGCGCCAGGTCGCCCAGGCCCTCGCCGACGAGGCCGCCTGCGCGCCGCTCCTGCGCGCCCGCTTCTTCGTCCGCGACGGCGAACCCCGCCAGCGCTTCGTCTACGGGGACCGGCCGCCGCTCACCGTCCTGTGGCCCGCACCCGGCACCGACACCGGCGCGACCCTGCGCGCCGAAGCCCGACGCCCCTTCGACCTGGAACGGCAGCCGCCGCTGCGCGCCGTCCTGCTGCGGCTCTCCCCGACCAGCGCGCTCCTCGCGCTGACGGTCCACCACATCGCTTGCGACGGCGAATCCGCCGTGCTGCTGGCCGAGCGGGTCTTCGCCCGGCTGCGCGCCCTGCGCACCGGCACGGCCGCCCCCCGGCCCGCCGAAGGCAGCTACCTCACGCACATCGCCCGCGAGGCCGCCGCCCTCGGCGGCCCCGAGGCGGAGCGGGACCGCGCCCACTGGCACACACGGCTCGCCGCCCCGCTGCCCTTCCCGCTGCTGCCCGCCGACGGGGAGCGCGGCGCCGCGCCCGGCCCCGGCGGCTCCAGCCGCTTGCGGCTCTCCGGGCAGGACACCCGGGCCGTGCGGGCGCTGGCGCGCACCTGCGGCACCAGCATGTACGGGACCGGGCTGACCGCCCTGGCCGAACTGCTCGGGCGGTTCACGGGCGAGCGGCGGATCCTCGTCGGCACGCCCGTCACCCGCCGCGACGACCCGTCGTACGCGGGGGTCATCGGCCCGTTCCTCAACACGGTGGTGCTGACCTGCGAGGTGGCACCGGACCTCGGCTTCGCCGAGCGCGCCGCCGCCACCCGCTCCGCCGTGGCCTCGGCCATGACCCACCGCGCCCACCCCTTCGAGCGGCTCGTGGACGAACTGCCGGGGGCCCGCGACGGCGGCCGCACACCGCTGTTCACGGTCATGTTCACCGCGGACGAGCGCGGCGCCGCCGGCACCGGCGACGGCAGCGAACTGGACGCCGGCCCCGGACTCGCCGTCCGGCGCGAGCCCTACGCCGACCACGCCGCCGAGTTCGAACTCAGCTTCCACCTCGACAACTCCGGCGAACTGCTCGAGCTCACCGCCGAGTACGACGGCACGCTCTTCAGCGCCGCCCGCGCCACCCGGCTGCTGCGGCACTGGGCCGACCTGCTGCTGCGCGCCGCCGCCGACCCCGGCCGCACCCCGGCCGGTACGCCGCTGCCCGACGCCGAGCGCGCGGAACTGGCCGCGCTCGCCGACACCTGTGCGGCCTACCCCGGCGCCCGGATCAGCGACGCCGCCGGGCGGCCCGTCCCGGTCGGCGTCCCCGGCGACCTGAGCACCGGCGCCGGCGCGACCGGGCTGCGGGCCCACTGGTCGGAGCGGCGCGAGCTGGTGCCGCGCGGCCGCGCCGGGCGGCTCGTGCCCGACTCGGACCGCCCCGGCACCCACCTCGACCCGGCCGAGGCCGAACTGCTGCTGCTGGCCCACCCGTCGGTGCGCGCCGCCGAGGTCCGCGCCGCGGCCCCGGGCGAGCCCGGGCCGCTGACCGCCCACGTCACCCCGCAACCCGGGCACACCGTGAGCCCCGGCGCGCTGCGCACCCTGCTGCGCCGGGCGCTGCCGCTGCGGCTGGTCCCGGCGACCGTCCACGTCACGGCGGACGCGGGGGAGCCCGCGCCACGGCCGGCGCGGGCGGCGGGAACCGCGCCCGTGGCGACCGCGCCGGCGGCGGACGCCGCCGCGGGGCCCGTCGAGCTCGTCGCGCAGGCCGTCGCCGAGGCGCTCGGGCACGAACGGGTCGGGCCGGACGAGGACTTCTTCGACCTCGGCGGCGGTTCCCTGGACGCCGTCGCCGTGGCCGCCCGGCTGCGGATCGCGCTCGGCCGGGACGTCTCGCCCCGGCTCGTCTTCGACTCCCGCACCCCGGCGGCCATCGCCGGAGCCCTCGCCGGCGCCGCTCCCGCCGGCGCCACCGCCCCGCCGGCCGAGGACGGGCCGGTGCGCGGACCGGCGGGCGGCCCCGCACCGCTCAGCACCGAGCAGACCGGGATCTGGCAGGCCCTGCGGGGCGGCGCCGCCCCGGCCGCGTTCGTCGTGTTCGAGGCGCTGCGCGCCACCGGCCGGACCGTCGACCCGCACGCCCTGCGCCAGGCCGTCGAGCACACCGCCGCCCGCCACGACGCCCTCTCCTCCCGGCTCGTCCTCACCGAGGACGGGCCCCGGTGGCAGCCGCTGACCGTGCCGCGCACCGGCTGGGCCGAGGACGACCTCTCCGCGCTCCCCGAGGCCGACCGGGCCGCCGCGCTCGACGCGCTGGCCCAGCGCCACCTGGAGGAGCCCTTCGACCTCGCGGCCGGACTGCTGCTGCGGGCCCGCCTGGTACGCCTGGCCGACGAGGAGCACGTCCTGCTGCTCGCCGTGCACCACATCGCCGTCGACGGCCGCTCCATGGAGCTGCTGGTGCGCCAGACGGCCGACGCCTACGAGGAGTTCGCCGCCGGACGCTGGCCCGCGGACCCCGCCGGCGAGCCGCCGCTGCGGCTGGCGGACGTGGCCCGCTGGCAGCAGGAGCGCACCCCCGCCGGCGCCGACGAGCACTGGCGCCGGGCGCTGGCCGCCGGCGAGCCGCCGCGGCTGCCGCTGCCCTACGACCGGCCCCGGCTGGTGCGCGGCGCGCTGATGCCGACGGAACTGCCCTTCGCGTTCCCCGCCCCGGGCGCCGGGGCCTTCGGCCGCGCCGACGGCCTGAGCCCCTTCGCGCTCGGCCTGACCGCGCTGGTCGCGGCCTTGGCCCGGGGCGGCGAGGGCGCGCGGACCCCGGACGAGGTGTGGCTGGCCACCGTCCTCAGCACCCGCTCCCGGCCCGGCCTCGCGGACGTGGTCGGCCCGCTCACCGGCACCGCCCTGCTGCGCGTGCCGACGGGCGCCGCCGGCACCTACCGCGAACTGGCCCGCGCCGTCGCGGACGCGCTGCTCGCCGCCCATGACCGGCCGGGGGCGGGCCTGGACGCCGTATCCGCCCTCGCGGAGGACGAGTTCGGCGTGGACCGGGCCCTCCTGAGCCAGGTCCTCGTGGTCGCGCAGGAGGACACGGCCCCGGTCCCCGGCGCCCTGTTCAGCCCGGACGGCGCCATCGCCGCGGCCCGGCCCACCGCCACCGCCTTCGACCTCGTGTGGTCGCTGCGCACCGGCGAGGACGAAGCCGACGGCGTCCTTACGTACAAGGGCGAGCTCTTCGACGACACGACCGCCGGGGGCCTGGTCGAACGCACCCGGCAGGCACTGGCCGCCCTGGTCGCCCGCCCCGACGCGCCCTGGAGGGAGCAGCCGTGACCCCCGAACCCGCAGCCGCGACCGCCGGACCGCCCGCCGCGACCGCCGCCCCCGCCGGGACTCCGGCGGCCTGGCAGCGGACCCTGGCCGCGCTCAACGACACGGCCGCGCCCGTCCCGGACGGGCCGGTGGCCGCGCTGCTCGCCGAGCGGGCCCGCCCGGTCGCCGCCCGGCCCGCCGTCGTGGCCCGAGGCCGCGTCCTCAGCCACGGCGAACTGCACACCCGCGCCGAGGAGCTGGCGGTCCGGCTGCGCGCCCGGGGCGCCGGGCCCGGCGTACTGGTCCGGGTCTGCCTGCCGCGCTCCGCCGAACTGGTCGTGGCCGTGCTGGCGGTCCTGCGGGCCGGCGCCGCCTACGTGCCGCTGGACCCGGACCACCCGGCCGAGCGGCTCGCCCAGCTGGTCGACAGCGCCCCCGCCCCGCTCACCCTGACCACCATCGCGCTGGCCGGGCTGTTCCCCGGCCCCGGCGTGCTCACCGTCGCCCTCGACGCCCCGGCCGAGCCCGCCGCCGGGGTGTCCGTGCCGCCGGTCGGCGGCCCGCTGCCGGGCCCGGCCGACCTCGCGTACGTCATCCACACCTCCGGCTCCACCGGCCGCCCCAAGGGCGTGGCCATCGAACAGCGCTCCCTGGCCAACCTGCTGGAGGCCACCGCCGTCCCCTTCGGCCTCGGCCCGGACCGGCGCGTGCTGCAGTTCGCGAGCCCCGCCTTCGACGTCTCGGTGTGGGAGATCCTCGCCCCGCTGTGGGCGGGCGCGGCCGTCGTCGTCTTCGACGAGCCCGTCGCCTCCGCCGAGGCCCTGGCCGCGCTCGTGCGCGAACGCCGCGCCGACACCGTCTTCCTGCTCGCCGCGCTGCTGGCCCAGCTGGACCCGGCCGCCTTCCCGGCCGTGACGACCGTGGTGACCGGCGGGGAGTCCTTCAGCCGGGCACTGGTGGACCGCTGGGCCCCGGGCCGTGACCTGATCTACGTCTACGGGCCCACCGAGGCCACCGTGTTCCAGTCCTGGCACCGGTGCCCGCCCGGCCTCCCGGACGAGCCGCCCACCATCGGCCGTCCCATGGCCAACCTGCGCTACTGCGTGCGCGACGCCTCCGGGGCGCAGGTCGGCCCCGGGGTGGAGGGCGAACTGTGGATCGGCGGCATCGGCGTGGGCCGGGGCTACCTGGGCCGGCCCGACGACGCGGCCGCGGCACGCTTCGTACCCGACCCCGACGACCCCCGCCCGGGCGCCCGGCTCTACCGGACCGGGGACCTGGCCCGCCACCGCCCCGACGGCACCCTCGACTTCCGGGGGCGCGCCGACCGGCAGGTGAAGATCCGCGGCTTCCGCATCGAGCCCGGCGAGGTGGAGGCGGCGCTCGCCGCGCTGCCGGGCATCGCGGCCGCCGCGGTGGTCGTGCCCGAGGGGACGGCGCAGCCGCTGCTCGCCGGATACGTCGTCACCGACGGGCCGCTGCCCGCCGACTGGCGGGCCCGGCTGGCCGAGCGGCTGCCCTACTACATGGTCCCCGCCGCGGTGATCCCCGTGGAGCGGATGCCCAGCACTCCCAACGGGAAGATCGACCGCCGCGAGCTGGCCGCCCGGCCGCTGCCGGACACCCCGGCCGGGCCGGCCGGCGAGGCCGGGGGCGGTGGAGCCGGGGGCGGCGGCGAGGCCGCGCGCGGTGAAGCGGCCGACGCCGTACGGACCGTGCTGCGCGCCCTGTTCGCCGAGGCGCTCGGCGGGCCCGTCGCGGACGACGGGGACTTCTTCCTCCTCGGCGGAACCAGCCTGAAGGCCGCATCCCTGGCCGCGGCCGCCGCCCGGCGGCTGTCCGCGCCGGTGCGGCTGCGCGACGTGTTCGACTGCCCGAGCGTCGCCGCCCTGGCCCTGCGGCTGGCGCCGCGCGCCGCCTCCGCGCCGGCCGAGGCCCCGAGCGGGCCCCCCCCCCCCACCCGGGCCGGTGACTCAGCCCCGGCCGAAGGCCCGACCCCGGCCGGAGGCGGCCCGACCGGAGGCCCGGGCTTGGCCGGAGGTCCGGGTCCGGCTGCCGGGGGTGCCCAGGGGCCGTCGCGGGCCTCCGCCGGCCAGCGCTGGCTCTGGCTGGAGGACCGGACGCGGAGCGCGGGGACGGCCGGTACCGCCGCCTACCACGTGCCGATGCTCCTGGACTGCCACGGCACCGCCGACCCCGCCGCCCTGCGCGCCGCGTTCGCCCGGCTCCAGGAACTCCAGCCGCAGCTGCGCACCGTGTTCCGCGAGGAGCGCGGCGAGCCGGTGCCCGTCCCCGCGCCCACACGCGCCCGCCTGGAGGTCCTCGACCTGCCCGACGAGGCCGCGCGCGAGGCCCTCGTACGGGAATGGGCACACCGGCCCTTCGACCTGGCGGCCGGGCCGCTGGTGCGCGCGGCCCTGCTGCGCCGCCCCGGCGGCCGGGACCGGCTGCTGGTCGTGCTGCACCACGTCGTCGCCGACCAGACCTCGCTGGAGGTCGTCGCCCGCGCGCTGGCGGGCGGCCCGGTCGGGCAGTCCGCCCCCGAGCTGTCCGGACCCGCCCCGCACGAGCCTTCGTACGACACCCAGCTCGCCTACTGGCAGGACCGGCTGACCCCGCCTCCCGCGCCGCTCCCGCTGCCCGTGGACCGTCCGCGCACCGGTCCGGCGGGCCGGAGCACGGCCGTCACCACCGTCCGCCTCGACGCCGGGGAGCTCGGCGCGCTGGAGCGGCTCGCGCGCGGCCACCGCACCGGCCTGTTCGGGGTGCTGGCCGCCGCCGTGGCCGCCGCCCTGCACGAGGCGACCGGCGCCGGCGACATCAGCCTGGGCACCGCTGTCAGCCGCCGCCCGGCCCTCGGGCCCGCCGACGCGGTGGGCTGCCTGGTCAACACCGTGGTCCTGCGGACCGCCGTCCACGGGGAACTTCCCTGCGCGGAGCTGATCGCGGACCTCGCCGGCCAGACGGTCGGCGCGCTGGACCACGGCGGGCTGCCCTTCAGCGACCTGGTGCGGGCCCTGGACCCGCCGCGCCCGCCCGGGCGCAACCCGCTCTTCGACGTGTGGGTGACCCTCTGGGACGAGATCGACACCGGGCCGGGCGCGCTGCGGCTGACGGGTGGTCCCATCCCGCTGGACGAGGGCATGTTCGAGCTGTCGTTCCAGTTCGGGCGCGACGCGACGGGCCTGACCCTGCTGCTCCAGTACGACTCCGCGCGCTACGAGCCGGACACGGCGCGGGACCTGGCCGAGAAGGCCGCCCACGCCGCCCGCCGGCTCGCCTCGGCCGGCCCGCTGGGCCGCGTCCGCGCGCTCGCCTCCCAGGCCCCGGCATCACAGGCCCCGGCCGGGCGCCCGGCGTTCGCGGGGTTCTCCTGGGGCGGATCCGCGGCCCCCCGGTCCGCATGACGGCGCCCCCGGCCGGCGCCCCCGGCCGGCACCGCCGGCCGGGGGCGGCCCCGGTGAGCCTCAGCCGATGCGGCGGTAGCTGGTGAGCAGCATGTCGCGGTAGCCGTACGCACGGCCCGCCGCCGGGTCCAGGCGGACCGGTTCGGTGCCGTGCAGGACGCGGCGGTCGTCCGCGTACAGCGAGTCCATCGGGGCGGCCAGCAGGGGGCGGGCCAGGGGGCGTTCGGACGGGTCGCAGACGATGCTGCGGCCGCCGGTCACCCCGGCGCGGCCGATCAGGTGCAGGGAGATGTAGTCGAAGCCGTCGCGGTGCACGCCCTCGGGGGACGGCAGCCCCTCCTCCTCGGCGCCGGCCCGGATGCGCACCAGGTGCACGTCCACCTCCCAGTCCAGGGTCCGGCCGGGCTCCGCGCCGGCCAGCTCGGAGAACACGTCGACGCCGTGCAGCAGCAGCCGGTGCAGGAACGGGTTGACCCGGACCGCGCCGGTGACGGGCGCGAACCAGCGCGGCGAGCCGCCCGCGAACGGGTTCACCTCGGCGCTCTGGTGGTAGGGGCCCGGCGGATGGGCGCGCAGCACGCCCTGCGGGGCCGCCCGGTGGGTGTAGCGGACGTGCCGGCGGAAGCGGTAGGCCCCGCCGTCGGCCAGGTACCCGTCCGGCTCGAGGTCCTCGTAGGCCCGCTTCAGCTGCCGAAACTCCTGCGCCCCGGTACCGGTGTCGAAGCCGGTTCCCGGGGCGAACATCCAGCCCTGCTTGCGGATTCCCTCCCCGATGTCCGTGCGGGTCAGCGGGCCGGGAAGAACTGCGAAGGGCATGGGAGGTCTCCTTGCGTCAGCCTCGTCGAATGCGAAAAAACTCGGAAGGGTGCCATGGGAAAATCGTCCTGAGTCGTCCGTCGGCCGGTTCTCCGATGGATTCCGGTGCGCCGAAGAGGTTCTGTATTCTCGATCGGTGCGATCCGTGCGTGCTACTCAGCGAGTGCAGGTCGTTGAGCTGCATCGATGTGCCCCTTTGCTCGGTTCTCGGTTCCTGTTCGAAAAACGGAAAAGGAATGCACAAAGCGCAGGGACGGCATCGCGGGCATTTACCCGGCCACCCTGTGGTGCGAATTGGATATTCGCTCTTCCTAGGCCTGTCGGTCATCTGCATAATGGCCTGGTGACTGTATATACCGCTGCGCTCGAGCCGGAGTCGATTCCGGTTGACCGGTGTAACGCGCCCGCTGTCGAGCTCCCTTTCTGGGGCAGGCTGCGGCCCGAGGTCTGCGCGCTGCGGGGCAATGCCACCGGCACCGCGCAGTTCTACCTCTGGGACCGGGCCGGCGGGGGGATCCGCCAGCTCACGGACGCCCCGCACGGGGTCGAACTCGGGCTGCTCGATCCGGCCGGACGCTGGCTGTGGTGGTACCACGACGAGGACGGCACCGAGCGCGGCAGCTGGATGCGGGCCCCGCTGCGCGGCGGCCCCGCCGTCCCCGCCCTGCCCGGCGTGCCGCCCGGCACCCCCGAGGGCCTGGCCGTCGGCGCCTCCGGCCTCGCCGTCGCCGGGATCACCGCGGCGGACGGCCGTACGGACATCCACTTGCTGCGCGCCGGCGCCGACCGGGCCGAGGTCCTGTACGGCGCGGACACCCCGCTCTACCTCGGAGGCCTCAGCGACGACGAGGCGTACGTGCTGGTGCTGCACGCCGAGCACGGCGATCCGCAGCGCCCCTCCCTGCGCGTGCTCGGCCCGGACGGAGCGCTGGTGGGCGAGCTGAGCGACTGGCCGCACGGCGGGCTGCACGTCGTGCCCTACGGCTCGCCCTTCCTGCCCGGCGGCCGGCTCGTGCTGGCCGTGCACACCCGGGGCGGCCGCCCCGCCCCCCTGCTGTGGGACCCGGTCACCGCAGAAGTACGGGAGATCGACACCGGCCTGCCCGGCGACGTACGCGCCCACTTCGTACCCGACGGCACCGCGCTGCTGCTCCACCACCGCATCCACGGGCGCAGCGAGCTCTACCGCTACCGGCTCGCCGACGGGCACCTGGAGCGGCTGCCCGTCCCGCGCGGCACCGTGCACACCGCCGCGGCCCGGCCCGACGGCGACTGCTGGTACACCTTCTCCTCGGCGACCGCCCCGGCCGTCCTGCGCGACCTCGCGGGCCGGGAGCTGCTGTCCGTGCCCGGCCCGGTCGTCCCGGCCGCCCCCGTCACCGAAGTGCCCGTGCCGCACGGGGAGTTGACGGTCCCGGTCTTCCTCAGCGTGCCGGACACCGGCGAGGCCCCGTACCCGACCGTCTTCCTGCTGCACGGCGGCCCGCACACCGCCGACGGGGACGAGTACAACGGCCCCGCCGCCGCCTGGAACGACGCCGGCTACGCGGTGGCCCGCGTCAACTACCGGGGCTCCGCCGAGAACGGCACCGCCTGGCAGTTCGGCCACCGGGAGGCCGTCGGCCACACCGAGCTGTCCGACGTGGCCGCCGCCCGCGCCCACCTGGTCGCGTCCGGGCTGGCCGACCCCGACCGCTGCGTGCTCGCGGGCAGCTCCTGGGGCGGCTACCTGACCCTCCTCGGCCTCGGCACCCAGCCCGGGCTGTGGGCCTGCGGGCTCGCCGAAGGAGCCGTCGGCGACTATCCGGCCGCCTACCGCGAGCAGTTGCACAGCCTGCGCTGGGTGGACCGCGCCATGTTCGGCGGCACCCCCGACCAGGTGCCCGAGCGCTATGCCGCCGCCTCCCCGCACACGTACGCCGACGCGGTCCGCGCACCCCTGCTGGTCCTGGCCGGGGACCGCGACGCGCGCTGTCCGGTCGGCCAGATCGAGTCGTACGTACGGGCGCTGGCCGCCCGCGGCGCGGACGTCGACCTCCGGCTGCGCTCCACCGGCCACGCCAGTGCCCGCGCCGAGGTCGGCGCGGACGCCATGTCAGCACAGATCGCCTTCGTGCGCAGCCGCATCGGCGGCCCCGCACCGACCCGGAAGCAGGACGCATGACCGAGCAGAACACCCCCAACGCCGCCGACGCCGCCGAGGACACCGCCGGCGCCCCGGCGGCCGCCCCGGCGCCGCGCCGCCGCTTCACCGTCCAGCGCGGCGGCTGCGGCTGCGAGGGCAGGCCCGCCCCGTCCGCCCAGGCCAAGTCCGAGCCCGCGGAGAACAGCTGATGGCGCCGGAACCCGACTCCGCCGCGCTCGCCCCGCTCGGCTGGCGGGGCGACCTGAGGCCTGGCCCCGGCGCCTGGCCGCACTCGGCGCCGCCGCGCCCGGCCAGGTCCGCTTCCCCGGCCGCGTCGGCCAGGTCGACCGCGGCGCCGCCACCGTCCTGACGCCCGACGGCGAACTGCGCGCCCAGCTCGGCCCCCGCCTGTTCAAGGACGGCGAACCGCCGCTGGGCGGGGCCCAGCTGGCCACCGGCGACTGGGTCGTGGTGGGCGGCCCCGCCCCCCACCTGATCCTCGACGTCCTGCCGCGCCGCTCGGCCTTCGTCCGCGGCACCGCGAACCGCCGGACCGAGTCCCAGATCGTCGCCACCAACGTCGACACCGTCTTCGTGGTCGCCGCCCTCACCGGCGAGCAGCGGCTGCGCCGCATCGAGCGCTACCTGGCCGTCGCCTGGCAGAGCGGTGCCCAGCCCGTCGTGGTGCTGAGCAAGGCCGACCTGCACCCCGATCCGGCCGGCGCGGCCGAGGAGGTGGAGCGCATCGCGCTCGGCTCCCCGGTCCACACCGTGTCCTCCCGGACCGGCGAGGGCCTCGACGCCCTGGACCGGTACGTCGAACCCGGCCGCACCGTCGCCCTCGTGGGCCTGTCCGGCGTGGGCAAGTCCACGCTGACCAACCGGCTGCGCGGCGAGGAGGTGCTGTCCACCCAGGAGGTCCGCTCGGACTTCAAGGGCCGGCACACCACCACGCACCGCGAGCTGGTCCCGCTGCCCGGCGGCGGCCTGCTCATCGACACCCCGGGCATGCGGGCGCTGGCCGTGTGGGACGCCGAGGAGGGCATCGACAAGGCCTTCGCGGACGTGGAATCCCTCACCGGGGCCTGCCAGTTCCGCGACTGCCGCCACCAGGACGAGCCGGGCTGCGCCGTCCGGACCGCGGTCGTCACCGGCTCCCTCGACGCGGACCGGCTCGGCAACTGGGAGAAGCTACGGCGCGAACAGCGCATGCTGGAGCTGCGCCAGGACGCCCGCGCCCGCTCCGAGGACAAGCAGCGCATCCGCACCCGGGCCCGCGCCCTGAAGAAGCGTCCCCACCGCTGACCCGCCACCTCCCGCCCGGTCCCGGCGCCCGCCGCGCTCCCGGCCCCGGCCGCGGCTCCGCGGCCGGGGCTCGAGCGTGCCTCCGGCCGTCCACCAGCGCCCCTTCCCCACACCCCGGCACACTGCCGGGAGCGGCACCGCGCACGGGGGGAGAGCCGATGACACCAAGGCCGCATGAACTGGTGCGGCGGGACCGGGAGCTCGGCAGGCTCCGGGAGCTGCTCGAGGCGACCCGGCGCGGCGAGGGCCGGGCCGCCCTGGTCACCGGCAGCCCCGGCACCGGCAAGACCGCGCTCCTGCGGGCCTTCACCGCCGAGGCGGCGGACGCCGGAGCGCTGGTCCTGCACGCCTCCGCCTCCCCGGCGGAACAGGGCATCCCGCTCGGCGTCGCCGGGCAGCTGCTGAGCGCCGTACCCGGATTCACCGGGCCCGACCCCGACCCCGAACCGGCCGCCGCTCTGCCGGTGGTACGGGACGTCCTGAGGGAACTGGCCGCCGCCGCCCCCGTCGTCGTCGCCGTCGACGACATCGAGTACACCGACGAACTCTCCGCGCGCTGCCTGCTGTACCTGTGCGGCCGGATCGGAGCCGCGCGCGTCATGCTGCTCGGCACGGGCTCGGTCCACCAGCCGCCGCATCCGCCGGCCGCCGCCCTCCCCGTCGCCGAACTCGCCCGCCACCCGCGGTGCCTGGCCCTCGCCCTGACCACCCTCGACGAGGACGGCGTCGCCGCGTTCCTGCGCACCGCGCACGGGGGGGCCGCAGACCCGGCCGAGGCCCGCCGGCTCGCCCCCGCCTGGCACCGGGCCACCGGCGGGAACCCCCGGCTGCTGCACGCCCTCGCCGAGGACCGGCCGCAGTGCGGACCGCTGCGCTCCGACCTCCCGGTGGCCGCCGCCGCCTTCAAACGGGCCGTCACCGGCTGCCTGCGCCCCGGCGGCACCCTGGACACGGCCCGGGCGCTCGCCGTCCTCGGCCCCTCCGCCACCCTCACCGCGCTCGCCCGGCTGCTCGGCGTCCCCGAACGGGCCGTGGGGCCGCTGATGGACGTCCTCACCGACACCGGGCTGCTGGAGTCGGGACGGTTCCGCCACGAGGCGGCGCGGGCCGCCGTACTGGAGGAACTCCCGCCCGGCGAAAGCGCCCGGCTGCACAGCGGGGCCGTCGCGCTGCTGCGCGCCGACGGCGCCGGGGCCGAGACCGTCGCCCGGCACCTGGTCGCCGCCGACGGGCCGGGCCCGGCGGCCGCGGAGCCCTGGGCCGTCGACGTCCTGGCCGAGGCGGCCGGGCAGGCGCTGCGGGCCGCCCGGCCCAAGGCGGCCGCGGGCTTCCTCGACGCCGCGTACCGCCGCTGCCCCGACCCGGTACGCCGGGCAGAGCTGCTCGACGCGCTGGCCGGCGCCGCATGGGAGAGCGACCCCGCCGCCGTGACCCGCCACCTGCCGGCCCTCGAACAGGCCCTGGACGCGGGATGGTTCGCGGCCGAGCGGGCCGCGGGGCCGCTCGGCCTGCTGCTGTGGCACGGCCGCCCGGAAGCCGCAGCCCGCGCGCTCGACGGCCTCGACGGTCAAGACGCCGGCGCCGGCGAGGACCTCGCCGGGGGCGGGCGGGCCCGGCGGCTGCTGCGGGCCGAAGCGGCGTACGTCTACCCGGAACTGGGCGCGGCGCCGGCCGGGCCCGCGGGCGGCCCGGCGGACTGGTCGGCGGACGGGCCCGTGAACGGATCGCCGGACAGCCCCGTGAACGGATCGCCGGACAGCCGCGTGAACGGCCCCGCGGGCGGGTCGGCCGGCCGCGCCGCGTCGCCCGGACAGGCCGCCGAGGCCGGCCGCACGGCCGCCGTGGAGCGGGCCGCGGCGGCCCTCGTATCGCGCCAGCACCCGGCGCCCGGGGTGACGGCGGCCCTGTGCGCCCTGCTGTACGTCGCGCAGAGCGACCGGGCCGGGCACTGGCACGCCCTGCTGCGCGAGACGCGGACCACCCCGGGAGCCCTGGACGCCCCGGCCCGCCGGGCGGTGGCCGCGGCGGCCGCCGCCCTGGTGCACGGCCGCCTGGGCCGGCACGCGGAGGCGGCCGTCGAGGCGCGGCGGGCGTTGGAGCTGCTGGCGCCCGAAGCCTGGGGGATCGCCGTCGGGATGCCGCTGGCCGCGGCCGTGCTGGCCGCGACCGGGCTCGGCGCGCACGAGGAGGCGGCCCGGCTGCTGCGCGTGCCCGTTCCGGAGGCGATGTTCCGCAGCCGGGTCGCCCCCCACTACCTGCTCGCCCGCGGCCGGTTCCGGCTGGCCGCCGAGCAGCCGGTTGCCGCCCTCGGCGATCTGCACGCCTGCCGGGACCTGATGGCCCGCTGGGGCATCGAGCCCTGCGAGGCCCTCGACTGGAGCACCCCGGCGGCCCGGCACCAGGACCCCGTCGCACGGCTGAGCCGGGCGGAGCGGCGGGTGGCGGTGCTGGCCGCCCAGGGCTGCACCAACCAGGTCATCGCCGCCCGGCTGTTCGTGACCGCCAGCACCGTCGAGCAGCACCTGACCAAGGTCTACCGCAAGCTCCGCGTCCGCTCCCGCACCGACCTCGCCGGCCTGGCCGGCCTGGCAGGGCCGGTCGGCCAGGGCCGGCCCGCCTGAGCGGGACCGTCAGCCCCGGCGTTCCCCGGTGCGGAAGCCCCGCTGGTTCTTGCGGCCCAGCGCGCCCGCCGCGACCAGTTCGGACAGGGCCCGCGAGGGCACCAGCTCCGGCAGCGCGAAGCTCTCGTAGAGCCGTTCCTGGATGGCGAGCGAGACGTCCAGCCCGATCGTGTCCAGCAGGGCGAACGGCCCCATCGGGTAGCCGTACCCCTGCTCGACGGCCGCGTCCGTCGCCGCGATGTCCGTGTCGGCCCGCTCCAGCAGGTCCAGCGCGCCACCGAGGTAGGGGAACAGCAGCCGGTTGACGATGAACCCGGTCCGGTCCGGGCAGTCCACGGCCGTCTTGCCCAGGTCCCGGCACAGCGCCCGGGCGGTCGCGAGGGCGTCCTCGTGCGCCTGGGCCGTGTACGCCAGCTCCACCAGCCGCATCACCGGAGCCGGGTTGAAGAAGTGCAGGCCGATCACGTCCGCCGGGCGGCCCGACGCCTCGGCGCAGGCGGCGACGGACAGGCTCGAGGTGGTGGTGGCCAGGACCGTGCCCGGGGCGCAGACCTCCCCGAGGCGGGCGAACAGCACCCGCTTCGCGCCGAGGTCCTCCACGACGGCCTCCACGACCAGATCGCGGTCGCCGAGCGCCGCCAGGTCGTGGGAGGTCTCCAGCCGGGCCAGTGCCGCCTCCCGCTCCGCGGGACTGATCCGGCCCCTGCGCACCCGGCGGGTCAGCGAATCGCCGATGGCCGCCAGGGCCCGCCCGGCCTGCTCCGTGCCGCGCGCCACCAGCAGCGTGTGCCGGCCGCCGACCGCCATCACCTCGGCGATGCCGCGGGCCATGGCGCCCGAGCCGACCACGCCGACGCGGGTGACCGGCCGGGCCGTGCCCGCGCCCGGGCCGCCGGCCGGCGGCGTCACCACGGCGCCCAGTTCGTCGTAGGCGGCGAAGCCCTCGCCGCTCTTGCGGCCCAGGCGGCCGGCCGTGACCATCCGGCTGAGCAGCGGCGACGGTTCGAAGGCGCAGTCCCCGGTGCGCCGCCAGCGGGCGAGCAGGGCCGCGTGGACCGAGTCGATGCCCATGAGGTCGAGCGTCTCCAGCGGGCCCAGCGGAAGACCGCAGCCCAGCCGCATCGCGGTGTCGATGTCCCGGGCACTCGCGTAGCCCTCGTCGCACAGGATCGCCGCGCGGTTGAGGTAGGCCAGCACCAGGTCGTCGGCGTCCGCGGCCGCCGGCGCGGTGACGGAGGCGGGCCGCAGGCCGAGCTCCGCCACCAGCGCGTCGAGGGCCGCCGCGGTGGCCGGCGAGGCCAGCGGGGAGTGGACGGGCAGGACGGGGCCGCCGGCGGCGGGCGGTGTGAAGAACCGCAGGCCCGCGACCGATCCGGGACTGCCCGCCGCGATGGCCAGCCGGGGCACGGACAGCGTCGTGGCGGTGGTCAGGACGGGCACGCCGGGCGCGCACCGGGCGGTGATGTCGCGCAGCACGGCCTTCTTGACGGCCTCGTCCTCGGGCACGGCCTCGATGACCAGCTCGGCCCGGGCGAGGGCCGCCGGGTCCGTGGTCAGGGTGAGCGCGGGCCGGTCCTCGGCGCGCTCGCCCGTACGCGCGGCGTCGGCGGCCTTGAGCCGCCGGGCGGTGCGGTCCAGCGCGTCCAGGGCGGAGTCGACCGCGATGACCTCGTGCCCGGCCTCGAGGGCCAGGCGCAGCAGGGCCTCGCCGAGCGTGCCCAGTCCGACGATCCCGGTGACCGGGGTGCGCCGCGCGGTCATCGGCCGGCCTCCTCGGAGTCGTCGTCGCCGCGGAACCGGTTGATGGCCTCGAGGTGCGTGGCGCGCAGCTGGTGGTTCCGTACGCCCAGGCCCTCGCGCGGGGCCAGTGCCAGGACGCCGACCTTGCCGTGGTGCAGGTTCTGGTGGACCTCGTACGCGGCCTGGCCGGTGTCCTCCAGGGGGTGGACCTTGGAGAGGGTGGGGTGGATCTTGCCCTTGGCGATGAGGCGGTTGGCCTCCCACGCCTCGCGGTAGTTCGCGAAGTGCGAGCCGACGATCCGCTTGAGGGACATCCACAGGTAGCGGTTGTCGTACTCGTGCCGGTAGCCGGAGGTCGAGGCGCAGGTGACGATCGTGCCGCCCTTGCGGGTGACGTAGACGGAGGCGCCGAAGGTCTCGCGGCCGGGGTGCTCGAAGACGATGTCCACGTCCTCGCCGCCGGTCAGCTCGCGGATGCGCTTGCCGAAGCGCTTCCACTCCTTCGGGTCCTGGGTGTCCTCGTCCTTCCAGAACTTGTAGCCCTCGGCGCTGCGGTCGATGATCGCGGTCGCGCCCATCCGCCGGCAGATCTCCGCCTTCTGCGGACTGGACACCACGCACACCGGGTTGGCGCCGCCGGCCAGGGCCAGCTGCGTGGCGTAGGAGCCGAGGCCGCCGCTGGCGCCCCAGACCAGGACGTTGTCGCCCTGCTTCATGCCGGCGCCGTTGCGGGAGACCAGTTGGCGGTAGGCGGTGGAGTTCACCAGGCCCGGCGAGGCGGCCTCCTCCCACGTCAGGTGCTCGGGCTTGGGCATCAGCTGGTTGGACTTGACGAGCGCGAGCTCCGCCAGGCCGCCGAAATTGGTCTCGAAGCCCCAGATCCGCTGCTCGGGGTCGAGCATCGTGTCGTTGTGGCCCTCGGCGGACTCCAGCTCCACGGACAGGCAGTGGGCGACCACCCGGTCGCCGGGCTGCCAGCGGTTCACGCCGGGGCCGGTGCGCAGCACCACGCCGCACAGGTCGGAGCCCAGCACGTGGTACGGGAGGTCGTGGCGCCTGGTCAGTTCGCTGAGCCGGCCGTAGCGCTCCAGGAACCCGAAGGTGGGCAGCGGCTCGAAGATCGAGGACCAGACGGTGTTGTAGTTGACGGCGCTCGCCATGACGGCGATCAGCGCCTCGCCGGGGCCCGGTTCGGGCGTCGGCACGTCCTGCAGGTGCAGGGACTTGCGGGGGTCCTTGTCCGCCGTCGCCATGCCTTCGAACATGCCGGTGTCTTCCTTGCGGACCACATTGCCGCGGTAGCTCTCCGGCAGCCGGAGGTGCTGGAAGTCACCCGGGGCCGCGTCCTCGGAGAGCAGAGCACTGATGATCTCGTCCACGTGATGTCCCTTGAAGTCGAGGAGCGCCTCAGCCAAACGTAGGAACGGCCGCCCCCTTCCCGGCACCCCAGACGTGCCCCTGGGCCGGGGCGGGGGCCGGGCCAGGGGGGTCCCAGGGGATCCGGATCCGGTGGCCGCGCCCGCACGCTGGGTTTCGAGCTCTGTCCGGGAATGAGGAGATCCGATGACGCGCACGACCGACGGAAGTCCCTGGTTCAGGAACTACCGGCCCGCCCCGCAGGCGCCCGTCCGGCTGTTCGCGCTGCCGCACGCCGGCGGGTCCGCGAGCTACTTCCACCCCCTGGCCGCCATGCTCTCGCCCGCCGTGGACGTGTACGGGGTGCAGTACCCGGGCCGCCAGGACCGCCGCTGCGAACCGGGCGAGACCTCGCTGGAGCGGCTCGCCGACCGGATCACCGCGCAGCTGCTGGCGTCCGACGACGGCCGCCCGTACGCGCTGTTCGGGCACAGCATGGGGGCGATGCTGTCCTTCGAGGTGGCCCGCCGGACGGAGGCCGCCGGGCGGGGCCCGGCCCACCTGTTCGTCTCCGGCCGCCCCGCCCCCTGCCAGGACGACTACACGTCCTGGTTCCCCCGCACCGACGAGGAAGTCGTCCGGGAACTGCGCGCCCTGAACGCGACGGACGGCGGCCTGCTCGACGACCCGGAGGTGCGGAGCATGCTGCTGCCCGCGCTGCGCGCCGACTACCGGGCGGTGCGCGAGTACCGCTTCCGGCCCGCCGCGCCGCTGCGCACCGCGATCACCGCCCTCACCGGCGACGCCGACCACATGGCCGAGGTCGGCAAGGTGGACCAGTGGCGGGCCCACACCCGCGCCGCGTTCGAGCTGTGGGTGCTGCCCGGCGGCCACTTCTTCCTCGGCGACCGCCTCGAGGAGGTCGCGGCCGCCGTCACCGACGCGCTGGCGCGGCCGGTGGCGGTTGCCGCGTGAGCGTCCACTCGCCCGGACTGGGGTCCGTCGGCATCCTCGGCACCGGCTCGTACCTGCCCGAGCGGATCGTGCCCAACGAGACGATCGCCGCCCGCGTCGGTGTGACCCCCGCGTGGATCGAGCGCAAGACGGGCGTCAGGCAGCGGCGGTACGCGGCCCCGCACCAGGCCGCCTCCGACCTGGCCGCCGAAGCGGCGCGGCGGGCCCTGGAGGCCTCCGGCACCGACCCGGAGGACCTCGCCTGGATCGTGGTCGCCACCTCCACCCCCGACCACACCCAGCCGGCCACCGCCGCCCTCGTGCAGCACCTGCTCGGCGCCCGCCACGCGGCCGCCTTCGACGTCAACGCCGTGTGCAGCGGCTTCGCGGCGGCCCTGCACACCGGCGCCCGGCTGCTGGCCGCCCCCGAGGCGGACGGCCGGCGCCGCCCCGCACTGGTCGTCGGAACCGGCGTCTACTCGCGGATCGTCGACCCGGCCGACCGCAGGACCGCCCCCCTGTTCGGCGACGGCGCCGGCGCCGTCGTCCTCGGCCCGGTCCGCGAGGGCCACGGCCTGATCGGCACCGGCCTGCGCACCGACGGCAGCCTGCACGGGCTGATCGGCGTCGGCGCCGGCGGCAGCCGCACACCGGCCGCCCTGAAGACGGTGGCCCGCGGCGAGCACTACTTCGCGATGCGGGGGCGCGACGTGCGGGACTTCGTCGTACGGGAACTGCCCGGCGCGGTCGAGGAGATCCTGCGCACCTTCGGCTTCGCGCCCGGCGACGTGGACCACTTCGTCCCGCACCAGGCCAACGGCGAGATGCTGCGCTCCCTGCTGGAGCCGCTCGGCCTGACCCGGGCCGCCGTCCACCTGCCGGTGGACTTCCACGGCAACACCGGCGCCGCCTCCATCCCGCTGGCGCTGGACCACGCCGTGCGCGGCGGCGGCGGACCGGCAGACGGGGACCTCGTGCTGCTCGCCGGATTCGGCGGCGGCATGAGCATGGGCACCGCCCTGGTGCGCTGGGGTGGCTGATTGTCGCCTTGCACGGATCTTCTAGCCGTGCTCCAGACCGAGCGGCGAGGCTCGCAGTACTGAAGCCGTCATGCGGTGCGAGCCCGCCCGGCCCCGGCCTGGAGGAAAACAGTGAGGGACAGTCGATGAGACGGGTAGTCATCACCGGTATAGGGGTCGTCGCCCCGGGAGGAGTGGGCACCAAGGAGTTCTGGGAGCTGCTCACCGCCGGCCGTACGGCGACCCGGGCCATCACGCTGTTCGACGCGTCCTCCTTCCGCTCCAGGATCGCCGCCGAGGCCGACTTCCACCCCGCCGCACACGGGTTCGACGCGGAGGAGGCCGCCCGCCTCGACCGCGCCGCCCTGTTCGCGCTGACCAGCGCCCGCGAGGCGATCGCCGACAGCGGCGTCGCCGACGGGCTGGACCCGCTGCGTACCGGTGTCAGCCTGGGCAGCGCCGTCGGCTGCACCACCGGCCTCGACCACGAGTACGCGGCCGTCAGCGAGCTGGGCAAGCTGTGGAACGTGGACCACGCGCGGGCCGTGTCGCACCTCTACGACTACTTCACCCCGAGCTCCCTGGCCGCCGAAGTGGCCCGCGACAGCGGCGCGCAGGGGCCCGTGTCGCTCGTCTCCACCGGCTGCACCTCCGGACTCGACTCCATCGGCCACGCCGTCGAGCTGATCCGCGAGGGCTCCGCCGACGTGATGGTCACCGGCGCCACCGAGGCGCCGATCTCGCCGATCACCGTGGCCTGCTTCGACGCGATCCGCGCCACCTCGACCCGCAACGACGACCCGGCGACCGCCTCGCGGCCCTTCGACCGCACCCGCAACGGCTTCGTCCTCGGCGAGGGCTCCGCCGTCCTGGTCGTCGAGGAGCTGGAGCGCGCCCGCCGCCGCGGCGCCCGGATCTACGCAGAGATCTCCGGCTTCGCCAGCCGCAGCAACGCCTACCACATGACGGGGCTGCGCTCCGACGGCGCGGAGATGGCCGCGGCCATCACCGCCGCCCTCGCCGAGGCCCGGCTGGACGCCTCCGCCATCGACTACGTCAACGCCCACGGCTCGGGCACAAAGCAGAACGACAAGCACGAGACCGCGGCCTTCAAGCGCAGCCTCGGGCAGCGGGCCTACGAGGTGCCCGTCAGCTCCATCAAGTCGATGATCGGGCACTCGCTCGGCGCCATCGGCGCCCTGGAGGTGGCCGCCAGCGCCCTGGCCATCGCGCACAACACCGTGCCGCCCACCGCCAACCTGCACGAGGCGGACCCGGACTGCGACCTGGACTACACCCCGCTCACCGCCCGCGAGCAGCGCACCGACGCGGTCGTCAGCGTCGGCAGCGGCTTCGGCGGATTCCAGAGCGCCATGGTCCTCAACCGCCCGAGCCTGAAGGAAGCAGCATGACCGCGCCCACGACCGACCCGTCCGGCGCCCCGGCGGGGGCCGCCACCGCCGTCTTCACGGGCGTCGGCGTCACCGCCCCCAACGGGCTGGGCTCGGAGGCCTGGTGGCAGGCCGTCCTGCGGGGCGAGAGCGGCATCCGGCCGCTGACCCGGTTCGACGCGAGCCGCTATCCCGTACGCCTGGCCGGGGAGATCCCGGGCTTCGTCGACGCGGACCACGTCCCCAGCCGGCTGCTGCCGCAGACCGACCGCGTCACCCGGCTCTCGCTCGCCGCCGCCAAGGAGGCCCTCGACGACGCGGGCGCCGACCCCGCCCAGCTGCCGGAGTACGGCGCGGGCGTGGTCACCGCCTCCTCCGCGGGCGGCTACGAGTTCGGCCAGCGCGAGCTGGAGGCCCTGTGGAGCAAGGGCGGCCAGCACGTCAGCGCGTACCAGTCCTTCGCCTGGTTCTACGCCGTCAACTCCGGCCAGATCTCCATCCGGCACGGGCTGCGCGGCCCCAGCGGCGTCATCGTCACCGAGGGCGCCGGCGGCCTGGACGCCGTCGCCCAGGCCCGGCGACAGCTGCGCAAGGGCGCCACCCTGATGGTGACCGGCGCCGTCGACGCCTCGCTCTGCCCGTGGGGCTGGGCCGCGCACCTGGCCGAGGGCCGGATGAGCCACGTCCCGGACCCGGCCCGCGCCTACCTGCCCTTCGACGCCGAGGCCACCGGCCACGTCGTCGGCGAGGGCGGCGCCCTGCTCGTCCTGGAGGACGCCGAGAGCGCCCGCGCCCGCGGCGCCCGTACGTACGGCTCCTTCGCCGGATACGCGGCCACCTTCGACGGCCCGGACACGCCCCGGCTCGCCGACGCGGCCCGCCTGGCGCTCGCCGACGCGGGCCTGGCCGCCGCCGACGTGGACGTGGTCTTCGCCGACGCCGCGGGCGAACGCGCCGCGGACCGCGCCGAGGCCGAGGCGATCACCGCCCTGTTCGGCCCGCGCGGGGTCCCGGTCACCGCCCCCAAGTCGATGACCGGACGGCTCCTGTCCGGCGGGGCCTCCCTCGACCTCGCCGCCGCCCTGTTCGCCCTGCGCGACCAGGTGATCCCGCCGACCACCGGCACCGCACGCCCCGCCGACGACTGCCCGCTCGACCTGGTCACCGGCGCCCCTCGGACCGGTACCGCCCTGCGCACCGCCCTCGTGCTGGCCCGCGGCCGGGGCGGCTTCAACGCCGCCGCCGTGGTCCGCGCCGCCTGAGGCCGCCCGCCGCACCCGCATCCGCATCCGCACCTGCCCGTCCCGAACCCGAACCGCCAAGAGGAGATCCCCATGCGGCACCTGGAGCTGACCGACCTGACCCGACTGCTGCGCGAGTGCGCCGGTGAGGACGAGGGCGTGGACCTGGACGGCGACGACGTCCTCGACACCCTCTTCCTCGACCTCGGCTACGACTCGCTGGCGCTGCTGCAGACCACCGGGCGCATCGAGCGCGAGTACGAGATCACGCTCGACGAGGAGGCCATCGACGAGGCCGAGACCCCCCGCAAGTACCTCGAGCTCGTCAACCGGGTGCTCTCCGCCCGCGTCACCGCCTGAGCCCGCGGCCCGGCCGCTCCGCCCGACCCCCGCGCCCCCGCCCCGCGCCCTCCCGCGCGCCCTGCCCCGCGCCCCGTCCGCCCGGGTCCGCACCGAAAAGGAAGCCTCATGACCGCTCCAAGCCGTCGGCGCTTTGTCGCCGGTACGATCACGGCCGGCGCCGCCGCCGGGCTCGCCGCGGCGGGCGTGACGCCCGCCCAGGCCGCCCCGCAGCGGTCCGCGGGCACGGCCGGCGCCACCGCCGGCGGCGGTGCGGACCCCGCCGCGGACATCACCCCCGCCGACCCCCGCTACGAGGACCTGGCCACCCGCGGCAGCAACAAGCGCTTCACCGCCCGGCCCGCCGCCTTCCGCCTCGCGACCACCACCGAGCAGGTCGTCCAGGCCGTCGGCGAGGCCGCGCGGTCCGGCCGCCGCGTCGCCGTGCGCAGCGGCGGCCACTGCTACGAGAACTTCGTCGGCGAGAACGCCGTCCGCCTGGTCGTCGACCTCGGCCAGATGAACGCGGTCCGCTACGACGAGGCCAAGCGCGCCTTCATGGTCGAGGCCGGTGCGCGCCTGATGGACGTCTACAAGACGCTGTACTACGGCTGGGGCGTCACCCTGCCCGGCGGCGCCAGCGCCACCGTGGGCCTGGGCGGCCACATCACCGGCGGCGGGTACGGCGCCCTCTCGCGCCGCTTCGGCCTCGCCGCCGACCACCTGTACGCCGTCGAGGTCGTCGTCGCCGACCGGGCCGGCCGCGCCCGTGCGGTCGTCGCCACCCGCGAGCCGAACGACCCGCACCGCGAGCTGTGGTGGGCGCACACCGGAGGCGGCGGCGGCAACTTCGGCGTCGTCACCCGCTACTGGTTCCGCACGCCCGGGGCCACCGGCACCGACCCGGCCCGGCTGCTGCCCCGCCCGCCCGCCACCGTCCTCAGCAGCGCCGTCCTCTTCCCCCGCGAGGGCATGGACAAGGCGGCCTTCCGCCGCCTCGTGCGCAACCACGGCCAGTGGCACGAGCGCAACAGCTGCGCCGACTCCCCGTACGCGGGCCTCTACGGCGGCCTGGTGCTGCCCGGCAGGCTGAAGGAGAACGACCCCGGCCAGAGCGCCATCAGCTTCGCCCACATGGACGGCACCCGCCCCGACGCCGAGAAGCTGCTCGCCGACTACACCGCCGCGCTCACCGAGGGCGTCCCCGTCACCCCGTACGACATGGGCATCACCCGCGACTCGTGGCTGAACGCCACCGTGGCGCTGGGCGAGTCCCAGGACATGGACAAGGGCCGGCAGAAGATCAAGTCGGCGTACCTGCGGCGGGCCTGGACCGACGCGCAGACCGACGCGCTGTACGCCCACCTCAACAACACCGACCACAGCTACGAGTCGGCGTCCGTCTCGCTCCAGTCCTACGGCGGCCGGGTCAACACCCCGCACGCGGCGGCCACCGCCACCGCGCACCGCGACGCCGTCCTCAACGTGATCTTCATGAACACCTGGCAGGACGCGGCCGGCGACGCCGAGAACATCGACTGGCTGCGCCGCGCCTACCGGGACGTGTTCGCGACCACCGGCGGGGTCCCGGTGCCCGGCCGCGGCGCCGACGGCTGCTACATCAACTACCCCGACGTCGACATGGCCGACCCGGCCTGGAACACCTCGGGCGTGCCGTGGCACCGCCTCTACTACAAGGACAACTACCCGCGCCTGCAGCGGGTCAAGGCGGCCTGGGACCCGCGCGGCGTCTTCGGCCACGAGCTGGGCGTCAGCCCCGCCTGAGGACAGGGAGAGACAGCGTGATCGCCTTCGTCAACCGCTTCCAGGTCACCGGCTCCTGCCAGGAGTTCGAGGAGGCCTTCGACCGGACCTCCGCGTTCTTCGCCGCCCAGCCCGGCTTCCTGCGCCACCGGCTGCTGCACCACATCAACGACCCGGAGCTGTACGTCAACGTGGCGGACTGGGAGGACGAGGACTCCTTCCGCCGGGCGCTGGCTCAGCCGGAGTTCGCGGAGCATCGCACCGCCCTGCGCGCGCTGAGCAGCAGCGACCCCAACCTGTACACCCCGATGCTGGAGCGCGTCGCCCGCTGACCGGCGCTCCACCGCGGCTCGAGGAGCGCTGCGGGAGCGGCTGCCAGGATCAAGCGGTCTCCGGGAAGCGCTTACCGGGCGGACCTGCCCGTCCGACTCCCGCACGCACCACAGAAGGAAGCTGACGTGGACTCGACCAGGCCGGCAGTGATCGCCGAAGGGCTGCGCAAACGGTACGGAAAGCGGTACGTGCTCGACGGGTTCGACCTGACCGTCGAGCAGGGCACCGTGCACGGACTCCTCGGCCCCAACGGGGCGGGCAAGACCACGTCCGTCGGAATCCTCTCCACCCTCATCCGGCCCGACGAGGGCCACGCCCGGGTGGCGGGGTTCGACGTGGTCTCCCAGGCGGCGGAGGTCCGCTCCTCCATCGGCATGGTCGGCCAGTACGCCGCCGTCGACGAGGTCCTCAGCGGCCGCCAGAACCTGGTGATGTTCGGCCGCCTGCACCACCTCTCGCCGCGCGGGGCCCGCCGCCGCGCCGACGAGCTCCTGGAGCGCTTCCGGCTCCACGACACCGGCAGCAAGCCGGTCAAGAACTTCTCCGGCGGTATGCGCCGGCGCCTCGACCTCGCGGCCAGCATGGTGCTCGCCCCGCCGGTCCTCTTCCTCGACGAGCCCACCACCGGCCTCGACCCGCGCAGCCGCAACGAGGTCTGGGAGGCCGTGCGCGACTTGGTCGGCGGCGGTACCTCCGTCCTGCTGACCACGCAGTACCTGGAGGAGGCCGACCAGCTCGCCCACGGCATCTCCGTGATCGACAGCGGCAAGGTCATCGCCAGGGGAACCCCCGACCAGCTCAAGAGCCAGGTCGGCGGCGACCGCATCGACGTCGTGGTGCGCCGCGCCGAGGACCTGTCCGCCGCCGCCGGCGCGCTCGGCCGGATCGCCGCGGGGGGTCCGGCCATGGACATCGTCACGGACCCCGACAACCGGCGGGTCAGCGTCCGCGTCACCGAGCGCACCAGCGCCCTGGGCGAGACCGTGCGGGCCCTGGACCACGCGGGCATCGAGGCGGAGGACATCGCCCTGCGCCGCCCCACCCTGGACGAGGTGTTCCTGCACCTCACCGGCCGCACGGCCACCCCGGCCGCCGACGCGGCCGCCGACGCCGAATCCGGCCGAAAGGCAGTCGCAGCATGAGCGCCACCACCCCGCTCCAGCTCCCCCAGATGCCGGCCATCCCGCGCGGCCCGCTCTCCCGGCTGCGCTGGGCCGCCGCCGACGGCTGGACCGTCACCCTGCGCGGGATGACCCACTGGGTGCGCGAACCGGGCACCCTGGTCGGCGCGCTGACCTTCCCCATCCTGATGGTCCTGATGTTCGGCTACTTCTTCGGTGGCGCGATGCAGGTCCCCGGCGGCGGCGACTACAAGGAGTTCCTCGTCCCCGGCATGTTCGTGATGACGATGGTCTTCGGCATGGGCGAGACGGTCACCGCCGTCGCCGCCGACAAGAACCGCGGCATCACCTCCCGCTTCCGCACCCTGCCGATGTCCCCCTCGGCGGTGGTCGTCGGCCGCGCCGTCACCGACATGATCAGTTCGGTGCTCGCGCTGGCCGTCCTGATGGGCGTCGGCCTCCTGATGGGCTGGCAGGCCCACGGCAGCCTCGGCGACACCGCCCTGGCCGTCGGCCTGCTGCTGCTCCTGCGCTTCGCGCTCGTGTGGGCGGGCGTCTACCTCGGGCTGCTGATGAGCGGACCCGAGGGCATCACCATGGTGCAGACCCTGGAGTTCCCCATCGGCTTCCTCACCAGCGCCTTCGTGGCCCCCTCCACGATGCCGGGCTGGCTCGGCACGATCGCCGAGTGGAACCCGCTGTCCTCGACCGTCCTCGCGACGCGCGAGCTCTTCGGCAATCCCGGCTTCGGCGGGGACTCCTGGATCGCCCAGCACTCCCTGCTGATGGCCGTGGTGTGGCCCGTGGTCCTCACCGCCGTCTTCTTCCCGCTCTCGGTACGCCGGTTCAGGAATCTGACAACCTGATCACCAGCAGGGCAGCGGACCGGAACGACCGAGGAAGCGGACGCATGGTGTGGATTGCGCGTGAACAGGCCGGACTCCTGGCGCGGTGCGCGGCCGTCTTCGAGCCGGGCGACCCGGCCAGGACCGGCCGCGTCCTCCTGTGGAACCCGGACGGGTCCCCACCGCCGGACGTGCCCGGGGGCCGGGCCGGCGAGGCCGTCCTGCTCACCGCCGACGGGGAGCGCACCCTGCCGGTGCTGCGCCTCCCGCTGGCGGACGCGCTGCCCGTGCTCGCCCACGCCCGCCGCGCCCACGACGAGCGGCGCACCGGCTCCGGCCCCAGCGGCTCCGGCCCCAGCGGCTCCGGCCCCAGCGGCTCCGGCCCCGCCGGGCCCGCCCCCGTCCACCCGGCCGCCGCCTTCTGGGGCGGCGCCCTCGCCCTCGCCCTGCACCTCGCCGCCCGCGAACGGCTCCTGCCCGGCGTCTCGCCCGGCGGCTACGACGCCTGGCGGACCGGCCCCTACGACCCCGAGGACGTGGTGCGGCTGCGCGAACTGGCCGCCGCCGCGCCCCCCGAGGCCCTGGCGCTGCCCGCCGCCCCCGGCTCCGGGCTGCTGCCCGAGGCCGGCACCGTCCTGCGGGCCTTCCTGGACGCCGTCGCCGACGTGCTGCCGCGCACCCCGGCCGCCGAGGCCGCCACCGGCCGCGCCGCGTTCGCCGCCACCGCCCCGCAGCACGTGCCCCGGCTGCGCGCCTGGGCCGAGGAGATCTCCCAGGGCGTCGACTCCGGCGTCCGGGTCTCCCTGCGCGTGGTCGTCGGCGACGGGGACGCCGAACCGCTGGTACGGATCGAACCGCGGGTCGCGAGCCTGGCCGACCCCACCCTCACCCTGGCCGCCGCCGAGCTCTTCGACGGCGCCCCGCACGCCCTGGGGCCCCGCGCCCAGGCCGACACCGTCCTCGCCGTACGCCGCGCCGCCGGCGTGTGGGAGCCCCTGCAACGGCTGCTCCCGGTACCCCGCGGGACCGTCCTCGACGACCGCGAGACCACCGCCCTGCTCGGCGACGCCGGAGCCCGGCTGCGCGCCCACGGCGTCGACGTCCACTGGCCCGCCGACGCCGCCCGCGGCCTGAGCGCCCACGCCCTGGTCGGCGCCGACCGCGAACCCCCGGCGGACCTGCGCGCGTTCATGGGGGACGGCACCGTCGACCTGCGCTGGCAGCTCCGCCTGGACGGCGAGCCGCTCACCGAGGAGGAGACCGCCCGGATCGCGGACGAGGGCCGCCCGGTGCTGCGGCTGCGCGACCGCTGGGTCTTCGTACCGGCCGAGCTCGCCCGCAAGGCCCGTACCCGCGAACTGAAGCCGCTCACCGCCATCGAGGCGCTCTCGGTCGCCCTCGGCGGCTTCACCGAGATCGCCGGCGAGCGGGTCCCCGTCGTCCCCGGCCCCTGGCTGGTGGCCCTGCGCGCCCGCCTCGCCGAACCCGACGGCGGCGACGAGCGGACCGCCGCGCCCGCCGCCCTGGCCGCCACCCTGCGCGACTACCAGCTGCGCGGACTGCGCTGGCTGGACCGGATGACCTCGCTCGGCCTCGGCGGCTGCCTCGCCGACGACATGGGCCTGGGCAAGACCGTCCAGCTCATCTCGCTCCACCTGCTGCGCCAGGAGGACCCGCGCAGCCAGGGCCCCACCCTGGTGGTCTGCCCGGCCTCCCTGCTGGGCAACTGGGAGCGCGAGGTCGGCCGGTTCGCGCCCGGCACCCCCGTACGCCGCTTCCACGGCCCCGGCCGCACCCTGGAGGGCGCCGGCCACGGGTTCGTCCTCACCACCTACGGCACGATGCGCCTGGACGCCGACCGGCTCGCCGCCCACTCCTGGGGCATGGTCGTCGCCGACGAGGCCCAGCACGTCAAGAACCCGGCCTCGGCCACCGCCCGCGCCCTGCGCCGGATCCCGGCCGGCGCCAAGGTCGCCCTGACCGGCACCCCCGTCGAGAACAGCCTCTCCGAGCTGTGGGCGGTCCTCGACTGGACCACCCCCGGACTCCTGGGCGGCTACGGGCACTTCCGCCGCCGCTGGATGGCCCCGATCGAGGCCGAGCGCGCCGGGGCCGTCGGGGCCGCCGGAGAAGCGGACACCGCCGCCCGGCTCGCCGGGCTCGTACGGCCCTTCCTGCTGCGCCGCCGCAAGTCCGACCCGGGCGTCGCCCCCGAACTGCCGCCCAAGACGGAGACCGACCGCCCCGTCGCCCTGACCGCCGAGCAGAGCGCCCTGTACGAGAAGCTCGTAGGCGAGGTCATGGCCGAGATCCGCTCCACCCAGGGCATCGCCCGCTCCGGCCTGGTCCTGAAGCTGCTCACCGGCCTCAAACAGATCTGCAACCACCCGGCGCAGTTCCTGAAGGAGGCGGCGGACAAGGAGGCCGGCGCGGTCCGGCTCACCGGACGCTCCGGGAAGCTGGAACTGCTCGACGAACTCCTCGACACCATCACGGCGGAGGACGGAGCCGTCCTCGTCTTCACCCAGTACGTCGCCATGGCCCGCCTGCTGGAGGCGCACCTGCGCGAGCGGGGCGTACCGGCCCAGCTGCTGCACGGCGGTACGCCCGTGCCCAAGCGCGAGGAGATGGTCCGCCGCTTCCAGGACGGCGAGGTGCCGGTCTTCCTGCTCTCGCTCAAGGCGGCGGGCACCGGACTCAACCTGACCCGCGCCGACCACGTGGTGCACTTCGACCGGTGGTGGAACCCGGCGGTCGAGGCGCAGGCCACCGACCGCGCCTACCGCATCGGGCAGACCCGCCCCGTGCAGGTCCACCGGCTGATCGCCGAAGGCACCATCGAGGACCGGATCGCCGCGATGCTGGCGTCCAAGCAGGAGCTCGCCGACGCCGTGCTCGGCTCCGGCGAGCAGGCGCTGAGCACGCTCGGCAACGATGAGCTGGCGAACCTGGTCGAGCTGAGGAGCACGTGATGGCCGAAGGACACGACAGCGCACGGGGGTTCCCCGCCTTCGCCGCGCGCAAGGGCGGCCGCGCGCGCGGCAGGTCCTGGTGGGGCGGGCAGTTCGGGCAGGCGGTGGAGGACCTCTGGCCGGAGGAGGACCCGCTCAAGCGGGGCCGGGCCCTGGCCCGATCGGGCCGGATCGGGCCGCTCACCGTCAGCCCCGGCCGGATCGCCGCCCAGGTGCACGGGGGAGAGGACGGCCCGTACACCGCCGAGCTGGGCCTGCGGGTGTTCGAGGACGAGGAGTGGGACGCGCTGTGGGAGAAGACCGCGGACCGGCCCGCCGAGGCCGAGGCGCTCCTCGCCGGTGAACTCCCGCCCGACCTGCTGGAGGCGGCCGAGGACGCCCGGCTGGGCCTGCTGCCCGGCTACGGGGACACGGAGCCGGACTGCGACTGCGACGATCCCGACCATCCGTGCGCGCACGCGGTGGCGCTGGCCTACCAGTTCTCGTGGCTGCTGGACGAGGAACCGGCCCTGCTGCTGTTCCTGCGCGGCCGCGACGCCGAAGAGGCGGCGCAGGAGCTGGGGTCGGTCGTGATGCTGCGGGCCATGATGTCCATGGACGACTCCGAGGACTCCGACGGCGCGGACGACGAGGCGGACGAAGCCGGCAACGCCCGCGCGGCGGCGGACACCGCGGCCCCGCGGCCGCCCGGCACCCCCGCCGCCGAGGCCTACGCCCGCCCCGCCGTGCCGCTGCCCCCGCTGCCCCCGATGCCCGCGGCCGCAGCCCCGGCCGGGGACGAGGCGGTCACCGGGATCGCGGCGGATCCGCTCGAACGGCTGGTCGCCGACGCGGCCGTACGGGCCCGCGCCCTGCTCGCGTACACCCACGGCATCACCGCCGAGCCGCCCGCCCCCCTGGACCTGTGGCAGGACACCGTACGGCTCGCCGCCACCCACCCCGACCCGAGGGTGCCCGAACGCCTGCGCGCGGCCTCGGACCGGGCGGCCGACCTGGACCGGGCCGCCCAGGCCTGGCGCCACGGCGGCGCGGCCGGCCTGCGCACGCTCGAAGAGGCGTGGGACCCGCCGGCCCAGGAGACCGCGCGGGCCCGCACGGCCCTGGCGGCCGCCTGGGAGGGCGACGAACTGCCCTCGCTGGAGGTGTCCGGCAACCACTGGACGCTGACCGGCCGCGGCCTGCAGCTGCGGCGCGGCCGGGACGGGCGCTGGTACCCGTACCGCGAGCGCGCGGGCCAGTGGTGGCCGGCCGGACCGCCCGACACCGAACAGGCCCTCGCCCTCGCCGGACTCCTGGAGGAGGAAGCCGGCTAGACGGCTGGGGCCGTGACCGGGCCGCCAGCGGGACTCCGATGATCCTCCAGTCGCCGAAACCACGATCGGGACGAGAGGTTCGATCGTGAGGACCGGAAGGAGTCCAGGCCCGTGAAGAGCGCCGGTACCACGGCCGTCCGCGCAGCCCGCTCCCTCGCCGACGGCATCCTCGACCGGGCGCGGCGCACCCCCGGGGCGGCCGCGCTGGTGTGGCGGGAGCAGGAGATCGGCTACGGCGCGCTGCTCCACCGGGCGGACGCGGAGCGGGCCCGGCTCGCCCGCATCCCGGCGGACGCACCGCTGGGCGTGTCCGCCGTCAAGTCTCCGGCGGTCATCGCCCTCGTGCTGGCCGCCCTGCTGGAGCGGCGCCCCGTGCTGCTGTCCTCGCCGCAGCTCGGCGCGGAGGTCACCGGGCGGCTGTACGCCTCGGCGGGCGTGGAGCACGTCCTCGCCCCGCTGGACGCCCCCTTCGCGGAGCCGGCCGCGGCCGGACGGTGCGCCGACGCCGCGCCGCCCTCGGACGGTGCTCCCGCGCTGCTGCTGACCACCTCCGGCTCCACCGGCACCCCCAAGATCGTGCCGCTGTCGGCCGGAGCCGTGGACCGGTTCACCCGGTGGGCCGCCGACTCCTTCGGGATCGGCCCCGGCACCACCGTCCTCAACTACGCCCCCCTCAACTTCGACCTGTGCCTCCTCGACGTGTGGACCACCCTGGCCCGCGGCGGGCGCGTCGTGCTCGCCGACCCCGACCGGGCGGCCCAGGGCGGCTACCTCCTGGACCTGCTGCTGCGCCACCGGCCCGAGGTCGTCCAGGCCGTCCCGATGTTCTACCGGCTGCTCGCCGACACCGCCCGCGAGCGCGGCGCGGCCGTACCCGGCGTACGGCACGCCCTGTTCACCGGCGACGCCCTGCCCGCGCCGCTGCGCGCGGAGCTGCCCGGACTGCTGCCCGGCGCCCGGCTGTACAACCTCTACGGCTGCACCGAGACCAACGACAGCTTCCTGTACGAGCTGACCGGCGCCGAGGACCCCGCCCTGCCGCTCCCGCTCGGCTCCCCGCTGCCCGGCGTCGGCGCCCTGCTCGTCGACCCCGAGCAGGGGGTGTTCCAGGGCCCCGGCACCGGCGAGCTCTACGTCACCACCCCCTTCCAGACCGAGGGGTACCTGGGCGCCGCCGCGGGCTCGGCCGTGTTCACGGACCATCCGGCGGGCGCCGACGGCCGCCGCTGGTTCCGCAGCGGCGACCTCGTCACCCGCTCCGGCGACGGCACGCTGAGGCTGGCCGGCCGCACCGACTTCCAGGTGAAGGTGCGCGGTGTGCGGATCAACCCGCAGGAGACCGAGCACGTCCTGCTCGAACACCCCGCAGTCCTGGAGGCGGCCGTCGTGGCCCTGCCCGACCCCGTGGCCGGGCGGCTGCTGCACGCGGTGGCCCGCCGGGCGCCCGGCTCCGGCCTCAACAGCCTCACCCTGCGCGGGCACCTGGCCCGGGGCCTGCCCCGGGCCGCCGTCCCCTCGGTCCTGCGGATCACCGACGG
This sequence comes from Streptomyces subrutilus, assembly GCF_001746425.1. Classification (GTDB taxonomy): domain Bacteria; phylum Actinomycetota; class Actinomycetes; order Streptomycetales; family Streptomycetaceae; genus Streptomyces; species Streptomyces subrutilus_A. The sequence goes on along the minus strand of NZ_MEHK01000002.1, from coordinate 210,761 downwards.
CCCGCTGCCACGGACCTCGACCGGCAAGGTCGACCGCGACCAGGTCGTCCGAACCCACTTCACCAAGGAGAACTGACATGTCACGCATCCAGGCCATCAAGGAGTTCATGGTCCGCGAGTTCCTGCCGGACGTTTCCGCCGGCGAGCTGGACGCGGACCTCGACCTCCTGGAAGCCGGCGTCGTCGACAGCCTCGGCCTGCTCAAGGTGATCGCATGGCTGGAGGACGTCCACCACATCAACACCGACGAGTTCGACCTGGACCCCGAGTTCTTCCGCTCGGTCGCCGCCATCGACGAGTTCATCGCGGACGCGTCCCGGCAGCAGGCGGAGGCCGCGTAGCCATGCACGACGCCGTCGCCGCCGTCATCGGGCAGGACCGGCCGGTGGACCTGCCCCTGTGGCGCTCGTTCTGGGACGCCCTGCACGAGCGCGGGCCCCAGCACGAGCGGGGGCTGCGCCGGGGCGAGGCCATCGCCCTGCTCGCCTCCCTGTCCACCGCGATGCCCGGCCGCACCACCCTGACCGCCCTGCTCGACTCGCTCGCCGAACGCCGCCCCGGGCACGGGGGCCGCACGGGAGGCGGCCCGGGGGCCTTCGACGGCGCGGTCAACATCGTCGGCACCGGCGGCGGCCCGAGCACCTTCAACATCTCCACCGCGGCCGCGCTGGTCGCCGCCGCGGCGGGCACCCCCGTCGTCAAGACGGGCTCGCGCGCCTACACCTCCCCGATGGGCTCCGTCGACCTGCTGGAGCGCCTCGGCGTCCCGCTCACCCGGTCCTACGAGGAGACCCACGAGACGCTGGAGGGCTGCGGCATCGCCTTCGCCGGGCCCTTCGTCTACCCGGCGGAACTGGCCCTGCTGGCCCGCGCCGTCCTGCCCCTGGACATCCGCGGGCTCGGCCGCTGCGTCAACGCGCTCGGCCCCTTCCTCGCCGACATGCCGGTCTCCGCGCAGGTCACCGGCGTCTCCGACGCCCGCCTGGCGCCGGCGCTGCGCACCGCCGCCGCGCACACCGCCCGCGCCGCCCGGCGCCGGGTGTGGCTGGCCGCCAACGACCCGGGCGCCGACGAGCTCCTCGGCTGCGCCGACAACCGGGTGAACTCCTACGAGCCCGGCGGCGAGGACGAGTTCACCCTCGACCCGGCCCTGCTCGGGCTGCGCCCCGGCACCCTGGAGGGCCTGCGCCCGCGCGGCGCCGACCCGGTGGCCTACTTCCTCGCCGTCCTCGGCGGCGAGGGGACCCCCGACGCCGAGGACACGGTCTGCCTCAACGCCGCCGCCCTCGCCGTAGCCGGACACACCACCGGCGACTGGCACGAGGCACTGGCCCGCGCCCGGGCGGTGATCCACGACGGCGGCGCGCTCGCGCTGCTGGAGCGGCTGCGGACCCGGGCGGCCGTCCATGCCTGAGCCGGACCCCTTCTTCGCCCGGCGGCGGCCCGGCCGGCCCGGCCTCGCCGTCTTCCTCAACGCCGGGGACCCGCCGCTGGAGCGGCTGCCAGAACTCGCCGCGATGCTCGACGAGAACGAGGTCGACTGCCTGGAACTCGCCGTCCCGTTCCCCGACTCCGTCACCGACGGCCCCGTCGTCCGCCGCTCCGCCGACCGGGCGCTGGCCGCCGGGGCCGGCCTGGAGCAGACCCTCGCCGCGGTCGCCCGGATCCGCCCGGGCCTGCGCCGGCTGAGGATCGCGCTGCTCGCCGACTGGAGCCACACCGTGCGCGGCACCGGCCCGGACGACTTCGCGGCCGCCGTGCGCGACGCCGGCTGCGACGGGCTGCTGCTGCACGGCGTACCGCCGCGGCTGCGCACCGCCCACTACGAGGCCGCGCACCGGGCCGGGCTGCCGCTGGTCACCACCTGCTACGCGGTCTCGGGCCCCGAGGCCGTGGCCGAAGCGGCCCGCCACGCCACGGCCTACCTCTACCTGGTCGCCCACTACGGGCGCAGCGGCACCTCCGCCGCCCCCGACCCCGCCCGGCTCTCCCGGGCGCTGGCCACCCTGCGCACCGCCTGCGCCGTCCCCGTCGCCGTCGGCTTCGGCGTCAAGACGGCCGAGGACATCGCGCTCCTGGCGGACCTGGGCGCCGACGCCGCCGTGGTCGGCAGCGCCGGGGTGGCCCGTATCGAAGCGGCCCTCACCCAGGGCCGCGATCCCGTCGAGGAGTTCGCCTCCTTCGTACGGGAGCTGCGCACGGCCGGCGGGACCGTCCGCCTGCCCGACCCAGACGCAAAGGAGTCCCCATCATGATCGTCCGCAAGCTCGACGAGGTCCCCACCGTCGACTGGGGCAACGGCCTCAGCCGCCGCTTCCTCACCCAGCAGGACGGGGTCGGCTACACCGTCACCGACACCATCGTCCGCGCGGGCACCAAGTCCCGCCTGGAGTACCGCAACCACATGGAGAGCTGCTACTGCATCGAGGGCAGCGGCGAGGTCATCGACACCGCCGGCAACTCCCACCCCATCACCCCGGGCACCCTCTACGCGCTCGACCGCCACGACGCCCACTGGCTGGTCGCCTCCCCGCACGAGGACCTGCGCCTGGTCTGCATGTTCACGCCCGCCCTGCGCGGGGACGAGGTCCACCACCTGGACTCCGCCGAGTACTCCCACTACTGAGCCGATGACCAACTGGACCGCGGACCAGCAGGCCCTGCGCGACGGCCTGGCGCCCTGGCTGGAGAAGCTGAGCGCCGGGCACGTCGAGCGGGACGCCGAGGCGGCCTTCTCCCGGGAGAACTGGGCGGCCGTGGCGGCGACCGGCATCCTGGGCCTGCCCTTCGACGAACGGTGGGGAGGGCTGGGCCAGTCCCTGCTCACCACCATGTACGTGCTGGAAGGGCTCGGCGAGGGCTGCCGGGACGCCGGCCTGAACTTCTCGGTGTGCACGCACATCGTCTCCACCGGGGTGCCGCTGCACCGCTTCGGCTCCCCGGAGCTCAAGGACCGCTTCCTGCCGGGCATCTGCTCGGGCGGGCTGATCGGCGCGCACGCGATCAGCGAGCCCGGCAGCGGCTCCGACGCGCTGGCCATGCGGACCCGCGCGGTGCGCGACGGCGACCACTTCGTGCTGAACGGCAGCAAGGCCTTCGTCAGCAACGGGCCGGTCGCCGACCTGCTCACCGTGTACGCCCGCACCAGCGACCGCCCGGGCCCGCTCAGCATCACCGCGTTCCTGGTGGAGCGCGACACCCCGGGTCTGACCGTGGGCGGCCCGATCGCCAAGATGGGCCTGCGCACCTCCCCGCTGAGCGAGCTGTACTTCGACGACTGCCGGGTGCCCGCCTCGCACGTCGTCGGGCGGGTCGGGGGCGGCTTCCTGGTCCTCGACCACGTGATGCGCTGGGAGATCCTGTGCTCCTTCGTGATCAACGCGGGGGAGATGCGCCACCGGGTGGCGCGGTGCGTCGAGTACGCCCGCGGCCGCACCCAGTTCGGGCAGCCCATCGGCTCGTACCAGGCCGTGTCCCACAAGATCGTGGACATGGAGGTCGGCGTGGAGACGGCCCGCCACTGGCTCTACGCGACCGCCGAGAAGATGGCGGCGGGCGAGACCGTCACGCGGGACATCGCCATGGCCAAGCTGGTCACCAGCGAGGCCAACGTCGCCTCCGCCCTGAACGCCGTACAGATCTTCGGCGGCAACGGCTACATGGCCGAGTACGGCATCGAGAAGGAGCTGCGCAACGCGGTCGCCGGGACGATCTACTCCGGCACCTCGGAGATCCAGCGCAACCGCATCGCCTCCCTGCTCGGGCTGTGACCCGGGCCGCCCGCGGCGCAGTCCGCCCCCGCCCCCGAAACGGAAGCAGAGACCACCCATGAGCACCACGCCGACCGGGCACGCCGCGCTCGCCGCCACCGAGTTCATCGACCACCGCTCGCCCGAGGTCCGCGCGTTCGTGGCGCGCGCCGTGCCGGCCGACGCCGCCACGCCCACCGCCCGGGCGGTCGCGCTGTACTACGCGGTGCGCGACCGGATCCGCTACGAGGTCTACGGGGCGGACCTGTCCCGCACCGGCCTGCGGGCCGGCAGCGTGGCCACCGCGGGCTCCGGGATGTGCCTGCACAAGTCGGTGCTGTACACGGCCGGGCTGCGTGCGCTGGGCATCCCCGCCCGGCTGGTGCTGACCGACGTGCGCAACCACCTCGCGTCCGACCGCCTCAAGGAGCTGCTGGGCGGCGACGTCTTCCACCAGCACTGCCTGACCTCGGTGCGGCTGGAGAACGGCTGGGTGAAGGCCACCCCGGTGTTCAACAAGACGCTGTGCCGGCTCTACGGGATGGCTCCGCTCGACTTCGACGGCACCCGCGACAGCCTGCACCACCCCTTCGACCTCCAGGGCCGGCGCCAGATGGAGTTCCTGCGCTTCCACGGGGAGTTCGACGACCTCCCGTACGAAGCGGTCCTCGCCGACCTGCGGGCCGCCCACCCCGGGCTGATCGGCGCCGACGGCACGGCGTTCGCCGCGGGTTCGCTCGTACGCGACGCGCGGCAGACGGCGGCGGCGTAGTGCTCGTCAAGTTCTGCGGGGCCACCACCGCCGCCGAGATCGGTGACATGGCCGAGGCCGGCGCGGACCTGGTCGGGCTCTGGTACCGGGTGCCGGGCGGCCCCGCGGAGCTGAGCTCCGGGCAGCTGGCCGAGCTGGCCGCCGCGGCCCGCGAGCGGGGCGTGGCCCCGGTGCTGGTCACCTTCGCCGCCGAGCCCGCTCCGCTGCTGGCGGCGGTCGCCGCCGCCTCGGTCCCGTGGGTCCAGCTGCACGGCTACCAGCCGCCGTCGGTGGTGCGCGCGCTGCGCCGGGACGGCCCGCCCGGCCTGAAGATCGCCAAGGTGCTCCACCTGAAGGACGGCGCGTGCGCCGAGCGCGGGCTGACCGCCGCCTACGAACGGGCGGGCGCCGACTGCTTCCTGTACGACGCGGTGGCACCCGACGGCCGGATCGGCAGCACCGCCCGCACCCTGGACGACGCCGCCGTCACCGCGCTGGCCGACCGCACCGGCCTGCCGTTCCTCCTCGCCGGCGGCCTCCACGCGGGCAACCGGGAGGCGTTCGCGGGGGCGGTGGCCCATCCCCGCTTCCTCGGGATCGACGCCGACTCGGCGGCCCGGGGCGCCGGCGGCCTGCTGGACGCGGGCCGCGCCGCCGCCGTCACCCGAGCCTGGAGACCCCGATGACCGCCTTCACCGACGCCCTCGCCACGGCCCGTCGCCCGCTGGTCATGGAGGTCAAACGGCAGGACGCCGACGGCCGGGACCTGACCCGGGGGCGTTCGGTCGCCGAGATCGTCCGCGGCTACGAGGAGGCGGGCGCCCCCTGCGTCTCCGTCGTCACCGGCCGCTGGTTCGGCGGCAGCGAGGACCTGCTGGCCGAGGTCGCCGCGCTCACCCGGCTCCCGCTGCTGCGCAAGGACTTCCTCACCAGCCGCCGCCAGCTCGAGCGCAGCCGCGACCTGGGCGCCTGCGCCGTCCTGCTGACCGCCAAGGTGCTCCCGGCGGGATCCCTGGCCCGGCTCACCGACCACGCCCTGGACTGCGGCCTGACCCCGTTCGTGGAGGTGGCCGACGCCGCCGAGGCGGCCGCCGTGCACCGCGGCGCGCAGTGCGTGGTCGCCGTCAACAACAAGGACATCGCCACCCGCGAGCGCCTCGCGGGCGACGTGGACCGCGGCGCGGCCCTGCTGCCCGACGTGCTGCGCACGGGCACCCGCTTCCCGGTCAGCGCCAGCGCCATCGACACCCCCGCCCGCGCGGCAGGCCTCCTGCGCCATGGCTTCAGCGCCCTGCTGATGGGGACGAGCCTGCTGGACGCCCCCAGCCTCCCCGCGTGGTGCACCGCCTTCGACGCGGCCCGGGCCGAATAGGGCCGAGCCCTGCGCGCCCCGGGTGACGCGCCGAAGCCCCCGACACCGTGCGGTGTCGGGGGCTTCGGCGCGGTCCGGCCGGGCTCAGGCGTTCCTGGTGCGCCGGCCCGCCGGCTGGGCGGCCTTGCCGCGGGAGGTGCGGCCCCAGGGCTTGTACACCGAGACCACCGCGGCGACGGTCAGCAGGACGAACAACAGGGGCACGCTCCACGCCAGGAAGTCGCCGGCCGCCCCCGGATCCGGCGCGGCGCCGCCGGCCTCGGCCGTGCGCTCGCTGGCCTCCATGACCGTCGGGTGGATCACGAACCAGGCGAAGAACGTCATGAACAGGGTGATGACCCACTTCACGATGATCCACCAGTGCAGCAGCAGGCCCCACTTGGTCCCGCAGGACAGCAGGATGCCGGTGATCGCGGCGGCGAGGCTGAAGACCGTCACGCTCGTGTCGTCGAAGACGTACATCGCGTAGTAGACGCCCTTGGCGATCGCCGCGTCCTTCGTGGTCACTCCCATGATGGCGAGCACCACCATGGACAGGGAGAGGCCGACCCAGCCGACCGAGGTCACCACGTGGACGGCGAGGGTCAGCTTGCGGGCGCCCCTGCCCAGTTCGAACTTCTTGCCCTTCGGGCGGGGGGTGGTCTCGCGCGCCGTCTCGGGGGCTGCGGCGCCGTGGTCGGTGGTGGAGGACAAGGGCGTCTCGCTCTCTGCTGCGTATGGGAAAGTCACTGCCGCGGCCGCCGCGGGGGAATGACCACCGCGACAGTGACTCTGTACACCGTACAGAGTCAATCTGTACGGTGTACAGAGTTACCTCTTCAGAAAGGGGCCAAACCAGCCATGGGCAGAGAAGTCGGCCGAAAGATGGACCCCGCACGGACGTTGGCCCTGCTGTGGCGCTCCCGCGACACGGACCCGGCGGCCGCTCCTGCCCGTCCGGCCCGCGGACCCCGCCAGCAGTTGACCGTGGACCGCGTCGTGCGCGCCGCGATCGAACTGGCCGACGCCGAGGGCCTGGACGCGCTCTCGATGCGCAAGGTGGCCGAGCCGCTCGGCGTCTCCACCATGTCGATCTACACGTACGTCCCCGGCCGGGCCGAACTGGTCAACTGCATGCTGGACGAGGTCCTCGGCGAATCCCCCTCCCTCGAGGGCGCCGCCCACTGGCGCGAGGCGCTGGAGACCTACGCCCGCGGCAGCCGGGACATCGCCCGGCGCCACCCCTGGGCGGCGCCGCTCTTCTCCTCCCGCATGCTGATGGGTCCTCACGAGACCGCCGTGTGGGACGCGGTGCTCGGCGCCGTCGCCACCACCGGCCTGCCCGAGAGGGACATGCTCACCGTCGTCCACCTGGTCAACGGCTACGTCCGCGGCGCCGCCCAGCAGTCGGCCGACGCCGAGGGCGACGAGCGCCGCTCCGGGCTCAGCTACGAGGAGTGGTACGAGCAGAGCGGCCCGCTGCTGGAACGGCTGATCCCCTTCTCCCACTACCCCCACCTCACGCGCGTGTGGCTGTCCGGAGTCTTCGAGGAGCCCGGCGCCGGCCTGGGGGCCGACGGCGGCTTCGAGTTCGGACTGCAACGCGTCCTCGACGGCATCGAACAGTACGTCGACCAGCGGGAGCCGCAGCCCTCGCGGAACCGGAAGGACCGGTACCAGCACACCCTAGCCACGGACTGAGCCGCCGCGCGGCCCCTCTCGACCCGCCCTCCAAGCCCCCCCCAAGAGCCCTCCAGACCCCCGCCCGAGGCTGGCAGCACAAGCGACGGAGATACCCGGGGCCACCGGGTGTGAACAGGGTGGAGCAGACGAGTGACAGTTCTGGTGACAGGAGCCACGGGTTCCGTGGGCCGCCACGTGGTCGGCCGCCTCGTCTCCGCGGGAGTGCCGGTACGTGCGCTCACCCGCACCCCCGCCACCGCGGGGCTGCCGGACGGGGTCGAGGTCTTCGAGGGCGACCTCGAACGCCCCGAGACGGTGCGCGCCGCGCTCGCCGGGGTCGAGCGCCTCTACCTCTTCCCGGTCCCCGAGACCGCCCGCGAGGTCGTCGCCGCGGCCAAGGAGGCCGGGGTCCGCCGGATCGTCGTGCTCTCCTCGTCCTCCGTGCTCGACACCTCCGGCGACAACCACAGCGGGGAGCACCACCGCGCCGTGGAGCGCGCCGTCGAGGAGTCCGGCATCGAGTGGACCTTCGTGCGCCCGGACGAGTTCGCCACCAACGTGCTGTGGAAGTGGGCCCACTCCATCCGCACCGAGGACGTCGTCCGCGCCCCCTACGGCAACGCCCCGCGCGTGCTGATCCACGAGGCGGACGTCGCCGCCGTCGCCGCGGCCGCGCTGCTGGAGGACGGCCACGCCGGCCAGGCGTACGTGCTCACCGGCCCCGAAGCCGTCACCCAGGCCGACCAGGTCGCGCAGATCGCCCAGGCCATCGGCCGCCCGGTCGCCTTCCAGGAGATCACCCCCGACCAGGCCCGGCACTTCATGGGCCAGGCCATGCCCGCCCCGGTCGTCGAGATGGTCCTCGGCTACCTCGCGGACGCCGTCGCCAACCCGCCCGTGCCGGTGGACACCGTCGAGAAGGTCACCGGCCGCCCCGCGCTGACCTTCGCGCGCTGGGCCGCCGACCACGCCGCAGACTTCGCCCCGCTCGCCCAGGAGGCGGCCGCATGAGCACCGCCTCCGCCGAGCGCGCCGCCTCCGCCGCGGCGCGGGCCGCGGGCACCGAGGCCAACGTCCTGGTGCGGATGACCGGCAGCGGCGAGCCCGAGCAGCACATCGTCCGCGCCGGGGGCCCCCGCCCCACCGCGGGCAAGGGCAAGGTCGTCGTCGAGGTCCAGGCCGCCGGCGTCTCCTACGCCGAGGTGCAGATGCTCCAGCACCTGCACCCCTTCCCGCCCAAGTTCCCCTTCGTGCCCGGCTACGACCTCGTCGGCACGATCACCGAGGTCGGCCCGGGCGTCACCGGCTGGAAGAAGGGCGACCGGATCGCCGCCATGCCGCGGCAGGGCGCCTGGCAGCGGTACGTCGAACTGCCCGCCAAGACGCTGGCCGCGGTGCCCGCGGAGCTGGACGCGGCCGTGGCCGTCTCGCTGGTGACCAACGGCGTCACCGCCTACCAGATGCTGCACCGCCTGACGAAGCTCGCCCCCGGCCGGACCGTCCTCGTGCACGGTGCCAGCGGCGGGGTGGGCGCCCTGCTCACCCAGCTCGCCGTCCACCACGGGCTGCGCGTCATCGGCACCGCCTCGCCCGCCAAGCACGACACCGTGCGGGAGTTCGGCGCCGAGCCGCTCGACTACCGCACCCCCGACCTCGTCCAGGCCGTGCGCCGGCTCGCCCCGCGCGGCGTCGACGCCGTCTTCGACCACATCGGCGGCTCCGGACTGGACGCGGCCTGGAAGGTGCTCGTCGAGGGCGGCACGCTCGTCTCCTTCGACTCCTCGGTCGCCGGCTACCGGCCCGGCCAGTGGTTCCGGCCGCACGTCCCGGCCCTGCGCCGCACGGTGGCCCGCTGGTTCACCCGCCACCTCGGCCTGACCGGCGGCCGCCGCATGACGATGTACTACGTCAAGCCCGGCCCGGACTTCAACGCCGACTACACCGAGCTGTGCCGGCTGACCGCCGAGGGCGTGCTGCGGCCCCAGATCGCCGGCCGCCACCCGCTGAGCGGCGCCGCCGCCGCGGTCCGGGCCCTTCTCGACGGCGCCACCGTCGGCAAGCACGTCCTCATCCCCTGACCCGCCCCCCCCGCACGCGCACCCAGAGAAGGAATCCGGCCATGTCCCTCACCCTGACCGAGCCCGCCGCCGGCGCCACCGCCGCGCAGACCGTCCAGGAGCGCAACAAGCAGATCGCGCTCGACTGCGCCGCCGCCTGGAACCGCTGGGACCTGGACGGCATCCTCAAGCACTGGTCCCCGGACATCCGGCACTTCTCCGAGGACCGCCCCGTCGACACCCAGCAGATGATCGGCGCCATGCGGGGCGGCCTCGCCGCCTTCCCCGACCTCCACCTGGACGTCAAGAGCGCCGTCTCCGAGGGCGACCGCGTCATCCTGCGCATCACGGTGACCGCGACCCACCTCGGCCAGTTCTTCGACAAGGCCCCCACCGGCAAGAAGGTCACCTGGTACATGCTCGAGGAGCTGCGCTTCGACGAGGCCGGCCTGATCATCGAGCACTACGACGTCTTCAACTACCTTCCGATGCTGAAGGAGCTGGAGTTCGTCCCGGCGGACGTGATGTGACCTTGACTCCGACCCCCCTGGCCACCGCGGCGGAAGCCACCACCACGGAGATCGCGGACGGCGTGTACGCGTACGTCCAGGGCGACGGCGGCTGGTGCCTGAACAACGCGGGCCTGGTCGCCGGCGGGAACGGGCAGAGCCTGCTCGTCGACACCGTCGCCACCGAGCGGCGGGCCCGCGACCTGCGCGCCGAGGTGCTGCGCCTGGTCCCCGGGCCCCCGCGGGCCCTGGTCAACACGCACTTCCACGGCGACCACACCTTCGGGAACTACCTCTTCCCCGAGGCCGTGGTCATCGCCCACGAACAGACCCGCACCATGATGGACCTGGCCGGACTGCACCTGACCGGCCTGTGGCCGGACGTCTGCTGGGGCGACCTGGAGCTCGCGCTCCCCGACGTCACCTACCGCGACGCGCTGACCCTGCACATCGGCGGCGTACGCGCCGAACTGCTGCACCTGGGACCGGCCGCGCACACCACCAACGACACCGCCGTGTGGCTGCCGGAGCAGCGGGTGCTGTTCGCCGGCGACCTGGTGATGTCGAACGCCGCCCCGTTCTGCCTGATGGGGTCCGTCTCGGGCTCCCTCGCCGCGATGGAGCGGCTGCGCGCCCTGGGCGCCGAGACCGTCGTCCCCGGCCACGGCCCGGTCGGCGGGCCCGAGCTCATCGACGCGAACGAGGCCTACTTCCGCTGGATCGCCGAGCTCGCCGCGAGCGGGGCGGCGGCCGGACTGACCCCGCTCGAGCTCGCCGCCGAAGCGCGGCCGGGCCCCTTCGGGGACCTGCTCGACGCGGAACGCCTCGTACCGAACCTGCACCGGGCGTACGCCGAGCTGGCCGGGGCCGCCCCCGGCGCCCCGCTCGACGTCGGCGCCCTGTTCCAGGAGATGGCCGAGTTCAACGGCGGGCTGCCCGCCTGCCACGCCTGACCTTCCCGCGCCACGGGAACAGGCCCGCGGGGCCGCGACCACCGGTCGCGGCCCCGCGGGCCTTCTCACGTCCCCGCCCGGTCAGGCGGTGGGGACCTCGATGCCCTTCAGGTACGTCGCGAAGGACTGCAGGGCCGGGTGCTCGGCCCGCAGCGCGGCGATGTCCGCCTCGTACCCGTGGTACTGGAACCACTCGAACATCAGGGCGATCTCCGGCCCGTTGGGGATGTACGGGTTGTTCGCGACCGCGTCCAGCGGCACCTCCTCGAAGCGCGCCGGCAGGCCGCTGCGCTCCGCGAAGGCCTGCGCCACCTCGGCCGCGGTCAGCTCGTCGCCCGCGATCTCCACCGCGCGGCCGGCGTACTGCTCGGGCTTGTCGAAGGCCTCGGCGGCGAAGAAGCCGATGTCGTCGACGGCGATGAACTGCACCCGGGTGTCGGGCTTCAGCGCCAGCTGCACCACCAGCGTGCCGTCGACCACCTGCGGGCCGTGCGCCGCGAAGTTGTCCATGAAGAACGTCGGGCGCAGCACCGTCAGCGGCATGCCCTTGCTCTCCAGGTACCGCTCGATGCCCCGCTTGGAGTCGAAGTGCGGGATGCCGCTGTGCCGTTCGGCGCCGCCCACCGAGCTGTAGACCACGTGGCCGATGCCGGCCGCCTTCGCGGCCCGGGCCAGCGCGCGGCCCTGGCGGACCTCGCCGCCGAGCCCGGCCGGCGTCATGAAGTTCTGCACGGAGAACAGTCCGTGGAAGCCCTCCAGCGCCGGTCGCAGCGAGGCCTCGTCGTCGAGGTCGCCGCGGACCAGGTTCACGCCCAGCTCGGCCAGCGCCCGCGCCGGCTCCGACTCCGGATTGCGCACCAGCGCCGACACGGCACGGCCGCGCCGCACCAGCTCGCGGGCCACGGCGCCGCCCTGCAGACCGGTCGCCCCGGTCACCAGGATGTCAGTCATCTCAATCCCCCTGAGTTTCGGTTTCGGCTCTTCAGCCGAAGAGGGCCGCGTTCTCCACGGCCCATTCGCGGTAGGGGCGCGGCTCGCGCCCGGTCAGGTCGCGCACCGCGGAGGTGGGCTTGGCCCACGGCACCTCGGGGCTGTGCAGGGCCGCGACGTTGGTCTCGGCGGCCGCACGGTCACCGGTGATCCCGGTGAACACCTCGACGACCTCCTCGGGGGGAGCCACCGAGAAGTCCAGCTCCCGGCCCAGCACCTCGCCCAGAATCCGCGCCTGCTCCTTCGAGGTCAGCGTCTCGGGCCCGGTGAGCAGGTAGGACCGGCCGGTGTGGCCCTCCTCGGTCAGCGCGACCACGGCGACCGAGGCGATGTCGTACTCGTCGATCGGCGCACCCGGGTTGTCGCCGATCCAGCAGCGCACCGCGCTGTCCTCGCGCACCGTCCTGATCCACCAGGAGGTGTTGGCGTGGAACGGGCCGGGGCGCAGGAAGGTCCACGGCACGCCGGACTCCTCGATCGCCACCTCGGCGGCCCGGTGCTCGTCGGCGATGCCGTGCGGCAGCGGGTGCTCGATGCCGCCCGAGGAGAGCAGCACGATCTTGGCGGTGCCGGCCGCGCGGGCCGCGGCGGCGACGTTGGCGGCCTCGCCGCCGACGTCGCCCGAGAGCACCACCAGTGCGGCGCTCACGCCGTCGAACGCGGCGGTGAGGGAGTCGCGGTCGGCGGGGCTGCCCGCCACGACCTCGACGCCCTGCGGGAGGTTCGCCTCCTCGGGGGTGCGGCTGAGGGCGCGGACCGGGTGGCCCAGCGCGAGCAGCTGGTCGACGGCCTCGCGGCCGACCTTGCCGGTGGCTCCGGTGATCAGGAACACCTCAGTCCCTCCAGCCCTGCGGCTCGGGCCACGGGGAGCCGAGCTGACGGTACGTGCCCTGGTAGTCCGGCCAGTCGCGGTGGTCGCGGATCTTGCCGTCGACGAAGCGGATCAGGTGGATCTGCTCCCCGGAGAACACCCGCCCGGTGGGAGCCATGCCGACCAGCTCGCCCACGTGGCGGCCGTAGAGCACGAGATAGGCGCGCACCCACTCGCCCTGCTCCTCCAGCTGCACCTCTTCCAGGCGCGCCTCCTCGGAGAAGGTCATCCGAAGCCACTTCACGGCCATCGCGAACGAGTCGGGGCCGCGCAGGTCCATGTGCTCCATGGCCGCCGGATTGAGGTAATCCGGGTGAATGTATTCCGCCACGTCCGCGGTATTTCCGGTGTTGTACGCCTCGATCATCCGGCGTACCGCGTCTATCTGGGCGCTCATCGAATTCCCTCCACGGGTTTTCCTCCAGCAGCTGTGCGGGTCCCGCGCAATCTTGCTGCGCAATACGGTGGCCGGACAAGCTCGTGATTTCCGAAAAGTCCTCACCCCCAGCGGATTCCGAGGCATTTTGGAAAAGAATTGGACGGTCCGCGCACCAGGCGTCGAGCCGGTCTCGAAGAAAGCTCCACCGCCACCCGGGGCGCCCCCCGGACGATGGGTGCGCATGGCCGAAAGGCCGCCCGACCACCCCGGAGCTGAATGTGGAAACCGCCACTGCCACCGACACCTACAAGACGAAGGTCACCGCCGCCTTCAACGGGGCGGCGGCCACCTACGACCGCCTCGGCGTGGAGTTCTTCACCCCCATGGGCAGCCGGCTCGTCGAGCTGGCCGCGCCGGGCCCGGGGGAGCGGGTGCTGGACATCGGCTGCGGCCTGGGGGCCACCTTGCTGCCCGCCGCGCAGCTGGTCGCCCCGGCCGGCACCGCGCTGGGCATCGACATCGCCGACGCGATGATCGAGGAGGCGGGCCGAGAGGCCGAGCGCCAGGGCATCACCAACGTCGAACTGCGCGTGATGGACGGCGAGCACCCCGAGCTGCCGGCCCGCTCCTTCGACCTGGCGCTCGGCAGCTACAGCGTCATCTTCCTGCCCGACGCGCGCGCCGCGCTGGCCCGTTACGCGGACCTGCTCGCCGACGGCGGCCGGATCGCCTTCACCAGCCCGGTCTTCACCCGCGACACCTTCCCCTTCCTGCCGCCGCTGTTCACGCCGCTGATCCCGTTCGAGCTGCTCCAGCACCTGCCGGAGGCCTGGCACCCCGAGCAGCTCCACCGCCAGCTGCACTCCTGGCTGGAGGACCCCCGGGACCTCACGGCGGCGCTGGAGAAGGCGGGCTTCACCGACGTCGAGATCACCGACGAGCCGGTCCTGATGACGGCCGAGTCCGGCGAGGCCTGGGTCGACTGGTCGCACACGCAGGGCATGCGGCTGCTGTGGCAGCACCTGCCGCAGGACGAGGCGGCCGCCCTGCGCGAGCGCCTGATCACCGCCCTGGACGCGCTGCGCGCCGCCGACGGCGGCCCGGTCGTCATCGAGGTGCCGGTCCGCTACGTCACGGCCACCGTCGCCCGCTGACCGCGCCGGGCCGAGGGCCCGGGAACGGGAAGGGGCCGCCCGCGCGGTGCGCGGGCGGCCCCTTCCGCCGTGTGGTGCGTGCCGGTCAGGTCACCGACAGGGCGCCGTCGACCGCCAGGACCGTGCCGTTGGCGTACACCGCCTCCGGACGGGTCAGCTGGACGATCCACCAGGCGATGTCCTCGGGGCGGCCGACCCGGCCCGAGGGGATCTGCCCGGCCACCTGCTCCAGGAAGCCCCGGTACGCCTCCTCGGGCATGCCGGCGCGGACGCCGACGCCCGTGTCCACCACGCCCGGCGCGACGCCCACCGAGCGGATGCCGCGCGGCGCGAGCTCCACGGCCCAGGTACGGGTGAGGAAGTCGAGCGCGACCTTGGCCATGCCGTAGACCGAGTTCTCCGGCCAGGCGCGGCGGCCCAGCGAGCCCGCCGAGCTGACGTTGACGACCACGCCCTTGGTCGCCTCCAGGGCGTCCAGCGCGGCCTGCGTCAGGAACACCGGCGCGATCAGGTTCGTACCGAGCTGGGCGCGCACGGAGTCCCGCTCCAGCCCGTCCAGGGCGGCGAAGCCCGTCACGGCCGCGTTGTTGACCAGCACGTCGAGCCGGCCGAACTCGCGCAGCGCGGTCTCGACGACCAGCCGCGGCGCGTCGTGGTCGTGGATGTCCGCGACGAGCACGCGGATGCGCTCGTGGCCGTCCGCGGTCTCCTTCAGCGTCGCCTCGCTGCGGCCGACGACCAGCACGTGCGCGCCGTCCTCGGCGAAGGCGCGGGCGGTCGCCGCGCCGATGCCCGTACCGCCGCCGGTGACGACGACGGCCTTCGTGACGGAGGCGTGGATGTCCTGGCTCATCGGCTCAGAAGCCCAGGGCGATGTTGACACCGCGGATGACGGCCTGCTCCGCGTCGTGGCCGAAGTCCTTGTCGCCGATGGTGAACGACAGCTGGACGCGGTGCTGGAGGTCGCGCGTGGTGGCCGCGAAGGTGGCGTAGCCGGGGATGCCGGCGCCGTGGCCCCACAGGTCGAGGTCGCCGTCATTCTCCAGCTTCATGATGCCGAGGCCGTAGCCGATGCCCATCGGCAGGTTCTCGATCATCTCCGGCGGGAGGGGCGTGGTCATCTCGGTGAACTCCGCCTCGGCCAGCAGCTTGCCGCCGAACAGGGCCGCGAAGAAGGTGTCGAGGTCACGGGTGGTCGAGATGATCTCGCCCGCGCAGCCCGCCTCCGACGGGTTCATCAGCGTGACGTCCTCGGGACGGCCGCCGATCTGCATGTAGCCGCGGGCGTGCGGCTCCGGGATGTTCGGGTCGTCGCCCGGCAGGACCGTCTCGGTCAGCTCCAGCGGCTCCAGCACCCGCTCGGTGATCTCGGTGCGGTACGAGCGGCCGGTGACCTTCTCGATGAGCAGGCCGATGATGAAGTAGTTCGTGTTGCAGTACGCGAACTTGGTGCCCGGCTCGAACTCCAGCGGCTTGGCGGCCGCGATGGCGATCAGGTCGGTCGGCTCGTAGTGCTTGTAGCGCTCGGTCAGGAAGCGGTCGCCCGGCTTCTGGAACGAGTCCATGTAGTTGTACAGGCCGCTGGTGTGCTGCAGGAGGTTGCGGATGGTGATCTTCTCACCGTACGGCAGCAGGCCCGGCAGGTAGCTCTCGACCGTGTTGTCGAGGACGATCCTGCCCTCGGCGACGAGCTGGAGCACCACGACCGAGACGAACGGCTTGGTGATGCAGGAGATGCGGAAGCGGCCGTTCTCCGGCACCGGTCGGTCGGAGCCCAGCTCGGCGATCCCCGACGTCACGACGAAGGAGTCGTCTCCCCGGGCGACCCGGAACTGGACTCCCGCGGCGCCGGCCTCGACGAGGCGGTCCGCCGCGCCCTGCACAGCCTCCTGAAAGGCCGAGACCTCCGGCCGGGCGATCGTCGTCTGCGACATTTCGGCAAACCTCCACAGGTGGCACTTCGGTTGGGATGCGGTGGTCATGAGATGCGGTGACGCGTCCCACGTACGCCCCAGAGCCTGCTCATGCGGGATGGAGGTACGGCGGGGCGCCACTGGAGTGCCGGTCAGGCCAGGTCGTCGCGGGTCACCCGGCGGGTCGCGACCTGCAGGGCGCCCTCGACGCGGACCAGGACGTCCTCGCAGACGCACACCCGGTGCACCTGGGAGTCGCCGCCGATGACGGAGGCGTAGACGATCGCGTACGAGCGGACGTCCACGGTGCCGTCGGGCCGCTCGGAGACGTCGAACATGCCGATGAAGTGGCGGTGGCGCTGGCCGGCCTCGGCGAGCTGCGCCGCCGTGCGGCTGGTCGCGGCGACCAGGCCCGGCCGGCCGCGCACCGGCTCCGGCAGCGTGGGCACGTCGAAGGTGGCGTCCTCGGTGAAGGTCTCGGCCCAGCGCTGGGACTCGCCGAGGTCCAGCAGCTGCATCTGGTGGGCGTAGAACTGCTGGACCTCGGCGTAGAGGGTGCCGAAGGCCGCGGCGGCCTGCTGTCCGATGCCGGCCTGGATGGTCATGGAGGACTCCGATCTGGTGGGTGCCCCCACCCTTGCCGCCGCGGGTCGAGCGGGATTCGAAGACCTCTCGAACCGGCCGCCGGGCCGGACGGCCGCGACCCCTCCTCCAGCGGCGTTCGTGCGGGCGTCAAGGGGTCCAGGACACGGTCGGAGCATCAACGCCGTTCTGGAGGTACACCGATGACGACAGAGACGAAGCCGGTAGCCCTGGTCACCGGGGGTACGAGCGGGATCGGGCTGGCCGTGGTCCGCGATCTCGCCCGCCGCGGACACCGCGTCTTCCTCTGCGCTCGCACCGAGCAGCAGGTCAAGCAGACGGTCGAGGACCTGCGGGCCGAGGGCCTGGAGGTCGAGGGAGCCGCCGCCGACGTCCGCGACGCCGCGTCCGTCAAGGCGCTGGTCGCCGCCGCCGTCCAGGCCTTCGGACCGATCTCCGTCCTCGTCAACAACGCCGGCCGCAGCGGCGGCGGTCCGACCGCCGACCTTACCGACGAGCTCTGGTACGACGTCATCCAGACCAACCTCAACAGCGTCTTCCTGCTGACGCGCGAGGTCCTCAAGAACGGCGGCCTCGAGGGCGCCTCGTACGGCCGCATCATCAACATCGCCTCCACCGCGGGCAAGCAGGGCGTCGTGCTCGGCGCCCCCTACTCTGCCTCCAAGCACGGCGTCGTCGGCTTCACCAAGTCCCTCGGCAACGAGCTCGCCCCCACCGGCATCACCGTCAACGCGGTCTGCCCCGGATACGTCGAGACCCCGATGGCCCAGCGCGTGCGCACCGGCTACGCGGCCGCGTACGACACCTCCGAGGAGCAGATCATGCAGAAGTTCACCTCGAAGATCCCGCTCGGCCGCTACTCCACCCCCGAGGAGGTGGCCGGCCTGGTCGGCTACCTGACCACCGACGTGGCCTCGTCCATCACCGCGCAGGCGCTCAACGTCTGCGGCGGCCTCGGCAACTTCTGATCCGGAAAGCAGGAATTCCACGATGTCCGCTGAGCGTGTGCACCGCACGACGCACGAGGTGACCGTCGCCGCCCCCGCCGGGGTGGTCTACGGCCTGATCGCCGACGCGGCCAAGTGGCCGCTGTACTTCCCGCCCAACGTCCACGTCGAGCAGCTGGAGTCCGACGGCTCCCGCGAGCGCCTGCGCATGTGGGCCACCGCCAACGGCCAGATCAAGTCCTGGACCTCGCGGCGCACCCTGGACGTGGCGCAGCGCCGCATCGAGTTCCGCCAGGAGGTGCCCGCCTCCCCGCTGGAGTCGATGGGCGGCACCTGGATCGTCGAACCGCGCGGCGCCGCCGCCTGCCGGCTGGTCCTGCTGCACGACTTCACCGTCGCCGGCGACGACGCCGACTCCGTCGCCTGGGTGGAGAGCGCCACCGACACCAACAGCCGCGCCGAGCTCGGCAACATCAAGCAGCTCGCCGAGGGCTGGGAGCGCCTCGACGACCTGGTGATGTCCTTCGAGGACTCGGTACGCGTCGACGGCCCGGCCGAGCGCGTCTACGACTTCCTGCACCGCGTCCAGGACTGGCCCACGCTGGTCCCGCACGTCTCGCGCCTGGACCTGACGGAGCCCGAGCCGGGCGTCCAGATCATGTCCATGGACACGCTGACCGCCGACGGCAGCTCGCACACCACCGAGTCGGTCCGCGTCTGCTTCCCGCACGCCCAGCGCATCGTCTACAAGCAGACGGCGACGCCCCTGCTGATGTCGGCCCACACCGGCGAGTGGTCGCTCGTCGAGGACGCGACCGGCGTGACCGTCACCTCGCAGCACAGCGTCGTGCTGCGCGAGGAGAACATCACCCGCGTCCTGGGCCCCGAGGCCGGCATCGCCGAATGCCGCCGCTACGTCCGCGAGGCGCTCGGCCGCAACAGCACGGCGACCCTGAACCTGGCCAAGGCCCACGCCGAGTCCCAGGTCCCGACCCGCGCCGCCTAGTGCTGTGGCCGGGACCCGTGAACCTTTCCGGTCACAGCACCAGTTCCCCGTGGCCGCGTCCACCGCTGCTCCGGCTCTGCTCAAGCAGGGCTGACCACGCTGGTCACGACGGAATCCTCGGACAGATACCAGGGCGGCACGCGGGCGCTCCTCACACATGTGCAGCCCCGGTCACCCAGGCCGGGGTTGCTTTGCGTGCACCTGCGGCACCCGCTGTTCGGCCCGAGCGGCCGTGATCCGGCCGCTCGCCCGGCTTTCCGACACACCCAAGGAGAGGTATGACCCCCAACACGATCACCGCCGAGGAGAGGCACGAAGCGGCGGGTCCGCCGACCGGTCCGCTCCCGTTCCACCTCGACCTGGTCAGCGGGACCAACGGTGCCTCCCTCGACGCGGGACTCGCCGCCCTCAAAGGCGCGGCCGGCGCCCCGGCCGCCGCCCCGGTGGCCCGGCGCGCCGTCGGCGCGGGGGCGGGCTCCGGCGCGCACCGCGGCGCCGTCCTGACGGGCCCCGAGGGTCCGGCCGAGCTGGGTGCCAAGGAGACCGGCAGGGCCGACGCGCCGCTGGCGTTCCTCTTCCCGGGCCTGGGCGACCACTACCTGGGCATGGGCCGCGACCTGTACCGCGACTTCCCCGTCTTTCGCGCCGAGGTCGACCGCTGCGCCGAACTGCTCGCCCCCGACCTCGGTCTGGACATCCGCGAGGTGATCTTCCCGGCCGGCGCCGGGCGGGCCGCCGCATCGCAGGCCGGCGACGGTGCGAAGGCGCCCGCCATGGACCTGCGCCGCATGCTCGGCCGCGACAGCGGGCCGGTCAGCGCCGAGGAGCGCCGGCTGAACGCCACGAAGCTGGCCCAGCCCGCGCTCTTCGTCATCGAGTACGCCCTGGCGGGGCTGTGGCGCAGCTGGGGCGCCCGCCCCGCCGTCCTGACCGGCTACAGCCTGGGCGAGTACGTGGCCGCGACGCTGGCCGGGGTGCTCTCCCTCAAGGACGCGCTGACCCTGGTCGCCCGGCGCGCCGCGCTCATCGACGCGCTGCCGCAGGGCGCCATGCTCGCCGTCATGCTGCCGGAGCAGGACACGGTGGCCCTGCTCGGTCCGAACCTCTCGCTGTCCGCCGTCAACGGTGACGCGTTCTGCGTGGTCGCGGGCCCCGAGCAGGACATCGCCGCGCTGGAGGCCTCCTTGCGCACGCGCGAGGTCGTCAACCGCCGGGTCACCACCACGCACGCCTTCCACTCCACGATGATGGAGCCGGTCGCGGACGAGCTGACCGCGCTCGCGCGGACCCTGACGCTCAACGCGCCGAGCATCCCGTACGTCTCGAACGTCACCGGCGAGCTCATCACCGACGAGCAGGCCACCGACCCGCGCTACTGGGCCCGCCACCTCGTCAGCCCGGTCCGCTTCGCCGACGGCCTGCGCGCCATCGGCGAGGACCACGTCCTGCTCGAAGCCGGCCCCGGCCAGACCCTCGCCAGCCTCGCCACCGAGGTACGCGGCGTGGGCAACGGCGCCGTCATCGCCTCGATGCGCCACCCGCTGGAGCGCCGCTCCGACACGGCCGTCGCCCTCAAGGCGCTGGGCCGGCTGTGGCTGGCCGGCGGCGCCGTGGACTGGACGGTCCATCCCGCCCAGGACCTCGCGACCGACGGCATCACCGCCCCGGCCCCGGCCCCGGCCGCCGCCGAGGGCGAGCCCGGCGCCACCGAGCAGGAGCTGCACGCCCTGTGGGCCCGGCTGCTGAAGACCGAGGAGCAGCTCCCGCGGGACGTCTCCTTCTTCGAGCTGGGCGGCAACTCGCTGCTGGCCACCCGCCTGATCCTGCGGATCTCCCGCGCCTTCTCCGTCGAGCCGACGCTGCGCCAGATCTACGAGTGGGCCACGCTCGCGCGGACCGCGACCGCCCTCGACGCGCTGCGCGCCGGCCGGGACCCGCAGGAGGCGCTGGCCGGGGACGGGTCCGGCTCCTCGCACACCGGCAGCTCGCTGGCCCGCTTCCGGCTCCCCAACGGCCTGATGGTCTCGCACCAGAACGAGGCGGAGACCCTCCACTTCTACGAGGACATCTTCGACCACCGCGTCTACGCCAAGAACGGGATCACCCTCCCCGACGGCGCCACCGTCGTCGACGTCGGCGGAAACATCGGCCTCTTCACGCTCTTCGCGCACTACGAGGCCAAGGACGTGACGGCCTACACCTTCGAGCCGGCCCCGCCGCTGTTCGAGCTGCTCAGCCGCAACGTCGCCGAACACGGCGTCGACGCCCGGCTGTTCAACATCGGCATCTCCGACACCGAGTCCGAGGCCCGGTTCACCTTCTACCCGCGCAGCTCCGGCATGTCCTCCTTCCACCCGGACGAGGCGGAGGAGAAGCACAACCTGCGCACGATCATCGCCAACCAGCGCGAGGCCGGCGGGGACGAGGCGGCCGACCAGCTCGCCGAGTACACCGAAGAGCTGATGGACGTGCGCTTCGAGGCCATCGAGTTCACCGCGAAGCTGCGCCCGCTGAGCGCGGTCATCCGCGAGCAGAACATCGAGCGCATCGACCTCATCAAGATCGACGTGCAGAAGAGCGAGCGCCAGGTCATCGACGGCATCGCCGACGAGGACTGGCCCAAGATCCAGCAGATGGTGCTGGAGGCGCACGACGCCGACGGCGAGGTCGCCCGGCTCGTGGCGCTCCTGGAGAGCCGCGGCTTCACCGCGCACGCCGAGCAGGACGAGCTGTACGCCGGCACGGACATCCACAACATCTACGCCGTACGCGGCGCACGCTAACGGAGTCGACCACCAATGGAATTCACGACAGCAGGAGTCGTCGGAGCCGGCGTCATGGGCGTCGGCGTCGCGCAGAACCTCGCCCAGACCGGCCACCGCGTCGTCCTGGTCGACGTCTCCGAGGAGATCCTCGACAACGCGCGCAAGGAGCTGCGCAGCAGCTTGCGCGCCTTCGCGATGTTCAACCGCAAGGCCGCGGTCGACCCCGCCGAGGTCTTCGAGAAGATCGAGTTCACGACCGACTACGAGCTGCTCGCCAAGGCGGACTTCGTCGTGGAGAACGTGACCGAGGAGTGGGCGGTCAAGGAGAAGGTCTACAAGGAGCTCGACCGGATCTGCCGGCCCGAGGTCGTCTTCGCCGTCAACACCTCGGCCATCTCCATCACCCGGGTCGGCTCGGTCACCAGCCGCCCCGAGCGCGTCGTCGGCATGCACTTCATGAACCCGGTGCCGCTCAAGCCGATGGTCGAGGTCATCCGCGGCCACCACACCACCCCCGAGACGATCGACACCGCCCGCCGCTTCCTCGCGGAGCTGGGCAAGGAGTGCATCGTCGTCGAGGACGTGCCGGGCTTCGTCTCCAACCGCGTCCTGATGCTCACCATCAACGAGGCCGTCTTCCTCGTGCAGGACGGCGTCGCGCCGCCGGCCGACGTCGACCGCATCTTCAAGACCTGCTTCGACCACAAGATGGGCCCGCTGGAGACCGCCGACCTCATCGGCCTCGACACCATCCTGAAGTCCGTCGAGGTGCTCTACGAGAGCTTCAACGACAGCAAGTACCGGCCTGCGCCCCTGCTCAAGAAGATGGTCGCGGCGGGCCTGCTGGGCCGCAAGAGCGGCCAGGGATTCCACACGTACCGCTGACCGGGCGCCGCGGGGGCGGCGCCCGCGCCCGCCCCCCCCGCCCGCCCCCCTCCCCGTACCGAAGACGACAGGACGGACAGAGATGAGCACGGACAACAAGGCCAGGATCGCGGAGTACCTCTCCCGCTTCATCCCGGTGCAGGACCTCAAGGACGACCAGGACATCTTCGAGCTGAGCTTCGTCAGTTCGATGTTCGCGATGCAGCTCGTCTCCTTCGTGGAGCACGAGTTCGGCATCACCGTCGAGAACGAGGACCTCGAGCTGGAGTACTTCCGCTCCATCAGCGCCCTCGACGCGTTCGTCAGCCGCAAGCTGGCCGCGTCGGTCCCCCAGTAGGCCGAGCGGAGCCGACCCCAGATGACGACGACGCTCACCGCGGAGCAGGCGCAGGCCCAGAAGGAGTTCCGGGCCTTCGCCGACACCCGTGTCGCCCCGTACGCCGACGCCTGGCACCGGGCCCAGCGCACCCCGCCGGAGGCCGTCCGGCTGCTCGCCGACGAGGGCCTGCTCGGGCTGCCGGTCCCGGCCGAGTACGGCGGCGGCGGCAGCGACGCGGTGACGCTCGGCCTGCTCGCGGCCGAGCTCGGCCGCGCCTGCTCCTCGCTGCGCAGTCTGCTGACCGTGCACACGATGGTGGCGCACGCCGTCGCCCGCTGGGGCACCCGCGCCCAGAAGGACACCTGGCTGCCCCGGCTCGCCCGCGGGGAGCGCGTCGCCGCGCTCGCCGTGTCCGAGCCGGGCACCGGCAGCGACGCCTCCGCCGTCACCACGCGGGTCACCCGCGACGGCGAGGACTGGATCCTCGACGGCCACAAGAAGTGGATCACGTACGGCGAGACCGCCGACCTGTTCCTCGTCGTCGGGCGCGGCGAGCAGGGCCCGACCGCCCTGCTGGTCGAACGCGGCACCCCGGGCCTGCGCACCGAGCTGATCGAGGACATGATCGGCATCCGCGCCTCGATGACCGCCCACGTGTACTTCGACCACTGCCGCGTCCCCGGCGAGAACCTGTTGGCCCGGCCGGGCCTGGGCGTCTCCCACGTGACCGGCGCGGCCCTGGACCTCGGCCGGTACACGGTGGGCTGGGGCTGCGTCGGCATCCTCGACGCCTGCCTGGACGCCAGCACCGACTACGCGGCCGAGCGGGTCCAGTTCGGCGTACCCATCCGGGAGCACCAGCTGGTCCGCCGCATGATCAGCGAGATGTACACCTCCGCCCGGGCGGCCCGGCTGCTGAGCCTGGAGGCCGGCCGGCTGCGCGACGCCCGCGATCCCGGGGCCCTGGCCGCCACCTCGACGGCCAAGTACTTCGCCTCCACCGCCGCCGCCCGAGCCGCCACCGACGCCGTGCAGATCCACGGCGCCAACGGCTGCGGCCCCGACTACCCCGTACAGCGCCTGCTCGGTGACACCAAGGTCATGGAGGTCATCGAGGGCAGCTCCCAGCTCCACCAGGTCGGCCTCGCCGAGTACGCCTTCCAGGAGAGGGCCCCGTTCCGCCGCACCCCCGCCGCCGCAGCCCGTGGAAGTGAGT
The DNA here is from genome assembly GCF_001746425.1 of Streptomyces subrutilus. Taxonomy (GTDB): domain Bacteria; phylum Actinomycetota; class Actinomycetes; order Streptomycetales; family Streptomycetaceae; genus Streptomyces; species Streptomyces subrutilus_A. The sequence goes on along the minus strand of NZ_MEHK01000002.1, from coordinate 186,660 downwards.
GTCCGATGACGACGACCACCGAGACGACCACCGAGACGACGACCGCGACCACCCTCAAGACGACCACCGTCAAGTGCGTGGTGTGGGACCTCGACAACACCGTCTGGGACGGCGTCCTGCTGGAGGACGCCGAGGTCACCCTGCGCCCCGAGGTGGTGGAGACCCTGCGGATCCTGGACGAGCGCGGCATCCTGCACTCCGTCGCCAGCCGCAACGACCACGCCGCGGCCATGGCCAAGCTGGAGGAGTTCGGCATCGCCGAGTACTTCCTCTACCCGCAGATCAACTGGGGCAACAAGTCCGAGTCCGTGCAGGCCGTCGCCAAGGCGATCAACATCGGCCTCGACACGCTCGCCTTCGTCGACGACCAGCCCTTCGAACGCGACGAGGTCGCCTTCGCCCACCCCCAGGTGCGCTGCATCGACGCCGTCGACGCCGCCGGCATCCCGGACCTGCCGCAGATGCACCCCCGGTTCGTCACCGCCGACTCCCGCGAGCGCCGCCACCTCTACCGGGCCGACGCGCAGCGCAACGCCGCCGAGGAGTCCCACGAGGGCACCTCGGAGGAGTTCCTCGCCTCGCTCGGCATGCGCTTCACCATCGGCCCCGCCGAGGAGCGCGACCTCCAGCGCGCCGAGGAGCTGACGGTCCGTACGAACCAGCTCAACGCCACCGGCTACACCTACTCCTACGAGGAACTGGACGCCTTCCGCCGCTCCCCGGACCACGACCTGCTGGTCGCCGGCCTGGAGGACAGGTACGGCACCTACGGCAAGATCGGCCTCTCGCTCGTGGAGCGCGGCGAGGGCGTGTGGACGGTCAAGCTGCTGCTGATGTCCTGCCGCGTCATGTCCCGCGGCGTCGGATCCGTCCTGCTCGGCCACCTGATCCGCGAGGCCCACCGGGCCGGGGCGAAGCTGCGCGCCGAGTTCGTGCCCACCGACCGCAACCGGACCATGTACATCACCTACAAGTTCGCCGGCTTCCGCGAGATCGCGAAGAAGGGCGACATCGCGGTGCTGGAGAACGACTTCTCCCGGATCCCCGAGTTCCCCCCGTACATGGACGTCACGGTCGGGAGCTGACGCGGCTCCGCCCTCCCCCTTCCCCCAGACCCCAGACGGCAGTGCCACAGAACGAGACGGATGGCCAAGATGAGCGCCCAGGCGAACGAGGACCGGCTCCGGCGGGCCATGGCTGCGGTGATCCAGCTGCAGCAGCGCAACGCCGAGCTGGAGAACGAGCGGCACGAGCCGGTGGCGGTCGTCGCCATGGCCTGCCGGCTGCCGGGCGGCATCACCACGCCCGAGGAGTTCTGGGAGCTGCTGGCCGACGGCCGTGACGCCATCGGCCCGCTGCCCGCCCGCTGGGACGGCCTGGACCTGTACGACCCGGACCCCACCGCGACCGGCAAGAGCTACGCGCAGGAGGGCGGATTCCTCGACGGGCTCGAGGAGTTCGACGCCGACTTCTTCGGCATCTCCCGGCGCGAGGCCGTCTCCATGGACCCGCAGCAGCGGCTCGTCCTGGAGGCCTCCTGGGAGGCGCTGGAGCGGGCCGGGCTGCGCCCCGACACGATGGCCGGCAGCCGCACCGGCGTCTACCTGGGCGCCATGCGCTCCGACTACGACACCGGCAACGCCCCCCTGGAGGTCCTCGACGGCTACCAGGGCACCGGCATCTCCGGCAGCGTCGTCTCCGGCCGGATCAGCTACGCGCTCGGCCTGCAGGGCCCGGCCCTGACCATCGACACCGCCTGCTCCTCCTCGCTGGTCGCCATCCACTCGGCGGTCGCGGCGCTGCGCGGCGGAGACTGCGAACTGGCCCTGGCCGGCGGCGTCACCGTGATGAGCTCGCCCGCCATGTACGTGGAGTCCAGCCGGCTCGGCGCGATGGCCCCCGACGGGCGCTGCAAGAGCTTCTCCGCCCAGGCCGACGGCGCCATCTGGTCCGAGGGCGTCGGCATCCTCGTCCTGAAGAAGCTGTCGGCGGCCCGGCGCGACGGCGACCCGGTGCTCGCGGTGATCCGCGGCTCGGCCGTCAACCAGGACGGCCGCAGCCAGGGCCTGACCGCCCCCAACGGGCCGGCGCAGCAGCGGGTGATCCGCGACGCCCTCGACTCCGGCCGCCTGACCCCCGCCGACATCGACGCGATCGACGCGCACGGCACCGGCACCCCGCTCGGCGACCCCATCGAGGCCGGCGCCCTGGCCGAGGTCTTCGGCCCCGGACGCGACGGGGACCGGCCGGTGTGGCTGGGCTCCTCCAAGTCGAACCTCGGCCACACCCAGGCCGCCGCCGGTGTCGTCGGCGTGATGAAGATGATCCTCGCGCTGCGCCACGAGGCGCTGCCCCCCACCCTGCACGCCGCCGAGCCGAGCCCGCAGATCCCCTGGGAGAACAGCGGCCTGCGGCTCGTCCAGGAACTGCGGCCGTGGCAGCGCGGCGAGCGCGTGCGCCGGGCCGGCGTCTCCTCCTTCGGCATCAGCGGCACCAACGCCCACGTCATCGTCGAAGAGGCGCCCGCCCCGGCCCCCGCCGAGACCGGTGCCGAAGCCGCCCCCGCCGAGCCCGCCCCGGCCGGGGCCCCGGCCGGGGCCCGCCCGCTGCTGGTCTCCGGCTTCGACACGGCGGCGCTGCGCGCCCAGGCCGCCCGCTGGGCCGACTGGCTCACCGCCCGCCCGGGCGCCCACTGGCCGGACGTCCTGCGCACCGCCGCCCTGCACCGCACCCCGCTGGAGGCCCGCGCCAGCGTCCTCGCGGCCGGACCGGCCGAGGCCGCCGAGGCGCTCACCGCCCTCGCCGCGGGCCTGCCGCACCCGGCCGTCACCGCCGCGACCGCGCGCGAGCGCGGCAAGGCGGTCTTCGTCTTCCCCGGCCAGGGCTCGCAGTGGCTCGGCATGGGCCGCGAACTCATGGAGCAGAGCCCGGTGTTCCGGGAGGCGGTCCAGGAGTGCGACGGGGCCCTCGCCCCGTGGACGGGCTGGTCTGTCACGTCCTTCCTGCGCGGCGAGGCCGATCCCGAACTCACCCTGGAGCGCATCGACGTGCTCCAGCCCGCCCTGTTCGCCGTGATGATCGGCCTGGTCGCCGTCTGGCGCTCGCTCGGCGTCGAGCCGGCCGCCGTGGTGGGCTCCAGCCAGGGCGAGGTCCCCGCCGCCGTCGTCAGCGGCGCCCTCACCCTCGCCGACGGCGCCCGGCTGACCGCGCTGCGCTCGCAGGGCCAGCTGCGCGAGTGCAGCGGCCGCGGGGCCATGGCCCTGGTCGAGCTGCCCGTGGCGCGCACCCGCGAGCTCATCGAGCCGTACGGGGCCGCCCTGTCGGTGGCCGTCGTCAACACCGCCGGCTCCACCGTGGTCTCCGGCGACGTGGACGCCGTGGAACGGCTGCTGGCCGAGCTCGAAGGCGGCGACGTCTTCTGCCGCCGCATCCAGTCCGACACCGCCGGCCACAGCGCGCACATCGACCCGATGCTGCCCTGGCTCGCCGAACAGCTCGCCGACCTGCGCCCCGGCGCGGCGACCGTGCCGTTCTACTCGACGGTCACCGGCGCCGTCGTCGAGGGGACCGGCCTCGACGGCGCCTACTGGTGCCGCAACGTCCGCGAGACCGTCCGCATGGACCTCGCCCTGGCGCGGCTCGTCGCCGACGGCCACGGCGTCTTCGTCGAGATATCCCCGCACCCCGTCCTCGGGATGCCCCTGACCAGCGCCACCGCCGACAGCGACGGAGCCGTCGTCGGCAGCCTGCGCCGCGACCAGGGCGGCCTCGACCAGCTGCTGCGCTCGCTGGGCGCCCTGCACACCCAGGGCTACGAGGTCGACTGGACACGGGTGTTCGCCCCGGCCGACGGCTCCGCGGCCCGGCTCGCGGAACTGCCCACGTACGCCTTCCAGCGCAAGCCCTACTGGACCGACGTCCCCGGCTACCGGCGCCTCGACGAGGCCGAGATCGCCGCCCTCGGGCGCGCCGCCCAGGACGGCGCGGCGGAGGACGCCACCGGCCCGGCCGCCCTGCGCGCCCGCCTCGCCGCCCTCGGCGAGGGTGAACGCCTGGAGGCCCTCACCGACCTCGTGCGGCGAGAGGCCGCCGCCGTCCTCGGCGCCACCGAGCCGGTACCGGTCCAGAAGCGGCTCCAGGAACTCGGCCTCGACTCGATCATGGCGCTCCAGCTGCGCAACCGGCTGACCGAGCTGACCACCACCACCCTGCCCGCGAACCTCGCCTTCCAGCACCCCACCGCGCGGGACATCGCCGGCCACCTGCTCGCGCACGCCCTCGGCGCACTGGAGAGCGCGCCCACCACGGCCCTGGAGCGCTCCGAGGGGCGCGGCGCGCATCCGGCGACCGACGGCCAGCGCCGGCTGTGGTTCCTCGAGCAGCTGCGCCCCGGCAGCGCCGAGTACCACACCCCCCTGGTGCTGCGCACCGAGGAGCGGCTCGACCCCGCCGCGCTGCGCTCCGCCCTGACCTGGGTGACCGCCCGCCACGAGGCGCTGCGCACCTCGCTGGCCACCCGCGACGGCGCCCTGGTCCAGATCGTCCGGGCCGAGGCGGAGCCGCAGTTCAGCCACGAGGACCTCAGCCACCTCGACGCGGCGGAGCTCGACGCCCGGGTGCGCGAGGAGGAGCGCCGGCCGATGCCGCTCGACGGCCCCGGCCTGCTGCGCTGCCTGCTCGCCGACACCCACGACGGCGGCCAGCTGATCGGCGTCTTCCTGCACCACGCCGTCACCGACGGCTGGTCCCTGTCCGTCTTCACGCAGGAGCTGTACGCCGCCTACACCGCCTACGCGGGCGGCGGCGCCCCCGAGGCCCCCGAACCCGCCTTCCAGCTCGGCGACTTCGCCGCCTGGGAGCAGCGCGCCCTGGAGGAGGGCCACTTCGCCCGGGGCCTGCGCGTGATCGGCGAGCGGCTGACCGGCATGGGCCGCCTCGAACTGCCCGCCGCCGACGGCGCGAGCGAGGGCGGCACCACCGGATTCACTCTCCCCGCCGCACTGCGCACCCGGGTGGAGGAGCTGGCCACCCGCACCGGGGTCACCCCCTACACCGTGTACGCGAGCGCCTTCGCGGTGCTGCTGGCCCGCACCACCGGCGCGTACGACTTCGGCCTGGGCACCGTCTGGGCCAACCGCCAGCTGGCCGGCACCGAGGGCCTGCTCGGCTTCCTCGTCACCACCCTGCCGCTGCGCTGCGAGCTGACCGGCAACCCCAGCTTCGAGCAGGTCCTGGCGCAGACCGCGCCGCGGGTCCTGGAACTGATGGAGCACCAGGACCTGCCGCTGACCGAGCTCGTCAAGGCCGTCGGCGGCGAGCGCACCGGCGAGGACAACCCGCTGTTCGGCGCCGTCTTCAACTACCGGGCGAGCACTCTGCCCGCGTTCGGCGAGGGACGCGGCGCCTGGGTGCCGTCCGCGGACGCCGCCGTCGGCGGCGGACCGCGCGGGGTGGCCAAGTCGGCCGTCGGCCTGACCCTCGCCCCCGCCGGCGAAGGACTGGCGGGCGAGGTGGAGTTCCTGCCCGGCGTCCTCGGCGCCGAGGCGGCCGCCCGCCTCGCGGACAACTTCCGGACCCTGCTGGAAGCGGCCGTCGCCGATCCCTCCCGCCCCATCGGCGCCCTGGAGCTGATCTCCGGCGACGAGCTGGCCTGGCTGGAGGAGCACGGCGGCCGGGTGGCCGGCGAGGCCGCCGGCCCCACCGCCCTGGAGCGGATCCTGGCCCAGGCCCGCCGCACCCCCGGCGCGCCCGCGCTGGTCGACGGCGGCCGCACCTGGACCTACGCGCAGGTGGTGGCGCGGGCCGCGGCGATGGCCGGGCACCTGCGCTCCGCCGGAGCCGGCCCCGGCACGCTGGTCGGCATCCACCTGCCGCGCTCGGCGGACCTCGTGGTGTCGGTGCTCGCGATCTGGCTCGCGGGCGGCGCGTACGTCCCGCTGGACCCGGAGTACCCCAAGGCCCGCCTGGAGCACGTGATCCGCGACAGCGGCCTGTCGCTGGTGGTCTCCACCCGCGACGGCTCGCCCGAGGTCGCCGCCGACGACGTCGCCGTCCTGCTGGCCGACGCGCTGGCGGACAGCGCGGACCGGGACGGCATCCAGGAGGGCATCCCGGACGGCCCGGGCACGCTCCCGGGGCTGTCCGACCTCGCGTACGTCATCTACACCTCGGGCTCCACCGGCCTGCCCAAGGGCGTCCAGCTGGAGCACGCCCAGTTCGCCACCTTCTGCACGGCGATGGACGAGCGGGTCGGCGGCGGCCCCGGCGACACCTGGCTCGCCGTCACCAGCCTCTCCTTCGACATCTCCACGCTGGAACTGCTGTGGACCCTGACCCGGGGCTACCGGGTCGTCGTGGGCCGGGGCGGCCCGGCCGGCTGGGCCGACTACCTCCCGTACGCCCCCACCCACCTCCAGTGCACGCCCTCCCTGGCGCGCATGCTGCTGGCCGACGCCGACGGCCGCTCGCTCGTCCAGGGCCTGGACCGGATGCTGGTCGGCGGCGAGGCCCTGGACCGGGGCCTGGCCCGCAAGCTGGAGCGGCTGTGCCCCGGCGGCCTGATGAACATGTACGGGCCGACGGAGACCACCGTGTGGTCGGCGGCCTGGGACGCGGTCCCGGGCGAGGTCTCGCTCGGCCGGCCGCTGCACGGCAACCTGCTCTACGTCCTGGACGGGGCCGGACAGCGGGTGCCGCGCGGCACCCGCGGCGAGCTGTTCATCGGCGGCCTCGCCGTCGCCCGCGGCTATCTGAACCGGCCCGAGCTCGACGCCGAACGCTTCCTCGCCGACCCGTTCGCCGGGAACGGCGCCCGCATGTACCGCACCGGGGACGTCGTGCGCTACCGGGCCGACGGCTCCCTGGAGTTCTGCGGCCGCGCCGACGCGCAGGTCAAGCTGCGCGGCCACCGCATCGAACTCGGCGAGATCGAGGCCGTCGCCGCCGAGCACACCGGGGTCGCCGAGGCCGCCGCGGTGGTCCGCGAGGACGTGCCGGGCGACCCCCGGCTGTGCCTGTACCTCACCGCGGCCCCCGGCCGCACCGTCGCCGACGAGGAGCTGCTGGCCGCGCTCGCCGGACGGCTGCCGGCCTACATGGTCCCCTCGCGGCTGGTCCACCTCCCCGAACTGCCGCACACGCCCAACAAGAAGGTCGACCGGGGCGCCCTGCTGCGCCTGGACGCGCCGGCCCCGGCCCCGGCCGCCGCGGCCGCACGCGCGGGCGGCGGGCGGGAGTCCGCGGGCGAGGGCGGCATCGAGTCCCTGGTGTCCGGCGCCTGGGCCGACGTGCTCGGCATCCCCGTCGTCGACCCCGACAAGGGGATCTTCGACCTCGGCGCCAACTCCATGACCGCACTGGAAGCCCACAAGCTCATCTGCGCGGGTCTGGGCCGGGAGTTCCCGCTCTCCACCCTCTTCCGCTACCCGACCGTCCGCCGGCTCACCGCGTACCTGCGGGACGGCTCGCACGCCGCTCCCGACCGCCTGGAGTCCGCGGCCCGCCGCGAACGCTCCGGCGAGGACGCCGTCGCCATCGTCGGCATGGCCTGCAAGCTGCCCGGCGCGCCCGACCTCGACACCTTCTGGCGCAACCTGCGCGGCGGCGTCGAGTCGATCACCCACTTCACCGACGAGGAACTGCGCGCCGCCGGCGCCACCGAGGAGGAGCTGGCCGACCCGGCCTACGTCCGCTCGCGGGGCCTGATCGACGGCGCCGACCTCTTCGACGCGGCCTTCTTCGACTACTCGCCCGCCGAGGCCGAGGTCATGGACCCCCAGCACCGGCTCTTCCTGGAAGCCGCCTGGCAGGCCCTGGAACACGCCGGCATCGTGCCGGCGGCGTTCGACGGCAACGTGGCCGTCTTCGGCGGCACCGGCTTCGGCGGCTACCACCAGGACGCCTCGGGCGACCTGTCCTCCTTCTACCGCTCGATGATCGGCAACAAGAACGACTACCTGGCCACCCGCGTCGCCCACAAGCTCGACCTGCGCGGACCCGCCCTCTCCGTCCAGACCGCCTGCTCCACCGGCCTGGTCGCCGCCCACCTGGCCCGCGAGAGCCTGCTGCGCGGCGAGTCCGACGTCGCCCTGGTCGGCGCCTCCTCGCTGACGATCCCGCTCAAGCGCGGCTTCGTCCACCAGCCGGGCCTGGTCGTCTCCCCGGACGGCAAGTGCCGCGCCTTCGACGAGAAGGGCGCGGGCACCGTCTTCGGCAGCGGCGTCGGCATGCTCGTCCTGCGCCGGCTGTCCGACGCCGTCGAGGCCGGGGACACCGTGTACGCCGTACTGCGCGGCAGCGCCGTCAACAACGACGGCGCCGCCAAGGCCGGCTTCACCGCGCCGAGCGTCCAGGGACAGGCGTACGTGATCGCCGAGGCCCAGGCGTCGGCGGGGGTCACCCCGGACAGCGTCGGCTTCATCGAGGCGCACGGCACCGCCACCTCGCTGGGCGACCCCATCGAGGTCCAGGCCCTCCAGCAGGTCTTCGGCTCCGCCGAGCGCGCCGAGCCCTGCGCGATCGGCTCGGTGAAGACCAACATCGGCCACGCGGACGCCACCGCCGGCATCGCCGGGCTCATCAAGGCCGCGCTGGCCGTGCACCACGGCGAGCTGGTGCCCAGCCTCAACTACGAGCACCCGAACCCGGAGATGGGCCTCGACCCGAACCTCTTCTACGTCAACACCGAGACCAAGCCCTGGCACGAGGACGGACCGCGCCGCGCCGGCGTCTCCTCCTTCGGGATCGGCGGCACCAACGCCCACGTCGTCCTCGAACAGGCACCCGACACCGCCCCCGCCCCGCAGGAGCACCCGGCCGGGGCCGTCCCGGTGGTCCTGTCCGCCCGCACCGACGCCGCCCTGCGTGAGCAGGCCGGCCGCTGGGCCGACTGGCTGGAGGAGCACCGGCAGGTCCCGCTCGCGGACGTCGCCCGCACCGCGGCCCTGCGCCGCACCCACTTCGCCCACCGCGCGCTGGTCACCGCCGCCACCGCCGACGAGGCCGCCGCCGCGCTGCGCGCCCTCGCCGAGGACCGTTCGCACGCCGGCGTCGGCCGGGCCACCGCCCGCGGCCGCGGCCGCACCGTCTTCGTCTTCCCCGGCCAGGGCAGCCAGTGGGACGGCATGGGCGCCGTGCTGCTCGAGCAGTCACCCGCCTTCGCGCAGACCGTCCGCGACTGCGACGCGCTCCTCGCGCCGCAGCTCGGCTGGTCGGTCACCGACGTGCTGCGCGCCGGCGGCGGTCCCGAGCTCTCCGCCCGCCGCCTGGACGTCGTACAGCCCGTCATGTTCACCATGTACGTCGCCCTCGCCGCCGCCTGGCGCGAACTGGGCATCGAGCCCGACGCCGTGACCGGGCACAGCCAGGGCGAGGTCGCCGCCGCCGTCGTGGCCGGCGCGCTCACCCTGGAAGAGGGCGCCCGGATCATGGCCGTCCGCAGCCGCGCCCTCCAGGCGGTCGCCGGGGTCGGTGCCATGGCCGTCGTCGAACTCCCGCTGGAGCAGGTCCGGGAGCGGATCGCGCCCTACGGGGACGCCGTCTCCGTCGCCGCCGTCAACACCCCCACCTCCGTCGCCCTGTCGGGCGACGCCGACGCCATCGAGGACCTGCTGTTCGCCCTCGACGACGAGGACGTCGTCTGCGGCAAGCTGGAGGCGCCCGTCGCCTCGCACAGCCACTGGATGGACGCCCTGCTCCCCGGCCTCGAGGCCGACCTCGCGGACCTGGCCCCCGCCGCCGGCCGGCTGCCGTTCTACTCCACCGTCACCGGCACCCTCCTCGACGGCCGCGAGCTCGGCGCCGCCTACTGGTGCCGCAACCTGCGCGAACCCGTCCGCCTCGACCTCGTCCAGCAGCAGCTGATCGCCACCGGCCACGATGTGTTCATCGAGATCAGCCCGCACCCCGTGCTCGCCATGCCGCTCACCGAGGGCAGCGCCGGTGCCCTGGTGGCCGGCACCCTGCGGCGCGGCCACGGCGACCGCTCCGAACTCCTGCGCGCCCTCGGCGAACTGCACACCCACGGCCACCGGGTGCCCTGGGAGCGGATCTGGGCCGGCGCCGGCGCAGCCCGGGTCGCCGAACTGCCCTCGTACGCCTTCCAGCGCCGCTCCTACTGGATCGACCCGCCGCGGCCCGAAGCGGCCCCCCGCGCCGCCGCCGACCAGGCCTTCTGGGAAGCGGTCGGAGAGGAGGGCCCGGCCCGGCTGGCCGAGCTGCTCGACGCGCCCGAACGCCTCCGGGAGGGCATCGGGGAACTGCTCCCGCTGCTGTCCGCCTGGTGGCAGGGCCAGGAGTCCCGCGAGACCGTCGCGGGCTGGCTGTACGAGGACGCCTGGGAGCTGTCCCCGGCGCCCGCCGGCCGGGCCGCCCTGACCGGAGCCTGGGCGCTGGTGACCACCGAGGCCGAAGCCGGGACGGCCGACGCGGTCGAGGACGCCCTGCGCGCCGCGGGAGCCACCCCGTACCGCGTCGAGGCCGGCGCCGACCGGGCCGCGCTCGGCGCCGCCCTGGCCGCCCTGCCCGAGCCGCCCGCCGCGGTCCTCACCCTGGGCTCCCTCGACGGCACGCCGGACGGTTCCGGCTCCACGGCGGGCTTCGCCACCACCCTCACCCTGCTCCAGGCGCTCGGCGACCTCGGCGTCAGCGCCCCGCTGTGGGCGCTGACCCGCGGCGCGGCCGACACCGACGGCGCCGGCCCCGCCGCCCCGCTCCAGGCGCTGGTCACCGGCCTCGGCCGGGTCGCCGCCCTGGAGGACCCGCTGCGCTGGGGCGGCACCGTCGACCTGCCGGCGCAGCCCCACCCGGGCTGGGCCGGCGCCCTGGTGGCCTGCCTCGCCGCAGGCGACCACGAGGACCAGGTGGCGCTGCGCGCCGACGGCCGCCACGTACGCCGCCTGCGGCGCACCGCCCCGCACACGGCCGGCCCGCAGCACGCCAAGTCGTGGTCCACCCACGGCACCGCGCTGATCACCGGCGGCCAGGGAGCCCTCGGCCTGCACCTGGCCCGGCGGCTCGCGGCACGCGGAGCCGAGCACATCGTGCTGGCCTCCCGCCGCGCCGGGGCCGCCCCCGAGACGGAGCTGCTGCGCACCGAGCTCGCCGCCCTGGGCGTCGAACTCACCCTGGAGCAGGCCGACGTCGGCGACCGCGGGCAGGTCGACGCGCTGCTCGCCCGCACCGGCGACCCGCGGCGCCCGCTGCGGACCGTCGCCCACCTGGCGGGCCTGTCCCGCCCGGCCGCCCTCACCGGCCTCACCCCCGAGGCCGCCGCCGAGGAGAACGCGGCCAAGGTGCACGGCGCCTGGCACCTGCACGAGGCCCTCGCGGGCCGCGAGCTCGACGCGTTCGTGCTCTACGGCAGCGGCGCCAGCCTGTGGGGCGGCGCCGGGCAGGCCGCGTACGCGGCCGCCAACACCGCGCTCGACGCGCTCGCCCGCCACCGCAGGGCCCGGGGGCTCACCGCCACCGTCCTGCACTGGGGCGGCTGGGCCGGCGGCGGCATGGTCACCGCCGAGGCCGAGCGGGCCGCCCGCTCCCGCGGCCTGCGCACCATGGCACCCGAACTCGCCCTGGACGCCCTCGACATCGCCCTCGGCGCGGACCTCACGGCGCTCGGCGTCGCCGACATCGACTGGACGGCGTTCGCCCCCGCCTACCGGGCGGCCCGGCCGCGCCCGCTGCTCGACACCCTGCCCGAAGCCCGCGAACCGCAGGCCGAGCAGGCCCCGGACGCCGCGGCCGGAGCGCAACTGCGCACGGCCCTGGCCGGACAGGGCCCCGAGGAGCGCCTGGCCGCGCTGACGGCCCTGGTCAAGGGCGAGGTCGCCCCCGTCCTCGGCCTGGCCGAGGCGGAGCTGGACGCGGACCGGCCGCTCCAGCAGCTGGGCCTGGACTCGCTGATGGCGGTGAAGGTCCGGGGCGAACTGACCCGCCGCACCGGCCTCGCCGTCACCACCGAGGCGATCCTGCGCCACGCCACCTGCGAGGGCATCGCCGCCCACCTCGGCGCCGCACTCGCCCCCGAGGGCAGCGCGCCCCAGCCCCCGGCGGCGGGCCGCGGCCAGGACAACCCCTGGCTGCGCGTCCTCAAGCCGGCCGAGAACCCGCGGGCCCGGATCGTCTGCGTCGCCGGCATGGGCGGCACCACCGGCGGCCACGTGCCGCTGGTGCGCCACCTGCCCGACGACGTCGAACTCCTCGGCGTGCAGCTGCCGGGCCGCGAGGGCCGCTCCGACGAGGCCCCCGTCACCGACATGATGGCCCTCGCCGACCAGGTCGTCGCCGCCCTCGCCGGCCGGCTCGCCCCGGGCGCGCCGCCCGTCGTCCTGTACGGCCACAGCCAGGGCTCCTGGCTGGCCTGGGAGGTCGCGCACCGGCTCGCCCACCGGCCCGCCGTACCGCCCCTCGCCCTCGTCGCGGCCTGCGCGCTGCCCCCGCTGGCCCCGCTCACCCCCGGCCTCGACCGGCTCGGCGAGCTCACCGGGGACCTGGACGGCGCCGACCCGCGCGAACTGGCGGCCCTCCTGGAGGGGCTGCTGCCCGACGAGGTCCTCGCCAGCGAGGAGCTGCTCGCCGAATACGTCCAGCGGCTGCGCACCGACACCGTCCTGGCCGAGAACCACCGGGCGGTGCTGCGCGGCACCGACCGCCCGGCCCTGGGCGTACCGCTGTTCGCGGTGTCCGGGACCGCCGACCCGGTGCTGCCCGAAGGGTCCATGGAGGTGTGGCGCGAGCTGGCCGGCGCCCTCTACGTGCCCCGCGCCATCGAGGGCTCCCACGCCGCGCCGATCACCAACCCCGAGGCCATGGCGGCCGAACTCATGAACGCGATCGCCACGATCGCCACCAGCCTGGAGGAGAACCATGCCTGAGACCGTGCGCCCGGACGGGGCGCGGATCCACTACGAGGTGCGCGGCACCGGCCTCCCCGTCCTGCTCATCGGCCCCGGCGAGCTCCCCGGCCAGTGCGACACCGAGCGGGCCGCCTTCACCGAGATTGCCGACGCCCTCGCCGGGCGGTTCCAGGTGATCACCGTCGACCCCCGCCACCAGGGCGCCAGCACCGGCCCCGCGGAGCCCTTCTGCTACGGCCGCACCGCCGCCGACCTGCTGGCCGTGCTCGACGAACTCGGGGTCGAGCGCGCCCACATCGCCGCTTCCGGCGCCGGCACCGCCCAGGCCTGGCGGCTGGTCCAGGACGCCCCGGACCGGGTCGCGTCCGTCGTCGCCCACGCGCCCGTCGGGCTCGCCGAGGGCAACGGCCTCGGCGACTTCCTGGCGACCTTCGACGAGCCGATGCGCCTGGCCCGCGCCGAAGGCGTCGACGGCGTGATCGAGGAGGCCGGCCGGGGCGGCGGCTTCGCGGCCCGGCCCGGCGCCGGACCGTACGCCCGCGGGCTCGAGGGCTCGCCCGCCTTCCGCGAGGAGATCCGCACCCTGCGCCGGGAGCGCTACATCGTGCGCGTCGTCCGGTTCCGCGACGGCGTCTGGCCGCAGGGCTCCGCCTACTTCTCCGTACCGGAGGAGTGGATGACGACGTTCCCCGCGCCGCTGCTGGTGCTGCCCGGCGACAGCACGCCGGCCCCCGCCGCGCTCGCCAAGCGGCTCGCCGCCGACGTGCCCGGCGCCCGCCTGCTCGACGGCGCCGCCGACACCGCCGACCGCCGGACGGAGACCCTCGCGGCGGTCGTCTCCTTCCTCCTCGAGACCACCGCACGCTGAAGGAGACGTACCGCCATGCTGACTCTCGACACCCTCGACATCACCGATGAGGCCGCGTACGCCGCGAAGGGCGGCTACCCGTACGCGGAGTTCGACCTGCTGCGCCGCGAGGAGCCGGTGTTCTGGTACCGGCGCCCCGGCTTCGAGCCGTTCTGGGTGCTGACCCGGCACGAGGACGTCGCGTACGTCTCGCGCAACCCGAAGCTCTTCTCCAGCGCCCAGCGCGTCACCCTGGACACCCCCGAAGCGGTGGAGATGTTCGAGGCCCAGCTGGAGGCGCGGGCCGAGATGTTCGGGCACGCCCCGGACATGCCGCCGGCCCTGTCGTACATGGACGCGCCGCGCCACCGCCACCTGCGCCAGGTCATGGCGCCCTGCTTCACCCCCAAGGCGATCAAGGAGCTGGAGGAGCGGTTCCACGAGCTGGCCGCCGAGTACGCGCAGGCGTTCACCCGCCTGCTCGACGAGGACGGCAGCACCGCCGACGTGGCCAAGAGCCTGTCCGCGCGGCTGCCCGTCGCGGCGATCTGCGAACTGGTCGGGGCGCCCCTGAAGGACTGGGACGACATCTTCGAGTGGACCGAGGGCACCACGGCGCCCGGCGACCCCGACAACCAGCGGGACGGCGAGGACGCCGAGGCCGCCTTCGCCCGCAACATGGGCGCCCTCAACGGCTATGTGGCGGGCCTGGTCCAGCAGCGCATGGCCGAGATCGACGGCACCGGCACGGACGTGCTCAGCCGCCTCGCCAGGGCGCGCATCGAGGGGGAGGCGCTGTCCTTCCACGAGATCCTCTACACCATCTTCAACCTGCTGGTCGCGGGCATCGGCACCACCCGCAACGCGACGACCGGCGGCATCCAGGCCCTCCTGGAGCACCCGGACCAGGTGCACAAGCTCATCGAGGACCCGTCGCTGATCGACGGTGCCGTCGAGGAGATCCTGCGCTGGACGTCGATCGCGGTGAACTTCGTGCGCACCGCCACCCAGGACACCGAGATCGGCGGCAAGCTCATCCGCAAGGGCGAGACGGTCGCGATGTGGTATCCGGCGGCCAACCGTGACGAGGCGGTCTTCGAGGACCCGTACCGCTTCGACGTCACCCGCGACGCGAGCGACCAGATCGCGTTCGGCGGACACGGCGAGCACGTCTGCCTGGGCCACCACCTGGCCCGGTTGGAGCTGCGGGCCGTCCTGCGCGCCGTGCTGCCGCTGCTCCCGGAGCTGGAACTCGTGCGCAAGCCCGAGTTCGGTGTGCTCCACCTCCAGGCCGCGGAAATCAAGCGGCTTGTCGTACGACGCAAGGAACGGTGAAACACCCAATGTCCGAGAATTCAGCACCGCAGCCGCGGCCGGTACCGGCCTCCCTCCGGGAATTCGCGGCCGGGGACGAGTCCGACCTCAATGTGGTCGCCCCGTGGGTGGGCCCCGCGGTCGACGAGGAAACCGGCCGGCTGAAGGAACCGCTCCGCAAGCGGCACTTGATCGCCACGTCCGTCGGCTGGCCGAAACCGGGACACGAGCCCGCCGCCATCGCCCTGAACGAGGCCATTCTCGCCGAGCTGTACGTCCGCCCCGGCCTGCTGGCCGTGACGCTCGCGATATCCGAGAAGAACTTCAACAGCACGCGGAGCCTCAGCATCTGGGAAGACGAAGAGGCGCTGAAGGGATTCCTGAAATCGGGTCCGCACATGGCGGCGGCCCGCCGGGTGAGAGAGCTCATGTACGACTGGGAAGGTGCGAACTGGGTTTCCGAGGAAACCCTGGAACTGCCGACCTTTGACGATGCGAAAGCGAAACTCGACGAGGTCCGGGCGCCCGGCCCGAGCTCATTCGAGTCGTACGACGGGGACGATTCCGCCTGAGACCGCCGAGGACCACTCGAAGATCCCTCGAGTCCCGCTCGAGAACGCCAAGAGAAGGAGCAACCGCATGACCGTGACCGCCGAGGCGCCGGCGCAGCCGTTGACCACCCATTTCCTGCACCATTTCGACCTCGCCTACGGCATGGTGCTCGAACTCGCCGAGGACTTCGACAACGAGACCGCGCGCCTCGCGCCGGCCCCGCACAAACCGCTGGTCTGGTTCCTCGGGCACCTCATCTGCGCCACGGACTACTTCTCGACCCTGCACCAGGGCACCGAGTCCCTCGTCACCGAGGAGTTCTCCCGGCACTACGCGGGCAACGACAACAACGACTGGTCCTGGGGGCCTTCGCTGGCCGAGATGATCGAGCTCTACCAGCAGGTCCACGCGCGGATGCGGGCCTTCGTGGCCGGGCTGCGCCCCGAGGACCTCGACAGCGAGTCCCCGCTCGAGCCGTTCGGCGACGACCGGCTGAAGAACCTCGGCAAGGCGCTGTCCATCATCCAGATGCACGACGCCTACCACTGCGGGCAGATCGGCTGCCTGCGCGTCGCACTCGGCAAGCCGGTGCCGTTCTAGCCACATCTCCTCCGGTTGGCCGGAAAGCTCCGGTATCCCGGATCCACGCGGATTCGGGATACCGGAGCCACTGCTACCGTGGCACACGGTTCGCCCGTACCGCGGTTCCAGGAAGAGGGGTTTCCATGCCTTCGCACATTGCGTTCTTCAATTTTCCGGCCATCGGCCACGTGAATCCGACGCTCGGCGTCGTCGAAGAACTGGTCAAGCGGGGGCATCGGGTCACCTGCACGGTGACCGATCATTTCGTGCCCGCGATAGAGGCGATCGGCGCCGAGGCCGTCCGCTTCGACTCCGTATTCGGTGAGTTCTACCGCTCCCCTTACACGGAGGAGGCCAACGCGGGCGAGGGAATGCGCTGTCTCGACGACGCGACCGGCCTCGTCGAGCAGGTCAGCCCCTTCTACGAGAAGAACCGCCCAGACGTCATCGTCCACGACTTCATGGCGTGGGGCGCGCGTTTCTACGGCGCCAAGCACGACATTCCGCTCGTCCGGCTCTACCCCACCTACGGAGCCAACGAACACTTCTCGATCCAGGAGAAGTTCCCGCTGGCCGAATACGCCGACCCGCAGGTCATGGAAATGATCGGCAAGCTCACCGGCCTCCTTCCGGAATTCAACCTGCCGGCCGACCCCATGGCCTTCTTCCAGAACATCGAGAAGCTCGGCGTCATCTTCCTGCCGCGCGACTTCCACTACGACGGCGACACCTTCGACGACCGGTTCGTCTTCGCCGGCCCCTGCCTGGGCGACCGCTCCTTCCAGGGCTCGTGGGAGCCCGCCTCCGCGGACCGCCCGGTCCTGCTGATCTCCCTGGGCACCGCCGCCACCGGCTGGGCCGAGTTCTTCCGCACCGCGGTCACCGCGTTCGGCGACACCGAGTGGGACGTGGTCATGGCCGTCGGCGACCACATCGACCCCGCCGACCTCGGCCCGCTGCCCGCCAACTTCGACGTGCGCCGCCACGTGCCGCAGCTCGAAGTCCTGCGCCACGCCAAGCTCTTCGTCACCCACGGCGGCATGAACAGCGTCATGGAGTCCCTGTACAACGGCGTGCCCATGGTCGTGATCCCCCAGATGAACGAGCAGAAGGCCAACGCCCTGCGCGTCGACGAGCTGGGCCTGGGCCGCCACCTGGCCAAGGACGACACCACCGTCGAGAGCCTGCGCGCGGCCGTCGCCGCCGTGGCCGGCGACAGCGCCACCACCGGCCGCGTGGAGCGCATGGGCGAGGCCATGCGCCAGATCGACGGCCCCGCGGTGGCCGCCGACGCCATCGAGAAGTTCCTCGCCCAGAACGCCGGCTGACCACCAGGCCAGCCACACCCGACCCGACGCCAGCCCCCGGCCACCAGGCCGGGGGCTGCTGCGTTCCGGGCCGTTCCCGCGCCGTACCGGCGCCGCCGGGAACGCGCTCGCCCGGCGACCGGGGACCGGCGGGCACCGGGCTGTACGGAGCCTCCAGCGGCCTTCGAGACGGGCTCACGAGGGTGGGGGCGGACGACTCAGCCCTCGGCTCCCTCTGGAAGGCATCGTGAAAAGACTGTTGCAGACCGCGGCGGCGGTGATCCTCGCCGCAGGACTCCTGGCTCCCACGGCGGCCGCCGAGGAAGCCTCCTCCCCGACCCAGCGAACGGCGCGGTTCGCCCAGCCGGGCTCCCTCTCCTCGCCGTTCGGCAAGGGCAGCTTCCGGTTCGGTGTCTCGAGCTCCGCCACCCAGATCGAGGACCAGAACACCCACACCGACTGGTACAAGTGGACCCAGCCCGTCGCCGAAGGCGGCATGGGCAAGAGCCCCGCCGTCGGGGAAGGCGTCGACGGCTACACGCTGGCCATCGAGGACATCGAGCTCATCGCCGCCCTGAAGGTCGACTCGTACCGCTTCGGCATCGAGTGGGCGCGCATCGAGCCCCGCCGCGGCCAGATCGACGAGCAGGCGATCGCCCACTACAACAAGGTGATCAACGCCCTCGTCGCCCGCGGCATCCGTCCGGTCGTCACCATCCACCACTTCGCCAACCCGGTGTGGGTGGACAACCCCGAGGACGTCGCCTGCGCCAACGGCCCCTCGGACACCAACCTCTGCGGGCTCGACCACCCCCAGGGCGGCCCGCTCGTCGTCAAGGCCATGGCCGACCACTCCAAGCTGCTCGCCCAGCGCTTCGGCGACCGGGTCCGCGACTGGGTGACCCTCAACGAGCCCGGCGTCTACATGATGTTCTCGCACGCCTTCGGCGCGGGCCCGCCCGGCAAGGCCAACCTGCCCACCCACTTCGACACGAAGTTCGCGCCCGCCGTGCGCACGTACATCGACGCGCACGCCGCCATGTACAAGGCGATCAAGAAGGTGGACCCGGGCGCCAGCGTCGGCCTGACCGCCAGCGTCAAGCAGTACGAGGCCGTCCGCGACGGCAAGATCAGCACCGAGCCGCGCGACATCGCCGCCCGCGACCGCTTCCGCCGCTTCTTCGAGCTGAACTTCCTCGACTCGCTGCGCCACGGCACCTTCGACGCCGACTACGACGGCACGCCCGACGAGCAGCACCCCGAGTGGAAGAACACCCTCGACTGGCTCGGCATCCAGCTCTACGACCGCACCGGCGTCACCGACCCGACCACCCCCGGGCCGACCACCCTGCCCGTCATCAACGTCGACGTGTGCGGCGCACCGCCCTGCTTCCCGCTCAAGGACCCGACCTACTTCATCCCCGACATGGGCTACGAGTCGGACCCGCAGGGCCTCTACCCCGTCCTCAAGGACTTCAGCCGCCGCTACAAGGGCCTGCCGCTGCTGGTCTCCGAGTCCGGCATGGCCACCGCCTCGGGCAAGCGCCGCGCCGAGTTCATCGTCCGTGCCCTGGAGCAGATCCAGCGGGCCCGCGCCGAAGGCGTCGACGTCCGCGGCTACTACCACTGGAGCCTGATGGACAACTTCGAGTGGCTCGGCGGCTACAAGCCCCGCTTCGGCCTCTACGCCGTGGACCGCACCACCATGAAGCGCACCCCCACCGAAGCGGTGGGCGTCTACGCCCAGATCGCCGGGTCCCGCAACCTCAGCCCGGCCCTGCGCGCCGAGTACGGCGGCAGCGGCCCGCTCACCCCGGAGCCGGGCCACGCACCCGCCTCGCCCCCGGCCACCACCGCCGGCCCGGCCGTCACCGGCCGCCGGGACTGCCCCCCCACGGCCGGGCGCACACCGCGCCCGGCCCTCCCGTCTTCTGCCGAGGCCCCGGTTCAACGATCTCCAAGGATGCCCAGATGAGCAACGCCCAGGTGAACAGCGGCACCGCTGCCGCACCCGTGCCCGTCGCCGCGGACATAGCCGCCCGGCTCCGGGAGACGATCGCCGGACTCCTGGAGATCGGCCCCGGCTCGGTGGACGAGAACCGCTCCCTGCGGGACCTGGGCATGACCTCCCTCTCGATCGTGGCCATGCTGGAGAGCGTCTCCGCCTGGCTGGGCCGCCCCGTCCCCTCCTGGGTCGCCTGGCAGTACCCCACCGTGGCCGCCCTCGCCGGCCACCTCGCGGGCGACGAACGGCCCGCGGCGCCCGCCGCCGGGACCGCCCGCGCCCGCGGCCGCGCCCACGCGCGGGAACCCATCGCCGTCGTCGGCCTCGGCTGCCGGCTCCCCGGCGGCATCGAGACCCCCGACGCGCTGTGGCAGAGCCTCCTGGACGGCGTCGACGCCGTGCGCGAGGTGCCCCGCGACCGCTGGAACGCCGACGAGTGGCTCGACCCCGACCCCCGCGCCCCCGGCCGCATGACCACCCGGTGGGGCGGCTTCCTCGACGACGTCGCCGGCTTCGACGCCGAACTGTTCCGCATCTCGCCCGCCGAAGCCCGCCAGATGGACCCCCAGCAGCGCATGGCCCTCGAATCCGCCTGGGCCGCCATCGAGGACGCCCGCATCGTCCACGGCGACCTCGAGGGCACCCGCACCGGCGTGTTCATGGGCACGATGGCGCAGGAGTACCACCTGGCCACCGGCGCCGACCCGCGGAGCATCGAGACCCACTCCGCCACCGGCTGGGACAACTCGATCATCCCCGCCCGCATCGCCTACACCCTCGGCCTGCACGGCCCCGCCCTCGCCGTCGCCACCGCCTGCAGCTCCTCGCTGACGGCCACCCACCTCGCCGTCCAGAGCCTGCGCTCCGGCGAGTCCGACCTCGCCCTCGCGGGCGGCGTCAACGTCATGCTCAGCCCGAACACCACCGTCGCCATGACCAAGTTCGGCGGCATGAACCCCGACGGCCAGTGCCGCGCCTTCGACGCCGGCGCGGGCGGCTACGTACGCGGCGAGGGCTGCGGCGTCGTCGTCCTGCGCCGGCTGTCCGACGCCCTCGCCGAAGGCGACCGGATCTACGCCGTCATCCGCGGCAGCGCCGTCAACAACGACGGAGCCTCCAACGGCCTCACCGCGCCCAGCCCCCGCGCCCAGGCAGAGGTCCTGCGCGCCGCCTGGCAGGACGCCGCCGTCGCCCCCCGGCACGTCTCCTACGTCGAAGCCCACGGCACCGGCACCCTCCTCGGCGACCCCATCGAAGCCGAAGCCCTCGGCACCGTCTTCGCCGACGGCCGCGAGGAACCCCTGCGCATCGGCTCCGCCAAGACCAACTTCGGCCACCTGGAACCCGCCGCCGGCGTCGTCGGCCTGATGAAGACCGCCCTCGCCCTGCACCACGGCGAGCTCCCCGCCAGCCTGCACTTCGACACCCCCAACCCGCACATCGACTTCGACGCCGCCCGCCTCGAAGTCGTCGCCGAGCGCCGCCCCTGGCCGCACGGCGGCCGCCGGTACGCGGGCGTCAGCAGCTTCGGCTTCGGCGGCACCAACGCCCACATCGCCCTCGAAGAGGCCCCCTACCGCCGCCGCCACCTCGTCCCCCTGGCCGCCGACACCGACGAGGAGCTGCGCGAGGCCGCCGAAGCCGTGGCCGCCCGCGCCCGCGCCGGCCACGGCTGGTACGCCCCCGAACTCCTCGCCCGCGCCACCGGCGCCCAGCGGATCGTCGCCGCCGTGAGCCACCCCGACGAACTCGCCGACGCCCTGCGCGAACAGCTCGCGACCCGCACGCCGCGCACCCGGGGCGCCCGCCCCTCCCTGGCCTTCTTCTTCTCCGGCCACGGCTCCCAGTGGCTCGGCATGGGCCGCGACCTGCTCGCGGAACCCGCCTTCCGGACCGCCCTCGACGCCTGCGACGCCGCGATCTCCGAGGCCACCGGCTGGTCCGTCCTGGAGGAACTGCTCGCCGGACCCGACACCTCCCGACTGGACCGCACCGACGTCGTCCAGCCCGTCCTGTTCGCCGTCCAGGTCTCCCTCGCCCGCACCCTCGAAGCGTGGGGCCTGGAGCCCCGCACCGTCTTCGGCCAGAGCATCGGCGAGGTCGCCGCCGCCGTCGTGGCCGGCGCCCTGCCGCTGACCGAGGGCGCCCGCCTCATCGGCACCTGGTCGCAGCTCATCGCCGAACGCGCCGCCGGCGAAGGCGCCCTGCTGCTGTGCGAACTCCCGCTGGAGGGCGCCCGCGAGCTCGCCGCCCGCCACCCCGGCCGGATCTCACTCGCCGGCCACCTCGCCCCCGGCCAGACCGCCCTGTCCGGGCCGCTGGACGCGGTGGCCGCCGTGGAACGCGAGCTCGCCGACGCCGGGGTGCGCAGCCAGCGCGTCCACATCGACTACGCCTCCCACAGCGAGCAGCTCGCCGCGCTCGCCCCCGAACTCGAACGCCGGCTGGGCACCCTGCGCACCGCCCCGGCCGCCATCCCCTTCTGGTCGACCGTCACCAACGGCTTCACCGACGGCACCGCCCTCGACGCCGCGTACTGGGCCCGCAACATGTGCGCCCCCATGCTGATCGCCGAGGCCGTCACCGCCCTCGCCGACGAACGCGGCCTCGCGATCGTCGAGATCGCCCCGCACCCCGTCGCCCGGCACTCCCTGCGGCGCACCCTGACCGCACTCGCCGAAGCACACGCCGCCACCGGGAGCACGGCCCCCCCCCCCGGCCCCTCCTCGGTGCTCGGCACCGGCCGCCGCGACCGGCCTGCCCGCCGCTCCCTGGAGGACGTCGCCGTCCGCCTGTGGTGCGAGGGCTACGACGTCGACTGGGGCGCCGTCACCGGCCGGCCCCAGCGCCCCGCCCCCACCGCGCCCGTCGCCGTGACCGTCTCCGGCAAGAGCCCCGCCGCCCTCGCCGCGAACGCCGCCGCCCTCGCCGACCACCTGGCCGGCGCCTCCACCGCCACCCTGCTCGACACCGCGTACACCGCCGCCGGCCGCCGCTCGCACCTGGAACACCGGGCCGTGGCCGTCGCCACCACCGCCGACGAGGCCGCGCAGGCCCTGCGCGCCCTGGCCCAGGGAGCGCCGCACCGCGCCCTGACCGAGGGCGTCGCCCGCCAGGGCGACCTGGCCGTGCTGTTCACCGGGCAGGGCAGCCAGCGCCTCGCCATGGGGCGCGCCCTGTACGGGGCCTTCCCCGCCTTCCGCCAGGCCTTCGACGAGGTGTGCGCGGAACTCGACCGCCACCTGCGGATCCCGCTCGTCGCGATCCTGTTCGCCGACCCCGACGGCGCCGACGGCACGCTCGTCCACGAGACCGAGTTCACCCAGCCCGCCCTGTTCGCCGTCGAGGTCGCCCTGTTCCGGCAGTGGCAGGCCTGGGGTGTGGAACCGCGGGTCCTGGCCGGCCACTCCGTCGGCGAGCTCGCGGCCGCCCACGCGGCCGGCGTGCTCGGCCTGGCCGACGCGGCCCGCCTGGTGGCCGCCCGCGGCCGCCTCATGCAGGCCTGCGAGCCGGGCGGGGCCATGGCCTCGGTCGAGGCGTCCGAAGCCGAGGTGCTGGAGGTCCTCGCGGACGTGGACGGCCGTATCGCGGTCGCCGGGCTCAACGGGCCCGCGCAGACCGTCGTCAGCGGCGACGCCGCGGCCGTCACCGCCGTCATCGGCCGGTTCGCCGCCCAGGGCCGCCGCACGCGCCGGCTGGAGGTGTCCCACGCCTTCCACAGCCCGCACATGGACGCGATGCTCGACGCCTACCGGGCCGTGGCCCGGGACTGCGTGTTCGACGCACCGAGGATCCCGCTGGTCTCCACCGTCACCGGCGCGTGGACCGACGCCGGCCTCGCACCGGGCGAGGGCATGCGCTCCGCGGAGTACTGGGTCCGCCAGGTCCGCGAACCGGTCCGCTTCCTCGACGCCATGGCCACCCTGGAGGCGGCCGGCATCGCCCGCTACCTCGAATGCGGCCCCGCCGCCGTGCTGTCCGCGACGGGCGCCGGCTGCGTCGGGCGCGAGGTCCCCTTCATCGCCTCCCAGCGCGCCGACGACAGCGACGAGGCCCGCGTCCTCGTCCAGGCCCTCGGCGCGCTCCACGTCAGCGGCCAGGACGTCGACTGGTGCAAGGTGTTCACCGGCACCGCCGCCACCGTCACCGACCTGCCCACGTACGCCTTCCAGCGCGAACGCCACTGGATCGACGCCCCCGAGCGGGCCCGCGGCGGCCGGTCCGCCGCGGACGACGCGCTGTGGCAGGCCGTCGGGAGCGGCGCGGCCGAGCGCGTGGCCGAACTCCTCGGCGTCGGCGACAGCGTCATCGACAGCACCGCCCTCGCCGCCCTGCTGCCCCACCTGGCCGCCTGGCGCGAACGCCAGGACGACGCCGACACGGTCGCGGACTGGCTGTACGAACAGACCTGGCAGCCCGCCCGCCCCCCCCCCGCCCCCCCCGCCGCCCCGGGCCACTGGCTCCTGGTCGCCCCCGCACAGCCCGAGGCCCCGACCGCCGCTCCAACGACCGCCGGGGCGCCGACCACCGCCGGGGTGCAGGCGCGGAGCCTCGGCGCTGCCGTCGCCGGGGCGCTCGCCCAGGCCGGGGCGACCGTCCACGTCCTGCCGGGGCACGACGACCGTGCCGCGTACGGGGCCGCGCTGGCCGCGCTCGTCGCGGAGCTCGGGGACCGGCCGCTGTCCGGCGTGCTCGCGCTCACCCCCACCGACACCACCGCCCCCCCCGCCCACCCGGCCACCACCACGGGCGCCGCCCAGACCCTGGCCCTCGTCCAGGCCCTCGGCGACGCCGCCGTCCGCGCCCCGCTGTGGCTCGTCACCCAGGGCGCGGTGCACGCCGTCCCCGCCGACCCGGCCCCCCGGCCCGACCAGGCCCTCGCCTGGGGCCTGGGCCACGTCGTCGCCCTGGAGCACGGCGCCCGCTGGGGCGGCCTCGTCGACCTCCCGGCCGACCCCGCCCAGGCCCTGGCCGAGGCCCTCCGCCTCGCCGCAACCGTCCACGCCGTTAACGGCGTTAACGGCGTTAACGCGGTCAACGGCCCCGGCTCCGCCGGAGGCGAGGAGCACCTGGCCCTGCGGCCCACCGGCGCGTACGTCCGCCGGCTGCGCCAGGCCGCCCCGCC
Source organism: Streptomyces subrutilus (assembly GCF_001746425.1). Lineage (GTDB taxonomy): Bacteria > Actinomycetota > Actinomycetes > Streptomycetales > Streptomycetaceae > Streptomyces > Streptomyces subrutilus_A. The sequence continues at coordinate 162,074 of NZ_MEHK01000002.1, read as the reverse complement.
CGCCACCGCCCCCTGGACCCCCCGCGGCACCGTCCTCATCACCGGCGGCAGCGGCGCCCTCGCCGGTCACCTCGCGCAGCGCCTCGCCGAGCGCGGCGCCGAGCACCTCGTGCTCGTCTCCCGCCGGGGGCCCGCCGCCGACGGGGCCGCCGAGCTCACCGCCCGCCTCGAAGCCGCCGGCGCCCGCGTCACCTTCGCCGCCTGCGACCTGACCGACCGCGGCCAGACCCAGCGGCTCCTGGCCGGCCTCGACGCCGAACAGCCGCCCCTGCGCGCCGTGTTCCACACCGCCGGCATCCTCGACGACCGCCTCCTGGACCGCCTCGACACCGAGGCCCTGGCAGCCGCCGCCGCGCCCAAGCTCGGCGCGGCCCGCCTGCTCGCCGAGCTCACCCGCGACCACGACCTCGACGCGTTCGTCCTCTACTCCTCCGTCGTCGGAGTCCTCGGCAACCTCGGCCAGGCCAACTACGCCATGGCCAACGCCGCCCTCGACGCCTTCGCCGACACCCTGCGCGCCGACGGCGTCCCCGCCCTCAGCCTCGCCTGGGGCCCCTGGGCCGAAGGCGGCATGACGCACGGCGCCGCCGAAGCCCAGCTGCGCGCCGCCGGCCTCGCCCCCATGGCCGTGGCCCGCGCCCTGACGGCCCTGGACTCCGCCCTTGCCTCGGGCCGCTCCCTCGTCGTCGCCGACATCGACTGGCAGAAGGCGGCCGCCGGCTACGGCGAAGCCCGCCCGCGCCGCTTCCTCGACGAGATCGCGGAGGCCCGTACCGCTCCGGCCACCGCGACCGGCCCCGCCGCGGCCGAAGCCGAGACGAACCCGTTCCTGAGCAGCGTCCTGGCCCTGCCCGAGGCGGACCGCGCGGCCCACGTCACGGCCGTGCTCGCCGCCGAGGCCGCCGCCGTGCTCGGCATCAAGGACCCGCAGTCCCTCGACCCCGAACGCGGCTTCAAGGACCTCGGCTTCGGCTCGATGATGTCCATCGACTTCGCCGCCCGCGTCCAGAAGCGCACCGGCGTCACCACCCCCAAGACGCTCGCCTTCGACTGCCCCAACCTGAGCACCGCCACCGACTGGCTGCTCGCCAAACTCGCCCCCGCGGCCCCCTCCACCACCCCGGCCACCCCAGCCGGCTCCCCACCCGGCCCCCGCCCCGGCCGCCGCGGCGACGAGCCGCTCGCCATCGTCGGCGTCGGCCTGCGCATGCCCGGCGGCGCCCACGACCTCGACAGCCTCTGGACCGTCCTCGCCGAAGGCCGCGACACCGTCGGCACGGTGCCCGCGGACCGCTTCGACATCGACGCCTTCTACGACGCCGACCCGGACGCGGAGGGCCGTACGTACGCCCGCCACGCCTCCTTCCTCGACGACGTCGCCCACTTCGACGCCGCGTTCTTCGGCATCAGCCCGCGCGAGGCCGAGCCGATGGACCCCCAGCACCGCCTGCTCCTCGAAGCGGCCTGGACCTCCCTCGAGGACGCCGGGATCCGGCCCCGCGAGCTGCGGGACTCCCGTACGGGCGTGTTCGTCGGCGCGGGCGTCGGCGAGTACGGCAAGTACCGGCAGGGCGGCGCCCCCGACACCTACACGCTGACCGGCACCCTGCCCAGTTTCAACGCGGGCCGCCTCTCCTACCACCTCGGCCTCCAGGGCCCCGCGCTGTCCGTGGACACCGCCTGCTCCTCCTCCCTGGTCGCCCTGCACCTGGCCTGCGAGGCGCTGCGCAGCGACGAGTGCGAACTCGCCCTGGCCGGCGGCGTGCAGGTGCTCGCGGACCCGGGCGCGTTCATCGCCCTCAGCCGATCGCACGCCCTGGCGCCGGACGGCCGAAGCAAGACCTTCTCCGCCGAAGCGGACGGCTACGGCCGCGGCGAGGGCGTCGGCGTACTCGCCCTCATGCGGCTCTCGGACGCGCAGGCGCAAGGCCGTACGGTCCTCGGCGTCATCCGGGCGACCGCCATCAACCACGACGGCGCCAGCAGCGGCATCACTGCCCCCAACGGCACCTCGCAGCAGAAGGTCATCCGCGCCGCCCTCGCCTCGGCCGGCCTCGCGCCCGCCGACGTCGACTACGTCGAATGCCACGGCACGGGCACCTCGCTGGGCGACCCCATCGAGGTGCAGGCGCTGGCCGCGGTCTACGGCGAAGGCCGCACCCCGGGGCGGGAGCTGGGGCTCGGCACCGCCAAGAGCGTCATCGGGCACCTGGAGTCGGCGGCCGGTGTCGCGGGCGTCTGCAAGATGCTCGCCTCCTTCCGGCAGGACGCCCTCCCGGCGACCCTCAACAGCTCCCCCCGCAACCCGAACATCGCCTGGGACGAACTCCCCGTCCGGGTCGTGGACTCGCTCACGCCGTGGGAGCGCGACCTGTCGCGCCCGCGCCGCGCGGGCGTCTCCTCCTTCGGCCTGAGCGGTACGAACGCCCACGTGGTGCTGGAGGAGCCCCCGGCCGCCGCGCCCTCGGCCGCCGCCCCGGACCCCGGGGCGGCCGCCTCCGCGTACCCGGTGGTCGTGTCGGGCCGCGACGAGGCCGCGCTGCGGGAGCAGGCCGCCCGACTGGCGGACTGGGCCGGGGAACGCTCCGAGGTTCCGCTCGCCGACATCGCGGTCACCGCCGCCCGGCACCGTTCGCACTTCGAGTCGCGGGCGAGCGTGGTCGCGGCCGATACCCAGGGTCTGGTGGAGGCGCTGCGGTCGCTGGCCGAGGGCACTTCGCACGACGCGGTGGTGACGGGCTCGGCCGCGCGCCGCGGGAAGGTCGTCTTCGTCTACCCAGGCCAGGGCTCGCAGTGGGTGGGCATGGGCCGTGCGCTGCTCGCGGAGAACGAGACCTTCCGGCAGACGATCGAGGCGTGTGATGCCGCGCTGCGGCCGTTCACGGGTTGGTCGGTGCGTGAGGTGCTGGCGGGGGAGGAGGGTGACCACCCGCCGTTCGACCGGGTGGACGTGGTCCAGCCGGCCCTGTTCGCCATGGGGGTGGGCCTGTCCGCCGTCTGGCGGTCCCTCGGCGTCGAGCCTTCGGCGGTCGTCGGCCACTCGCAGGGCGAGGTGGTCGCCGCGGTGGTGAGCGGTGCTCTCACTCTGGAGCAGGGCTCGCAGATCGTCGCCCAGCGCTCCCGGGCGGTCCTGGCCTGCGCGGGTCAGGGCGGTATGGCCCTGATCGAGCGCCCGGTCGCCGAAGTCGAAGGATTCCTCGCCCCTTACGGTGACGCCCTGTCGGTCGCCGCCGTCAACACCACCGGATCGACCGTGATCTCGGGCCGGGCCGAGGCCATCGTGAAGATCGTCGCGGAGCTGTCGGAGCGGAACGTCTACGCCCGCAAAATCAACGTGGACTACGCCTCCCACAACGCCCAGATGGACCCCCTCCTGCCCGGTCTCGCGGCCGGCTTCGAGGGGATCGCCCCGACCGGCACCGACATCGCCTTCTACTCCACCGTCACCGGCCAGGTGGCCGACGGCACCGCCCTGAACGGCTCCTACTGGTGCCGCAACCTCCGCGAGCCCGTCCGCTTCGACCGCGCCCTCGAACAGCTCCTCGACGACGGCCACGGCGTGTTCGTCGAGATCTCCGCCCACCCGGTGCTGTCCATGCCGCTGACCGACGGCAGCGCGGAGCGCGGCGGCATCGTCGTCGGCTCCCTCAGCCGCCGCGACGGCACCCCCGCCCAGCTGCTGCGCAACCTCGGCCTCCTCCACGTCCAGGGCCACGAGCTCGACTGGGACCGCGTCCTGGGCGCCGGAAGCCTCGTACCGCTCCCCTCGTACGCCTTCCAGCGCGAGCACTTCTGGCTCCCCGTCGCCCAGGCCTCCGGCGACGCCGGCTCCCTGGGCCTGGAAGCCTCCCGGCACCCCTGGCTCGGCGCCGCCCTCGAGCTCGCGGACGCCGACGGCCACGTCTTCACCGGCCGCCTCTCGCTCACCGACCAGCCGTGGCTGCGCGACCACACCGTCTTCGGCTCGGTCATCGTCCCCGGCACCGGCCTGCTCGAACTGGCCACGGCCGCCGCCCACGAGGCCGGGGCCGCCGCCGTCGCCGAACTGACCCTCGCCGAACCGCTGGTGATCGAGGACGCGGTGCGCCTCCAGATCACCGTGGGCGCCCCGCACAACGGCCGCCGCCCCATCACCCTGCACAGCCGCCCCGACGGCCCCGGCCGCACCTGGACCCGCCACGCGAGCGGCGAGCTGCTGCTCGACCCCGCCGGGCCGGAGGCCCGGAACACCCCGGACGGATTTGCCGACCTGCGCAACTGGCCGGTGGCCGGCGCCGAGCGCGTCGCACTCGACGGCTTCTACGACCGCTTCACCGCCCAGGGCATCGACTACGGCCCGGCCTTCCGCGGCCTGGCCGAACTGTGGCGCAAGGGCAGCACGGCGTACGGGCTCGTCCGCCTCCCCGATGCGGCCGCGGGCACCGAGTACAACGTCCACCCGGCCCTGCTCGACACCGCCCTGCACGTGATGAAGGGCGCGGCGGCGGGACGGGACGAACCCGAGGGCGCGCTGCTGCCGTTCGAGTGGACGGACGTCGAACTGTTCGCGGCGGGCAGCGGCGAACTCCGCGTCCGCGTCGACGTCGAGCAGTCCGACGCCGGCCAGTCCGTCCGGGTCTGGGCCGCCGACGCGGCGGGCACGCCCGTCGTCCGCGTCGGCGCGCTCCACCTGCGGCGGGCCACCGCGGACCAGCTGCGCGCCGCCCGTTCCGGCGGCGGCCAGGACCTGCACCGGCTGGCCTTCCAGCCCGTACCGGCCGCCGCCACGGCCCCCGGACGCCGCACGGCGGACCTCGTGGTCGGCGGCACCGGGGAACTCGCCTCGCTGCTCGGCATCGAGGCGCTTCCCGGCACCGACGCCCTGGCCGCCCGGCTGGCCGCGGGCGGCCCGGCGCCCGCCCGCATCATCGTGGACACGACCGGACGGGCGCCCGCCATGAGCCCGTCCGAGGCCGTGTTCCGGGGCGGCGAGTACACCCTCGCCCTGCTCCAGACCCTGCTGGCCGACGAGCGGCTCTCCGGCACCGAGCTGGTCTTCGCCACCCGCGGCAGCGTCGGCGCCGTGGAGGGCGACCCGCTCGACGGACTGGCCTACGCACCTCTGTGGGGCCTGGTCAGGTCCGCCCGCGCCGAACACCCGGGCCAGAGCCTGCGCCTGCTGGACCTCGGTCCGGACAGCACCAAGGACGCCGTCGAGGCGGCTCTGGCCCGCGCCGACGAGCCGGAACTCGCCCTGCGCGGCGGCCGGCTGCTGGCCGCCCGCCTGGTCACGGCCGGCGGGCCCACGGGCACGGGCACGGGGACCGGCACCGACCCCTCCGCGGGCTCCGGCGAGGTGCGCACCCTCGATCCGCAGGGCACCGTCCTCATCACGGGCGGCGTCGGCGAGCTCGGCCGCGAGGTCGCCCGCCACCTGGTCCGCCGGCACGGCGTCCGGCACCTCGTCCTCACCTCACGGCGAGGCGCCGAGGCGCCCGGAGCCGCGGAACTCATACAGCAACTCACGGAAGAAGGCGCGCAATGCGTGCGGGTAGAGGCCTGTGATGTCGGTCGTCGCGATGACGTGGAGAAGGTGCTCGGTCTTGCTGAGGAGGGTCGGCCCTGGACGGCCGTCCTGCACCTCGCGGGCGTCCTGGACGACGGTGTACTCCTCGGCCAGGACGCACAGCGGCTCGCTCATGTGATGGAGCCCAAGATCACCGGCGCCGTCCACCTCGACGAGGTGACCGCCGGCCTGGGCCTGGACCTCGCCGCCTTCGTGTTCTTCTCCTCCGCCGCCGGCACCGTCGGCACGGCGGGACAGGGCATCTACGGCGCGGCCAACGCCTGCCTCGACGCGTACGCGGCCCGCCGCCGCTCCGAGGGACGCCCGGTCACCAGCCTCGCCTGGGGCCTGTGGCACCAGGCCGGGGTCGGCATGACCTCGCACCTGGGCACGGCGGAACTGGACCGGATGCGCCGCCAGGGCATCGCCCCGCTCAGCTTCGAGGACGGCCTGGAGCTGCTCGACGCGGCGCTCGCCCGTCCGGCCGGCAACTTCGTCCCCCTGCGGCTCGATCTGCGGGCCGCACAGGGCGAGGTGGACCAGGGCAGGCCCGCGCCCGCCCTGTTCCGGTCCCTCGTACGGACCCGGCCGCGCCGGGCCGAAGCGCCCGCCGCCGCCTCCGGTGGCCCGGCCGGTCTGCGGGAGCGCCTGCTGGCGGTGCCCGACGACCAGCGGGCTGACCTGGTGACGGAGCTGGTGCTGCGCGAGGTGGCCGCCGTACTGGGCCTGAACTCGACCGGCTCCCTCTCCCCGCAGGAAGTGCTCAAGGGCCTCGGCCTCGACTCGCTGATGGCGGTGGAGCTGCGCCGGCGCCTGGCGACGGAGAGCGGGGTGCCGCTGCCCGCGACCCTCGCCTTCGACCACCCGACGCCCGAGCACATCTCGCGGCTGATCCTCAGCCGCCTGGACCTTCCGGCTCCGGCACCGGCCGCGGCGCCGGCCGCAGTACCAGCCTCGGTGCCGGCCGCGGCGGCGATCGCGGCGATCACGGAGCTGGGCGTCCCGGACGCCGGGGCCGGCCCCGGGGCGGACGCGGGAGCGGACGGCGCGCCGGACGACGCGGCGGACGACGGCGAACGGTCCGTAGAGGACCTCAACGCCGAGCTCGACGCCCTGTTCGCCGCCGAGGGATTCGGCCTCGACTAGGCCCCTGCACCAAGGCCTCACGGCCGCGCCACCGGGCACACCAGGTCACGTTGACCCTGGCTCAAGTGATTGCCGATTGGCTGGTCCGGTCCCCGTGTTGTGTCCGCGGGGACCGAAAAGCCCGCGGTGGCCGCGCAGAGAGGCGCTCGATGGTGTCGAATACAAACCAGGACCGGATGCAGGCTGCCCTGCCCGCGATCCGCGCGTTGCAGAAGCGCGCGGCGGACCTCGAGGCGAAGCAGTCCGAGCCGATCGCGGTCGTGTCGATGGCCTGCCGCCTTCCTGGCGGGATCGACACCCCGGAGGGCTTCTGGGAACTGCTGGCCTCCGGCGGTGACGCCGTCGGCGGTCTGCCCTCGCGCTGGACCGGGCTGGACCTGTACGACCCGGATCCGGAGGCCGTCGGCAAGACGTACTCCCAGGAGGGCGGATTCCTCGACGGAGCCGAGCACTTCGACGCCCCCTTCTTCGGCATCTCGCCGCGCGAGGCCCTCTCCATGGACCCGCAGCAGCGCCTGGTCCTGGAGGCCTCGTGGGAGGCCCTGGAGCGGGCCGGCATCCGCCCCGACTCGCTGATGGAGAGCCGCACCGGCGTCTACCTCGGCACGATGAGCTCGGACTACGGCCACCTGGGCCGCGATCTGGACGCCCTCGACGGCTACGTGAGCACGGGCAAGGCCTCCAGCGTGGTCTCCGGCCGCGTCTCCTACACGCTGGGCCTCCAAGGCCCGGCCGTCACCGTCGACACCGCCTGCTCCTCCTCGCTGGTCGCCCTGCACCTGGCGGTGCAGGCCCTGCGGCAGGGCGAGTGCGAACTCGCCCTCGCGGGCGGCGTCACCATCATGAGCGCCCCCTCCCTCTTCGTGGAGTTCTCCCGCCTGAAGGGCATGGCCGCGGACGGCCGCTGCAAGTCCTTCTCGGCCGGCGCGGACGGCGCCGGCTGGGCCGAGGGCGTGGGCGTGATCGCCCTCAAACGCCTGTCGGCCGCCCAGCGCGACGGCGACCGCGTGCTGGCCGTGATCCGCGGTTCGGCGGTCAACCAGGACGGCCGCAGCCAGGGCCTCACCGCCCCGAACGGCCCTTCGCAGCAGCGGGTGATCCAGGACGCGCTGGCCGCCGCCCGGCTCACCCCGGCGGACATCGACGCGGTAGAGGCGCACGGCACCGGCACGTCGCTGGGCGACCCGATCGAGGCGGGCGCGCTGGCCGAGGTCTTCGGACCGGGGCGCGAGGCGGACCGGCCGGTCTACCTCGGTTCGTCGAAGTCGAACATCGGGCACGCACAGGCGGCCGCCGGCGTCATCGGCGTGATCAAGATGGTGCTGGCGCTGGAGCACGGCGTGCTCCCGAAGACCCTGCACGCCGAGGAGCCGACCCCGCTGATCGAGTGGGACACCAGCGGCCTCGAACTGCTCAACGAGGCGCGTCCGTGGCAACGGGGCGCCGAGCGCACCCGCCGCGCGGGCGTCTCGTCGTTCGGCCTGAGCGGTACGAACGCGCACGTGGTCCTGGAGGAGGCCCCGGCCCGGGAGCCCGCCGAACCGGCCGCCGCCGGCCTGCCGACCGGCCCGCTTCCGGTGGTCGTCTCCGGGCGGGACGAGGCCGCGCTGCGGGAGCAGGCGGGCCGCTGGGCGGACTGGCTGTCGACGCACGGCACCGAGGTCCCGCTCGCCGACATCGCGGTCACCGCCGCCCGGCACCGTTCGCAGTTCGAGTCGCGGGCGAGCGTGGTCGCGGCCGACACCGGGGGGCTGGTGGAGGCGCTGCGCGCGCTGGCCGAGGGCACTGCGCACGACGCGGTGGTGACGGGCTCGGCCGCGCGCCGCGGGAAGGTCGTGTTCGTCTATCCGGGTCAGGGCTCGCAATGGGTCGGTATGGGGCGTGAACTCCTCGCCTCCAACGCGGTCTTCGCGGAGACGATCGAGGCGTGTGATGCCGCGTTGCGGCCGTTCACGGGCTGGTCGGTGCGCGAGGTCCTGGCCGGTGAGGAGGGCGATCACCCGCCGTTCGACCGGGTGGACGTGGTCCAGCCGGCCCTGTTCGCCATGGGGGTGGGCCTGTCCGCCGTCTGGCGCTCGCTGGGCGTGGAACCGTCTGCGGTCGTGGGTCACTCGCAGGGCGAGGTGGTCGCCGCTGTGGTGAGCGGTGCTCTGACTCTGGAGCAGGGCTCGCAGATCGTCGCCCAGCGCTCCCAGGCGGTCCTCGCTGCGCGGGTCAGGGCGGTATGGCCTTGATCGAGCGCCCGGTGGCCGAGGTCGAGGAGCTCATCGCCCCCTACGGCGAGGCGCTGTCCGTCGCCGCGGTGAACACGGCCGGTTCGACGGTGATCTCGGGTCAGGCCGAGGCGATCGTGAAGATCGTGGCGGAGCTGTCGGAGCGGAACGTCTACGCCCGCAAGATCAATGTGGACTACGCCTCCCACAACGCCCAGATGGACCCCTTGCTGCCCGGTCTCGCCGCCGGGTTCGAGGGGATCGCCCCGACCGGCACGGACATCGCCTTCTACTCCACCGTCACCGGCCGGGTAGCCGACGGCACGGACCTGGACGGCTCGTATTGGTGCCGCAACCTGCGCGAGCCCGTCCGCTTCGACCGCGCCCTCGAACAGCTCCTGGACGACGGCCACGGCGTGTTCGTCGAGATCTCCGCCCACCCGGTGCTGTCCATGCCGCTGACCGACGGCAGTGCGGAGCGCGGCGGCATCGTCGTCGGCTCCCTCGCCCGCCAGCACGGCGAGCCCGCCCAACTGCTGCGCAACCTCGGCCTCCTCCACGTCCAGGGCCACCACCTGAACTGGGACCGCGTCCTCGGAACCGGCACAGCGGGAACCCTCGTACCGCTCCCCACCTACGCCTTCCAGCGCGAGCGCTACTGGCTCGAGTCCGACGAGCGCGCAGGCGACGTCCGTTCCCTGGGCCTCACCGCCTCGGCGCACCCCTGGCTCGGCGCGGTCACCGCGCTGGCCGACGGCGAGGGGTACCTCTTCACGGGCCGGCTCTCCTCCGCGCAGTACCCCTGGCTCCGGGAGCACGCGGCATTCGGTACGCCGCTCGTCCCCGGCACCGGCCTGCTCGAGCTCGTCCTCACCGCCGCCCACCACGTGGGCGCCCCTGGCGTCTCCGAACTCGTCCTCACCGAGCCGCTGCTGCTCGGCACGGACGGGGCGATCCGCCTCCAGGTCGCCGTCGGCGCCCCCGACGGCACCGGCCGCCGCCCCGTCGCGGTCTACAGCCTCCCCGAGAACGCCGCCGACGACGCCCCCTGGCGCCGGCACGCGGCCGGCTCCCTCTCCCCGGCACCGACCGCCGACGGCGACACCTTCGCCGAGCTGGCCCAGTGGCCCGTCCCCGGCACCCAGCCCGTCGACCTCGAAGGGTTCTACGACCGCCTCCGCGCCCGCGGCCTCGACTACGGCCCGGCCTTCCAGGGCCTGACCGAACTCCACCGCGCCGGCGACACCGCGTACGCCCGGGTCCAGCTGCCGGAAGGCCTGAAGGCCGACGAGTTCGGCATCCACCCCGCACTGCTCGACGCGGCCCTGCACGCCCTGGTCGGCGTCCAGGACACGAACAGCGGGACCGACGCCTCGCAGGTCCTGCTCCCCTTCGAGTGGACGGGCGTGGAGCTCCTCGCCGCCGGAGCCACCGAGCTGCGCGTACGCGTCGAACTCGACCCGCGGCAGAACAGCGTGCGCGTCACCGCCACCGACCCGTCCGGCCGGCCCGTCGCCCACGCCGACGGCCTCCGGCTGCGCGCCGCGGGCGCCGAGCAGCTCAAGGCCACCGAGACCGTCGACCACCTCTACCAGGTCGCCTTCCAGGCCCCGCCCGTACTGGAGGAGGCCGCGCCGGACGGCCCGACCTGGGTCCTGGGCGAGGACACGCTCGGCTTCGACGCCGCCCACCCGGACGCGGACGCGCTGCTCGCCGCCGTCACCGCCCTCGGCACCGACGCGGACGCCCCGTCCCGCCTCCTCGTCGATGCCACCAGCCTGATCGGCGCGACGGCCCTCGCAGAGGCCACCGCCGGCCTGGAGCTGCTGCAACGCCTGCTCGCCGAACCCCGCCTGGAGCAGACCGAGCTGATCTGGCTGACCCGGGGCGCGGTGCACGCCGACGGCCCCGTACCCGACCTCGTCCGTGCGGGCCTGTGGGGACTGCTGCGCACGGCCCGCGGTGAGCACGCCGACCGCGTGATCCGCCTCGTCGACATCGACGCCGAGCCGTCCGCCGTGGCGGCGGACGTGGCGCGCGCCCTGTCCGTCGCCGGTGAGCCGGAGCTGGCGGTGCGGGGTGGTGAGGTTCGGGTGGCGCGTCTGGTGCGTGCGGAGACCGGCGGGGAGCTGCCGGAGTTCGCGGCGGACGGATCCGTCCTGGTGACGGGTGGTACCGGTGAGTTGGGTCGGGCGGTTGCCCGTCATCTGGTGTCCGTGCACGGTGTACGTCATCTCGTACTGACGTCCCGGCGCGGCGCGGAGGCTCCGGGGGCTGCCGAGCTGGTGGCCGAGCTGGAGTCGGCCGGCGCCGAGTCCGTGCGCATCGTGGCGGCCGACGTCTCGGACCGGGCCCAGGTCACCGGTCTGCTCGCGGATACGGACCGGCCCTGGACGGCCGTGTTCCACCTGGCCGCGGTTCTCGACGACGGCCTGCTGGTCTCGCAGGACGCGGAGCGGCTGGCGCGTGTCTGGCAGCCGAAGGCCGAAGCGGCCCTTCACCTGCACGAGCTGACCCAGGGTCTGGACCTGGCCGCGTTCGTGCTCTTCTCCTCCGCCGCCGGCGTTCTCGGCGGCGCGGGCCAGAGCAACTACGCGGCGGCGAACACCTTCCTGGACGCCCTCGCGGCTCAGCGCCGTGCCGACGGCCTTCCCGCGACGAGCCTGTCGTGGGGTCTGTGGCAGCAGGCCGGACAGGGCCTGACCGCCACCCTCGGCCAGGCCGAACTCGCCCGGCTCCGTCGCCAAGGCGTCGCCGCGCTGAGCGAGGCGCAGGCCCTGGCGGCCCTGGACGCGGCCCTGGCTTCCGGCCGGCCGCACCTGGTCCCCGTACGCCTCGAACTCACCTCGCTCCAGCGCGAGCTGGACGGGGGCGGGGCGGTTCCGGCCCTGTTCCGGGGCCTGCTGCGCGCCCGGCGCCAGCGCGCCGGGCAGTCCGCCGGCACGCCGACCGGCCTGCGCGACCAGCTGGCGGCGCAGCCCGAGGCCGAGCGGCTCACGTCGCTGATCCGGCTGGTGCAGCGCGAGGCCGCCGTGGTCCTCGGTGTCGCGGCCGCCGAGGGGATCGGTGCGCAGCAGGTCCTCAAGGAGCTCGGCATCGACTCCCTGATGGCCGTGGAGCTGCGCCGCCGCCTGTCGTCCGAGACCGGCGTCACGCTGCCCTCCACCCTCGCCTTCGACTACCCGACCCCCACCGCCATCGCCGGCCTGCTCCTCGACAAGCTGGACCTTTCCGCCGCCCAGCCCAAGGCAAAGCCGAACACGCACCGGCACGCCGCACCCGCCGCCGCGGCCGACGACCCGATCGCGGTCGTGTCCATGGCCTGCCGCCTCCCCGGCGGCATCGACACCCCCGAGGGCTTCTGGGAGCTGCTCGCCTCCGGCGGTGACGCCGTCGGCGGCCTGCCGTCCCGCTGGGACAGCCTGGGCGTCTACGACCCCGACCCGGAAGCCGTCGGCAAGAGCTACGCCCGCGAAGGCGGCTTCATCCAGGACATCGAGCGCTTCGACGCCTCGTTCTTCGGCATCTCGCGGCGCGAGGCCGTCTCGATGGACCCGCAGCAGCGGCTGGTCCTGGAAACCTCGTGGGAGGCCCTGGAGCGGGCCGGCATCCGCCCCGACTCGCTCAGCGAGAGCCGCACCGGCGTGTACCTCGGCGCCATGACCTCCGACTACGGGCACATGGGCCACGACCTGGACGCCCTCGACGGCTACACCAGCACGGGCTACGCCTCCAGCGTCGTCTCCGGCCGCGTCTCGTACGCCCTGGGCCTCCAGGGCCCGGCCGTCACGGTCGACACCGCCTGCTCCTCCTCGCTGGTGGCCCTGCACCTGGCGGCGGGCGCCCTGCGCCAGGGCGAGTGCGAACTCGCCCTGGTCGGCGGTGTCACCGTCATGAACAGTCCCGCTCTCTTCGTGGAGTTCTCCCGCCTCAAGGGCATGGCTCCCGACGGCCGCTGCAAGTCCTTCTCGGCGCAGGCCGACGGCGCCGGCTGGGCCGAGGGCGTCGGCATCCTCGTCCTCAAGCGGCTGTCGGCCGCCGAACGCGACGGGGGCGACGTCCTGGCCGTCATCCGCGGTTCGGCGGTCAACCAGGACGGCCGCAGCCAGGGGCTCACCGCCCCCAACGGTCCCTCGCAGCAGCGGGTGGTCCAGGAAGCCCTGGAAGCGGCTCGGCTGACCCCCGCCGACATCGACGCGATCGAGGCGCACGGCACGGGCACCTCGCTGGGCGACCCGATCGAGGCGGGCGCGCTGGCCGAGGTCTTCGGCCCCGACCGGGCGGCGGACCGGCCCGTCTACCTGGGCTCCTCCAAGTCGAACATCGGGCACGCGCAGGCCGCCGCGGGCGTGGTCGGCGTGATGAAGATGATCCTCGCCCTCCAGCACGAGACCCTGCCCAAGACCCTCTACGTCGACGAGCCGAGCCCGCACATCGCCTGGGACGGCAGCGGACTGGAGCTGCTGAACGAGGCGCGCCCGTGGGAGCGTGGCGCGCGGCGCACCCGCCGCGCGGGTGTCTCGTCGTTCGGCCTGAGCGGTACGAACGCCCACGTGATCGTGGAGGAGCCGCCCGCGGCGACGCCCGCGCCGGGCGTCGCGGCCGCTGCGGACGCACCGCTTCCGGTGGTCGTGTCGGGGCGTGACGAGGCCGCGCTGCGGGAGCAGGCGGGCCGCTGGGCGGACTGGCTGTCCGCGCGCAGCACTGAGGTTCCGCTGGCCGACGTGGCGGTGACGGCGGCCCGGCACCGTTCGCACTTCGAGTCGCGGGCCAGTGTGGTCGCGGCTGACACCGGGGGCCTGGTGGAGGCGCTGCGTGCGCTGGCCGAGGGTACGCCGCATGACGCGGTGGTGACCGGGAGCGCGAGCGAGCGCGGCAAGGTCGTGTTCGTCTACCCGGGCCAGGGCTCGCAGTGGATCGGTATGGGCCGGGAACTCCTGGCCCAGAACCCGGTCTTCGCGGAGACGATCGAGGCGTGTGATGCCGCGCTGCGGCCGTTCACGGGTTGGTCGGTGCGCGAGGTCCTGGCGGGGGAGGAGGGCGATCACCCGCCGTTCGACCGGGTGGACGTGGTCCAGCCGGCCCTGTTCGCCATGGGGGTGGGCCTGTCCGCCGTCTGGCGCTCGCTGGGCGTGGAACCGTCTGCGGTCGTGGGTCACTCGCAGGGCGAGGTGGTCGCCGCTGTGGTGAGCGGTGCTCTGACTCTGGAGCAGGGCTCGCAGATCGTCGCTCAGCGCTCGCAGGCGGTGCTGGCCTGCGCCGGTCAGGGCGGTATGGCCCTGATCGAGCGCCCGCTGGCCGAAGTCGAAGGATTCCTCGCCCCCTACGGCGACGCCCTGTCGGTCGCCGCGGTCAACACCACCGGTTCGACGATCATCTCCGGGGTGGCGGACGCGATCACCAAGATCGTCGCGGAGCTCTCCGAGCAGAACGTCTACGCCCGCAAGATCAACGTGGACTACGCCTCCCACAACGCCCAGATGGACCCCCTTCTCCCCGGTCTCGCCGCCGGCTTCGAGGGTCTGGTTCCGTCCCCGACGGACATCGCCCTGTACTCGACGGTGACCGGCCAGATCGCCGACGGCACCGAGCTCGACGGCACGTACTGGTGCCGCAACCTGCGCGAGCCGGTCCGCTTCGACCGCGCGCTCGACCGGCTCCTCGACGACGGCCACGGCGTGTTCGTCGAGATCTCCGCCCACCCCGTCCTGTCCATGCCGCTGACCGACGGCAGCGCGGAGCGCGGCGGCATCGTCGTCGGCTCCCTCGCCCGCCAGCACGGCGAGCCCGCCCAGCTCCTGCGCAACCTCGGCCTGCTCCACATCCAGGGCCACGACCTGGACTGGGACCGCGTCCTCGGAACCGGCACAGCCGGAGCCCTCGTACCGCTCCCCACCTACGCCTTCCAGCGCGAGCACTACTGGCTCGAGGCGGCCAAGCCCACCGGCAACGTCCGCTCCGTCGGCCTCGATGTGCCCGAGCACCCGTGGCTCGGCGCGGTCACCGCGCTGGCCGACGGCGAAGGGCACGTCTTCACCGGCCGGATCTCCCTCGCCGAGCACCCCTGGCTGGCGCAGCACGCGGCCTTCGGAACCGTCCTCGTCCCCGGCACCGGCCTGCTCGAACTGGCCCTCACCGCCGCCCACCACGTCGGCGCGGAGTCGGTCGGGGAACTCACCCTGCTGGAGCCGCTGACCCTGACGGAGGACTCGGTCCTCCGGCTCCAGGTGGTGGTCGGCCCGTCCGACGCCGCCGGCCGCCGCCCGGTCACCGTCTACAGCCGCCCGGACGAGGCCACCGACTCCGGCTGGCGCCGTCACGCGACCGGTGAGCTCGCGGAGTCCGCCGAGACCGCCCCCGTCCCCGCCTCCGCCGACAACGAGGCGTTCGCCGAGCTGGCCCAGTGGCCGGTCGCGGGCGCCGAGTCCGTCGACCTCGCCGGCTTCTACGAGGGTTTCCGCGAGCGCGGCCTCGACTACGGCCCGGCGTTCCGGGGCCTGACGGAACTGTGGCGCAAGGGCGATACGGCGTACGGACTCATCCGCCTGCCCGAAGGCCTGGCCGCCGACGACTTCGGCGTTCACCCCGCCCTCCTGGACGCCGCGCTGCACACCCTCATGGGCGTCCGCGGCCAGGACCCGAACGACCCGCAGGTGCTGCTCCCGTTCGAGTGGACGGGCGTCGAGCTCCTCGCCGCCGGTGCAACCGAGCTCCGCGTGCGCATTGACCTGGACGACACCCGCACCAACACCCGCATCTGGGTCGCCGACCCGTCCGGGCAGCCCGTCGTCCGCGCCCGCGGCCTCGCGATCCGCGAAGCGAGCGCCGAGCAGATCCGCGCCGGCGAGCGGGCCGAGCACCTCTACCGCGTCGACTTCGCCGCCCGCGGTGCGCTCGCGCACGAGGAGGCCCCGGAGGGAGGCACCTGGATTCTCGGCGAATCCGCCGGGATGTTCGCACCATTGGAGGCCGACTATGTGGCTGATGTGGATGTACTCCTTGCCCAGATCACTGAGCGGGGCGAGCCGCCCGTCCGACTGGTCGTGGATGCGACGCGCGGGATAGGGGCCGGAGCGCAGCAGCAGACCGCGTCCGCCCTCGGAACGCTCCGGCGTCTGCTCGCAGAACCCCGGCTGGCCGGGGCCGAGCTCGTCTGGGTGACCCGCTCGGCCGTGGACACGGGCGACGGTGTGGCCGACCTGGCCCACGCCCCGCTGTGGGGCCTGGTCCGGGCGGCCCGCGCCGAACACGCCGACCGCGTGATCCGCCTCATCGACCTCGGCCCCGACGCCGGAGCCGACGACGCCCTGCTGCCCCAGGCCCTGTCGGTCACTGGTGAGCCGGAGCTGGCGGTGCGGGGTGGTGAGGTCCGGGTGGCGCGTCTGGTGCGTGCGGAGACCGGCGGGGAGCTGCCGGAGTTCGCGGCGGACGGATCCGTCCTGGTGACGGGTGGTACCGGTGAGCTGGGTCGGGCGGTTGCCCGTCATCTGGTGTCCGTGCACGGCGTACGTCATCTCGTACTGACGTCCCGGCGCGGCCCGGAGGCTCCGGGGGCTGCCGAGCTGGTGGCCGAGCTGGAGTCGGCGGGCGCGGAGACCGTACGGATCGTGGCGGCCGACGTCTCGGACCGGGCCCAGGTCACCGGCCTGCTCGCGGATACGGACCGGCCCTGGACGGCCGTGTTCCACCTGGCCGCGGTTCTCGACGACGGTCTGCTGGTCTCGCAGGACGCGGAGCGGCTGGCGCGTGTCTGGCAGCCGAAGGCCGAAGCGGCCCTTCACCTGCACGAGCTGACCCAGGGTCTGGACCTGGCGGCGTTCGTGCTCTTCTCCTCCTCCGCCGGTGTCCTGGGCGGTGCGGGCCAGAGCAACTACGCGGCGGCGAACACCTTCCTGGACGCCCTGGCCGCCCAGCGGCGCGCCGGCGGTCTCCCGGCGACGAGCCTGTCCTGGGGTCTGTGGCAGCAGGCTGGACAGGGCCTGACCGCCACCCTCGGCCAGGCCGAACTCGCCCGCATGCGCCGACGCGGCATCGCCGCGCTGAGCGAGGCGCAGGCCCTGGCGGCCCTGGACGCGGCCCTGGCTTCAGGCCGGCCACACCTGGTCCCCGTACGCCTCGAACTCACGCCCCTGCAACGCGAGCTGGACAACGGCGGCGACGCCCCCGCCCTGCTGCGCGCCCTCCTGCCCGCCCCGCGCAAGCGCGCCGGCGGCGAGGCGGCGACCGGCGGGAACGGGCTGCGGGAGCAGCTGACTGCCCTGCCGGAAGGCGAGCGCCTGCCGCGGCTCGTCCAGCTGGTGCAGCGTGAGGCCGCCGTGGTCCTCGGAGCTTCCGACGGCGCGGGCGTCGGCGCCCAGCAGGTCCTCAAAGAGCTCGGCATGGACTCCCTGATGGCCGTCGAACTGCGCCGCCGCCTCTCCGCCGAGACCGGCATCCCGCTGCCGTCCACGCTCGCCTTCGACTACCCGACGCCCACCGCCGTCGCCGGCCTGCTCCTCGACAAGCTGGCCCTGGGAACCGGGGGAGCGGCGCGGGCCGGACAGCGGGTGACGAAGAACCAGATCGACAACCTCGTGGAACTCCTGCGTTCCGCGACACCGAAACAAATCGAGGAGCCGGGCCTGGCCGCCGGCCTGCTGGCCCTGCGGGACGGCCTGGCCAAGGCCTCCGCCGCGGCCGGCACGCCCGACGCGGCAGCCGCCGCCGAGACCGATGCCGAACTCGGCGGCGACAGCACCGATGACCTCCTTCAGTTCCTGGATCGCAAGCTTGGAGTGAGCGAATGAGCGCGTCCGAATCCGAGAAGCTGGAAAAGCTCGAGGCCTACCTGCGGCGCACGGCGAACGCGCTCGTCGAGACCGAGAAGGAACTCAACGCCGAGCGGGCCTCGCGTACGGAACCGATCGCGGTCGTGTCGATGGCCTGCCGCCTGCCCGGCGGCATCGACACCCCCGAGGGCTTCTGGGAGCTGCTCGCCTCCGGCGGTGACGCCGTCGGCGGCCTGCCGTCCCGCTGGGACAGCCTGGGCGTCTACGACCCGGACCCGGAGGCCGTCGGCAAGAGCTACGCCCGCGAGGGCGGCTTCATCGACGGAGCCGAGGACTTCGACGCCTCCTTCTTCGGCATCTCGCCGCGCGAGGCGCTCTCCATGGACCCGCAGCAGCGGCTGGTCCTGGAAACCTCGTGGGAGGCCCTGGAGCGGGCCGGAGTCCGCCCCGACTCGCTCAGCGAGAGCCGTACGGGCGTCTACCTCGGCACGATGAGCTCCGACTACGGAAACCAGCAGGGCCACGACCTCAACGCCCTCGACGGATACAGCACGGGCAACGCGAGCAGCGTGGTGTCCGGCCGCGTCTCCTACACGCTGGGCCTCCAGGGCCCGGCCGTCACCGTCGACACCGCCTGCTCCTCCTCCCTCGTCTCCATCCACCTGGCCGTCCAGGCCCTGCGCCAGGGCGAGTGCGAGCTCGCGCTGGCCGGCGGCGTGACCGTGATGAGCACCCCGGCACTGTTCGTGGAGTTCTCCCGGCTGAAGGGCATGGCGGCCGACGGCCGCTGCAAGTCCTTCTCGGCCGGCGCGGACGGCGCCGGCTGGGCCGAGGGCGCGGGCGTGCTCGTCCTGAAGAAGCTCTCGGCCGCGCAGCGCGACGGCGACCCGGTCCTGGCCGTCATCCGCGGCTCGGCGGTCAACCAGGACGGCCGCAGCCAGGGTCTCACCGCCCCCAACGGCCCTTCGCAGCAGCGCGTCATCCACGACGCGCTGGAAGCGGCCCGCCTGACCCCCGCCGACATCGACGCCATCGAGGCGCACGGCACCGGCACCCCGCTCGGCGACCCGATCGAGGCGGGCGCCCTGGCCGAGGTCTTCGGCCCACACCGGGCCGCGAACCGGCCGGTGTACCTCGGTTCGTCGAAGTCGAACATCGGGCACGCGCAGGCCGCTGCCGGCGTCATCGGTGTGATCAAGATGGTGCTGGCGCTGGAGCACGGCGTGCTCCCGAAGACCCTGCACGCCGAGGAGCCCAGCCCGCACATCGAGTGGAAGGACAGCGGGCTCGAGCTGCTGAACGAGGCGCGTGCGTGGGAGCGGGGCGCGGAGCGCATCCGCCGCGCGGGCGTCTCCTCCTTCGGCCTGAGCGGTACGAACGCCCACATCGTCCTCGAGGAGCCCCCGGCCCCGTCGGCAGCCGCCCCCGCCGAACGGACCGGCGCCGCACCGCTTCCGGTGGTCGTGTCGGGGCGTGACGAGGCCGCGCTGCGGGAGCAGGCGGGCCGCTGGGCGGACTGGGTGGAGGAACGCCCCGAGGTTCCGCTGGCCGACGTGGCGGTGACGGCGGCCCGGCACCGTTCGCACTTCGAGTCGCGGGCCAGTGTGGTCGCGGCTGAGACCGGGGGCCTGGTGGAGGCGCTGCGTGCGCTGGCCGAGGGTACGCCGCATGACGCGGTGGTGACCGGGAGCGCGAGGGAGCGCGGCAAGGTCGTCTTCGTCTACCCGGGTCAGGGCTCGCAGTGGGTCGGTATGGGCCGGGAACTCCTGGCCCAGAATTCGGTCTTCGCGGAGATGATCGAGGCGTGTGATGCCGCGTTGCGGCCGTTCACGGGTTGGTCGGTGCGTGAGGTGCTGGCGGGGGAGGAGGGTGATCACCCGCCGTACGACCGGGTGGACGTGGTCCAGCCGGCCCTGTTCGCCATGGGGGTGGGCCTGTCAGCGGTCTGGCGGTCTCTCGGCGTCGAGCCTTCGGCCGTGGTGGGTCACTCGCAGGGCGAGGTGGTCGCCGCTGTGGTGAGCGGTGCTCTGACTCTGGAGCAGGGCTCGCAGATCGTCGCCCAGCGCTCCCAGGCGGTGCTGGCCTGCGCGGGTCAGGGCGGTATGGCCTTGATCGAGCGCCCGGTGGCCGAGGTCGAGGAGCTCATCGCCCCCTACGGCGAGGCGCTGTCCGTCGCCGCGGTGAACACGGCCGGTTCGACGGTGATCTCGGGTCAGGCCGAGGCGATCGTGAAGATCGTGGCGGAGCTGTCGGAGCGGAACGTCTACGCCCGCAAGATCAACGTGGACTACGCCTCCCACAACGCCCAGATGGACCCCCTGCTGCCCGGTCTCGCGGCCGGGTTCGAGGGGATCGCCCCGACCGGCACGGACATCGCCTTCTACTCCACCGTCACCGGCCAGGTAGCCGACGGCACCGCCCTGAACGGCTCCTACTGGTGCCGCAACCTGCGCGAGCCCGTCCGCTTCGACCGCGCCCTCGAACAGCTCCTCGACGACGGCCACGGCGTGTTCGTCGAGATCTCCGCCCACCCCGTCCTGTCCATGCCGCTGACCGACGGCAGCGCGGAGCGCGGCGGCATCGTCGTCGGCTCCCTCGCCCGCCAGCACGGCGAGCCGGCCCAGCTCCTGCGGAACCTCGGCCTGCTCCACGTCCAGGGCCACGACCTCGGCTGGGACCGCGTCCTGGACTCCGGAAGGCTCGTACAGCTCCCCTCCTACGCCTTCCAGCGCGCCCACTACTGGATGGACGCCCCGAAGACCTCGGGCGACGTGCGCGGGGTCGGTCTCGACGTCTCCGAGCACCCCTGGCTCGGTGCCGTCACCTCCCTCGCCGACGGCGAAGGGCACCTCTTCACCGGCCGGATCTCCCTCACCGAGCACCCCTGGCTGGCCGGTCACGCTGCCTTCGGATCGGTCCTCGTCCCCGGCACCGGCCTGCTCGAACTGGCCCTCACCGCCGCGCACCACGTCGGCGCGCCCGGCGTTTCCGAACTCGTCCTCACCGAGCCGCTGCTGCTCGGCAGCGACGGCGCCGTCCGCCTCCAGGTGGCCGTCGGCGCCCCCGAGAGCACCGGCCGCCGCCCCGTCAGCATCTACAGCCGCCCCGAGGGCAGTGACGAGGAATGGCGCCGTCACGCCACCGGCGAGCTCGCGGAGTCCGCCGAGACCGCCCCCGTCCCCGCCTCCGCCGACAACGAGGCGTTCGCCGAGCTGGCCCAGTGGCCGGTCGCGGGCGCCGAGTCCGTCGATCTCGCCGGCTTCTACGAGGGTTTCCGCGAGCGCGGCCTCGACTACGGCCCGGCGTTCCGGGGCCTGACGGAACTGTGGCGCAAGGGCGATACGGCGTACGGACTCATCCGCCTGCCCGAAGGCCTGGCCGCCGACGACTTCGGCGTTCACCCCGCCCTTCTGGACGCCGCGCTGCACACCCTCATGGGCGTACGCGACGAAGAAGCACGGCAGCGCGTGTTCATGCCGTTCGAATGGACCGGCGTGGAACTCCTCGCCGCCGGTGCCACCGAGCTCCGCGTACGCGTCGAGGTCGCCTCCGGCGCCGACGAGCACCTCACCCTCACCGTCGCCGACGGCACCGGCCACCCCGTCGTCCGCACCCGCGGCCTCGCGATCCGCGAGGCGAGCGCCGAGCAGATCCGCGCCGGCGAGCGGGCCGAGCACCTCTACCGCGTCGAGTTCCGCCCCACCCGGGCCCCGGGCGACGCGGAACCGACCGGGGAGACGTGGGCCCTCGAAGGCGACGCCGCGATCGCCGCCACCCTCGGCGCGCAGGTGTTCGCGGACGCCGACGCGCTCCTCGCGCACCTCGCCGAAGGAGCCGATGCCCCGGCCCGCGTCCTCGTGGACGCCACCGGCAACGCTCCTGCCGCCGACGCCCGCGAGTTGACCGCCGCCGCGCTCGGCACCCTCCAACTCCTGCTGGCCGAACCGCGCCTGGAACAGACCGAGCTGACCTGGCTCACCCGCTCCGCCGTTAACGGCGTTAACGGCGTTAACGCCGAAGACGCGGGCCACGCGGGCGACGGCGTGACCGGCCTGGCCCACGCCGCCCTGTGGGGCCTGCTGCGCGCGGCGCGCGCCGAGCACGCGGACCGGACCCTCCGCCTCATCGACCTCGGCACCGACCCCGCCCGGGACGACCTCGCGCTGGCCCCGGCCCTCACCCTCACCGACGAGCCCGAACTCGCTCTCCGCGACGGGGAGATCCGTGCCGCCCGCCTCGTCCGCACGGCCAAGGCTTCCGAAGCCCCGCGCCTGGACCCCGACGGATCCGTCCTGGTGACGGGTGGCACGGGTGAGCTCGGTCGGGCGGTTGCCCGTCATCTGGTGTCCGTGCACGGCGTACGTCATCTCGTACTGACGTCCCGGCGCGGCCCGGAGGCTCCGGGGGCTGCGGACCTCGTAACCGAGCTGGAGTCGGCGGGCGCGGAGACCGTGCGGATCGTCGCGGCCGACGTCTCCGACCGCAGCCAGGCGGAAGCGCTGCTGGCGGCGCCCGACCGCCCCTGGACGGCCGTGTTCCACCTGGCGGCCGTACTGGACGACGGTCTGCTGGTCTCGCAGGACGCGGAGCGGCTGGCGCGTGTCTGGCAGCCGAAGGCCGAAGCGGCCCTGCACCTCCACGAGCTGACCCAGGGTCTGGACCTGGCCGCGTTCGTGCTCTTCTCCTCCGCCGCCGGTGTCCTGGGCGGTGCGGGCCAGAGCAACTACGCCGCCGCGAACACCTTCCTGGACGCCCTCGCCGCCCACCGCCGGGCCGGTGGTCTCCCCGCGACGAGCCTGTCCTGGGGTCTGTGGCAGCAGGCCGGACAGGGACTGACCGCCACCCTCGGCCAAGCCGAACTCGCCCGCATGCGCCGCATGGGCATCGGTGCGCTCACCGAACAGCAGGGCCTCGCCGTCCTCGACACCGCCCTCGGCTCCGCGCACCCGCACCTCGTCCCGGTCAAGCTCGACCTGGTCACCCTGCAACGACGCCCCGACGAACTCCCCGCCCTGCTGCGCGGCCTCGTCCGCGCGCCGAAGAAGCGCGTCGGCAGCGCGGCAACCGCTCCGTCGGGCCTGCGCGACCAGTTGGCCGCCCAGCCCGAGGCGGAGCGGCTTCCGTCGCTGATCCGGCTGGTGCAGCGCGAAGCGGCCGTGGTCCTCGGCATCGCGGCCGCCGAGGGGATCGGTGCGCAGCAGGTCCTCAAGGAGCTCGGCATCGACTCCCTGATGGCCGTGGAGCTGCGCCGCCGCCTGTCGTCCGAGACCGGCGTCACGCTGCCCTCCACCCTCGCCTTCGACTACCCGACCCCCACCGCCATCGCCGGCTTGCTCCTCGACAAGCTGGACCTTTCCGCCGCCCAGCCCAAGGCAAAGCCGAACACGCATCGGCACGCCGCACCCGCCGCCGCGGCCGACGACCCGATCGCGGTCGTGTCCATGGCCTGCCGCCTCCCCGGCGGCATCGACACCCCCGAGGCCTACTGGAACCTCCTCGTCACGGGCGGCGACGCGATCGGCGAACTGCCCTCCCGCTGGGAGAACCTCGGCGTCTACGACCCCGATCCGGAGGCCGTCGGCAAGAGCTACGCCCGCGAAGGCGGCTTCATCGAAGCCGCCGCCGACTTCGACGCCGCCTTCTTCGGCATCTCGCAGCGCGAGGCCCTGTCCATGGACCCGCAACAGCGCCTGGTCCTGGAGACCGCCTGGGAGGCCCTCGAACGGGCCGGCATCCGTCCCGGTTCGCTCAGCGAGAGCCGTACGGGCGTCTACCTCGGCGCCATGAGCTCCGACTACGGCGAGCAGGGCCGCGAGCTCGACGCCTTCGACGGGTACGTGAGCACGGGCAACGCCTCCAGCGTCGTCTCCGGCCGCGTCTCGTACGCGCTCGGCCTCCAAGGCCCGGCCGTCACCGTCGACACCGCCTGCTCCTCCTCCCTCGTCTCCCTCCACCTCGCCGCGAGCGCCCTGCGCCAGGGCGAGTGCGAACTCGCCCTCGTCGGCGGCGTCACCGTCATGAGCACGCCCCGGCTCTTCGTGGAGTTCTCCCGCCTCAAGGGCATGGCCCCCGACGGCCGCTGCAAGTCCTTCTCCGCCCTTGCGGACGGCGCGGGCTGGTCCGACGGCGTCGGCATCCTCGTCCTCAAGCGGCTGTCGGCCGCCGAGCGCGACGGCGACCGCGTCCTGGCCGTCATCCGCGGCTCCGCCGTCAACCAGGACGGCCGCAGCCAGGGCCTCACCGCCCCCAACGGCCCAGCTCAGCAGCGCGTCATCCTCGACGCCCTGGATGCGGCCCGGCTGACCCCCGCCGACATCGACGCCGTCGAGGCGCACGGCACCGGCACCCCGCTCGGCGACCCGATCGAAGCCGGTGCGCTGGCCGAGGTCTTCGGCCCCGACCGGGAGCCGGACCGGCCCGTCTACCTGGGCTCCTCCAAGTCCAACATCGGGCACGCGCAGGCCGCCGCCGGTGTCGCGGGCGTCATGAAGATGATCCTCGCCCTCCAGCACGAGACCCTGCCCAAGACCCTCTACGTCGACGAGCCCAGCCCGCACATCGCCTGGGACGGCAGCGGACTGGAACTCCTCCGGGACGCCCGCCCCTGGGCCCGGGAAGCCGCACGCACCCGCCGCGCGGGCGTCTCCTCCTTCGGCCTGAGCGGTACGAACGCCCACGTCGTCCTCGAAGAGCCCCCGACCCCGTCCGCCGCGGCCACCGGCGCGACCGGCCCGGCCACAGGGACCGCCCCGGCCGCAGCGACCGAAGCGACCGAAGCGACGGAACCGTCCATAGCGACCGAAGCGACCGAAGCGACCCAACCGACCGAATCGGCTCTGGCGACCGAGTCGATCCCCGCGACCGCATCCCCCCAGGCGCCCCGGCCGCCCCTCCCCCTGGTCCTCTCCGGCCGCGACGAGCCGGCCCTGCGCACCCAGGCCGCCCGCTGGGCCGACTGGCTCGAGGGCCGGCCCGAGATCCCGGTGGCCGACCTCGCGTACACCGCGGCCCGCCACCGCACGCACTTCGAGCACCGTGCCGCCCTCACCGTGAGCAGCACCGCCGAAGCGGTCACCGCGCTGCGCGCCCTCGCCGAGGGCCGCACCCCCGCGGGCGCGGCCGAAGGCACCGCCGCCGACGGCCCCCTCGCCGTCCTGTTCACCGGACAGGGCAGCCAGCGCCCCGGCATGGGCCGTGCCCTGCACGCCGCCCTGCCGGTGTTCCGGCAGGCCTTCGACGCGGCCTGCGCCGCGCTCGACCCGCACCTGAACCAGCCGCTGGCCGAGCTCGTCCTCAGCGGCTCCGCACTCGTCCACGAGACCGAGTACGCCCAGCCCGCCCTGTTCGCCGTCGAGACCGCGCTGTTCCGCCAGTGGGAGGCCTGGGGCGTGCGCCCCGCCGCCGTCGCCGGCCACTCCATCGGCGAACTCGCCGCCGCCCACGCCGCCGGGGTCCTCACCCTGGACGACGCCGCCCGCCTGGTCGCCGCCCGCGGCCGCCTGATGCAGGCCTGCGAGCGCGGCGGAGCCATGGCGTCCGTGGAAGCCTCGGAGGCCGAGGTCATCGAGGCCCTCGACACCCTCGAAGTCCGGGCGGGCGCCGCCCAGCGCATCTCGATCGCCGGCGTCAACGGGCCCGCGCAGACCGTCGTCAGCGGTGACGAGGCCGCCGTGGCCGACATCACCGGCTGGTTCACCGAACGCGGCCGCCGCACCCGCCGTCTGACGGTCTCGCACGCCTTCCACTCCCCGCACATGGACGCCATGCTCGACGCCTACTGGCAGGTGGCCGAGGAGACCGCCTTCGCGGCCCCGCGGATCCCGGTCGTCTCCACGGTCACCGGCACCCGGATGGGCCCGGACCTCGCCCCGGGCGAAGGCCTGCGCTCCGCCGCGTACTGGGTACGGCAGGTCCGCGACGCCGTGCGCTTCCTCGACGCCGTGCGGACCCTCGAAGCCGACGGCATCACCCGCCACCTCGAATGCGGGCCCGCCGCCGTACTGGCCGCCATGGGCGCCGACTGCGTGCACGAGCCCGCCGTGTTCACCGCCTCCCAGCGCGCCCCCAAGGACCCCGACCAGGCCCCGGACGAGGTCCGCGCCCTCGTCGAGGCCCTCGGCGCGCTCCACGCCGGCGGCCGGGAACCCGCCTGGGAGCAGGTGTTCGCCGACCGGCCCGCGCCCGCCCGCGCGGCCGAACTGGCCGCCGGTCTGCCCACGTACGCCTTCCAGCGCGAGCGCTTCTGGCTCGAGCCCGCCCGCGGCGCCGCCCGCGGCGCCCGCGACACCGGCCTCGTGCCGGCCGGGCACCCCTGGCTCGCCGCCGTCCTGACGCTCGCCGACGGCGAGGGCCAGCTGCTCTCCGGGCGGCTCTCGCTCGCCGACCACCCGTGGCTGGCCGACCACGCCGTCTTCGGCAGCGTCCTCGTGCCCGGCACCGGCCTGCTCGACCTCGCGCTGGCCGCCGCCCGGGCCGCCGGCTCCGAGCGGGTCGCCGACCTCACCCTCGCCCAGCCGCTCGTCCTCGCCGCCGGCGAACCCCTGCGGCTCCAGGTCAAGGTCGGCCCCCCGGACACCGAAGGACGGCGGAAGATCGCCGTCCACAGCCAGCCGGAGGCATCCGCCGATCCGGCCGCCTGGACCCTGCACGCCTCCGGCGAACTCGCCGACGCCCCCGCCGCCGAGACCCCCGAGGGCCTCGCCGAACTGGCCCACTGGCCCGTCCCGGGAGCCGAGCCCGTCGCACTCGACGGCTTCTACGAGCGGCTCGGCGGCCAAGGCCTCGCCTACGGCCCCGCCTTCCGCGGCCTGACCGCCCTCGCCCGCCGGGGCGATGTCGCCTACGGCCACGTCACCCTGCCCGAGCCGCTGCTGCGCCAGGGCGTAGCCGGCCACGGAGTGCACCCCGCGCTCCTGGACGCGGCCCTGCACGTCCTGGCCGGCGTCACCCCCGGATCCGAGCAGCCCGAGGGCACCGTGCTGCTCCCCTTCGCCTGGACCGACGTCACCCTGCACGCCACGGACAGCACCGAACTGCGCGTCCGCATCGCCCTGAACCCGCGGGAGCCCGCGCACGACGCCTCGCCCCCGGCCGCCGGCCTCCGCGCGACCGTCCTGGTCACCGACGCCACCGGCGAGCCCGTCCTGTCGGGCGCGCTCCAGATCCGGCAGGCCTCCGCCGAGCAGCTGAAGGTCACCCGCTCCGAGGGCGACCACCTCTACCGCGTCGACTTCCAGCCGGTGGCCGAGCCCGCCCAGGCCGCCCAGCCCGCCACCACCCTGGTGATCGGAGGCACCGGAGCCCTCGCCGAGACCCTCGGCGCCACCTGGTCGGCGGGCCCCGAACCGCTGCTCGCCGACGGGCCCGCCCCCGAGCGCATCGTCATCGACGCGACCACCACCGGCCCGGCCGACGCCGCCGAGCCGGCCACCCTGGCCGCGCTGGACCTCGTACAGCACCTGCTCACCGAGAAGACCGCGCGGTCCGAGCTGGTGTGGATCACCCGTGACGCCGTCGCGGCCCGCCCCGAGGACACCGTGTCCGACCTCGCCCACGCCCCGCTGTGGGGCCTGGTGCGGGCCGTGCGCGGCGAGGTCCCCGACCGCACCCTGCGCCTGGTCGACCTCGACACCGCCACCCCCGACCGGGAGGTCCTCGCCGCCGCCCTCGCGACCGGCGACGAACCCGAACTGGCCCTGCGCGGCGGCGCCCTGTTCGCCCCCAGGCTCGTGCGCACCACCCGCGCCGCGGCCGCCCACGGCGGGGAGGCCCTCACCCCGCCCGCCGGCGACGGGCCCTGGCACCTGGACATCCGCGAGAAGGGCAGCATCGACAGCCTCGAACTCGTCCCCGTCCCGGCAGCCGGCCCGCTCGGCCCCCACGAGGTACGCGTCGCCGTCCGCGCCGCGGGCATGAACTTCCGCGACGTCCTCAACGCGCTGGGCATGGTCGCCACGCCCAAACTGGGCCTGGAGTTCGCCGGCACCGTCCTCGAGACCGGCTCGGCCGTCACCCACCTGCGCCCGGGCGACCGGGCCATGGGCCTCGCGCTCGGCGCCTTCGGCACCGAGGTCCGCGGTGACGGCCACCTGATGGCCCGGCTGCCCGACACCCTCACCTTCGAGGAGGGCGCGACGATCCCGCTCGCCTTCCTCACCGCGTACTACGCCCTCACCGACCTCGGAGCGGTGCGCCCCGGCGAGAAGCTCCTCGTCCACGCGGCCGCCGGCGGCGTCGGCATGGCCGCCGTCCAGCTCGCCCACCACCTGGGCGCCGAGGTCTACGGAACGGCCAGCCGGCCCAAGTGGGACGCGCTGCGCGCTCTCGGACTGCCCGACGAGCGCATCGCCTCCTCCCGCGACACCGCCTTCGAGCAGCGGTGGCTGACCGCCACCGGCGGGGCCGGCTTCGACGCCGTGCTGAACTCCCTCGCCGGGGAGTTCACCGACGCCTCGCTGCGGCTGCTGCCGCACGGCGGCCGCTTCCTGGAGATGGGCAAGACCGACATCCGCGACGCCGGCGCCGTCGCCGCCGCCCACCCGGGCGTCGCCTACAGCGCCTTCGACCTGATGTCGCTGGAGCCCGAGCACCTGCACCGGATGCTCACCGAGCTGTCCGGCCTGCTCGCCGACCGGGTGATCACCCCGCTGCCCTACCTCGCCTACGACGTACGGGAGGCCCCCGCGGCCTTCCGCCACATGGCGCAGGGCCGCCACACCGGCAAGCTGGTCCTGACCACCGGCCGGGCCCTCGACCCGGAGGGCGTCGTCCTGCTCACCGGCGGCACCGGCGAACTCGGCCGCGGCCTGGCCGCGCACCTGGTCGCCGAACACGGCGTCCGCCACCTCGTCCTGACCTCCCGCCAGGGTATGGCCGCCCCTGGAGCGCGGGATCTGGTGGCGGAACTCGAAGCCGCCGGTGCGGCCGGCGTGCGCATCCTGGCCTGCGACGTCTCGGACCGCGACGCGGTGGCCGGCCTGCTCGCCGAGGCGGGCCGCGAGCGCCCGCTGACGGGCGTGGTCCACCTCGCGGCCGTGATCGACGACGGCGTCGTGCACAACCAGACGCCCGAGCGGTTCGCCCGCGTCCTCGCCCCCAAGCTGGCGGGCGCCCGGCACCTGCACGAGCTCACCCGCGAGCTGGACCTGGCGGCCTTCGTCCTGTTCTCCTCGGTCGCCGGCACCCTCGGCTCGCCGGGCCAGTCCAACTACGGCGCGGCGAACGCCTTCCTGGACGCCCTCGCCGCCCACCGGCACAAGCTCGGCCTGCCCGCCACCAGCCTCGCCTGGGGCCTGTGGGCGCAGGGCGGCGCCGGAATGACCGCGGGGCTCGGCGAGGCGGAACTCGCCCGGATGCGCCGCCAGGGCGCCCAGGCCCTGACCGCCGCCGAGGGCCTCGCCCTCTTCGACGCGGCCCTGGCCCGCCCCGAACCGCACCTGGTGCCGCTCAAGCTCGACACGGCCCGCCTCGCGTCCGACGACTCCGGGGCGCGCCCGCCGGCCCTGCTGCGGGCCCTGGTCCGTACGCAGCCCAGGAAGGCCAAGGAGGCCGCCGAGCGCGGTTCGGCCTTCCGGGACCGGCTGACCGCCCTGCCCGGCGAGGAACGCGAGGCGGAACTGCGCAAGTTCGTCCAGCAGGAGGTGACCGCGGTCCTCGGCCTGTCCGGCAGCGTCCCGCTCGACAAGCCCATGCGGGAGTTCGGCTGGGACTCCCTGATGGCCGTCGAGCTCAAGAACCGCCTCGCCCGCCACACGCAGGTGGCCGTGCCCAACACGCTGGCCTTCGACTACCCCACGCCGCGCGCCATCGCCGGATACCTGCACGGCAAGCTCTCCTTCGACGACGCCGGCGGCTCCGGCGGCGCACCGCGGACCGCGGCCGTCGCCGACACCCCGCCGCAGGACCCGGCCCAGGCCGCCCAGTGGGCGGTGGCCCGGATCGGCGTCGAACGGCTGCGCCACAGCGGCCTGCTGGACCGGCTGCTGGAACTGGCCGCACCCGCCACCGCCAAGGCCGAGGCCCCGGCAGACGCCCTGCAGACAGCCCAGGAACTGACCGACGACGAGATGGACGCGGCCCTGGACGCCGTCCTCGGCGGCATCTGACCCCCCGGGGCCGGCCTCCCCCCGAGCCGGCCCCGGGCCCCTTCCCCCCCCCGCGGTCCCCGCCGCGAACCCGACCGAGAACCCCTCTGCGCACCCCCAACACCCCCGTTCCCAGGAGTTGATCACGTGTCCTCGTCCTCCTCGCCGGAGCCCGTGGCGGACACCGCGGCCGCCCCGTCTCCCCCCACGGCCGCGTCCCGGCGCCGGTGGGTGGCACTCGCCGTCGTCCTGCTCGCCGCGTTCCTCGACAACGTCGACGCCACGATCGTCACGGTCGCGCTGCCGGCCATCCAGCAGGACCTGCACGCCGACTTCGCCACCGCCCAGTGGACGCTCGCCGGCTACGCGCTGGCCTTCGCCGTCTTCCTGATCACCGGCGGCAGGCTCGGCGACATCTACGGCCGCAAGCGGCTGTTCATCACCGGCGTCCTCGGCTTCACCCTCGCCTCGACGGTGTGCGGACTCGCCACCACCCCCGGCATGCTCGTCGGCGGCCGCCTGATGCAGGGCCTGACGGCCGCGCTCATGGTGCCCCAGGTGATGTCCGTCATCATGACGATGTTCGAGCAGAAGGAATGGGTCGTCGCCTTCTCCCTGATGGGCGCGGTCCTCGGACTGGGCGGCGTCAGCGGCCCGCTGCTGGGCGGCGTCCTGACCGACCTCGACCTCTTCGGCCTGGGCTGGCGCTCGATCTTCTTCGTGAACATCCCCTTCGGGATCCTCGCGATCGCCCTCGCCGCCTGGACCATGCCCGAAAGCAAGTCGGACCGGTCACCACGGCTCGACATCACGGGCGTCGTCCTCGTCACGCTGGCCTCGCTCGGCCTGATGTACCCGCTGGTCCAGGGCCGCGAACAGGGCTGGCCGGGCTGGATGTTCGCGCTGGCGGCCGCCTCCGCGCTGCTCTTCGTCGCGTTCGGCGTCCAGCAGGGCCGCAGGCACCGCCGCGACGGATCGGCGCTGGTCCCGCCGACCCTGTTCGCACACCGCTCCTTCCGGGTGGGCGTGGTCGTGGTCATGCTGGCGTTCTCCGGCATCACCTCGTTCTTCCTGGTGCTGACCTACCACATGCAGCTCGGCCTCGAATGGTCCGCGCTGCGCACCGCGCTGGTCACGGTGGCGTTCCCCATCGGCATCATGGCGACCTTCCAGATCGCCTGGCGCAAGGGCACCGCCAACGGCCGCACGTTCGTGGCGATCGGCACCTCCGTGATGACGCTCGGCACGCTCGCCATGATCGTCGCGGTGTCGAGCCAGGGCGCGGGCATCGGCTGGTACCACGTCGCGGGCGCCGAACTCGTCGTGGGCCTCGGCATGGGACTGTGCTCGCCGATCCTGACCAACGTGGTGCTCGGCGACATCCCGCCCCAGGACGCGGGAGCCGGCTCCGGCGTGGTCAACGCCGTCATCCAGTTCGGCACGGCCGCGGGCATCGCCATCGTCGGCGTCATCTTCTTCAGCCTCACGGGCAGCGAGGCCACGGCCGCCGGCCGGGCCGACACCTTCAGCCACGCCACCTCCGTGACGCTCTGGTACAACGTCGGCGTCTTCGCGCTCGTCGCCCTCCTCAGCCCACTCCTGCCCGCCTCGAAGACCCCTCAGGCCGCACCGGAGGCGCCGCCCGCGGAGCCCGCCGGACAGCCCGCGCCATCCGCCGCGAAGGACCGTCTGCTCCTCGACTCCGCCTGACCCGGGAAATGGCGAATTCCATTGCCTTGGATCGGTAATGCGGGGTCGTCATTCCTCTGATTTTGTGCCAGACTTTTTCTGTCGATTGATTGCAGGAGGTACGTATGACTGACAAGTCGTTCGACGGTGGCGTTGCAGAAGATGCCAAGGAAAAGTTCCGCGCTGCACTGGAGCGCAAGTCCAACGCATCGCGCGCCCGCACGGCTCACGAAGAGGGCCGTATGAAGGTGAAGAACATGAGCGGCTCATCCGGTCAGAAGCGGTATTTCCGCAGGAAGACCGGCTGACTCAGCCCGGCTCACCCCCCAAGGGTCGCCGCGGGCCATTCCACTGGAATGGGCTGCGGCGGCCTTTTTGGTGTGTCTGCAATATCCACTGGAATTCTGCTTGAATATGACTCGAATTCTGCTTGGCTTTCGCTGGGGAATCGAACCCGGAACGACGGGTTCCGGCCATGATCGAATTCGTCCGCGAGTCATTCCGTGCGTATTCCCGTGCGGAACCCGAGCCCGGCTGTAGCGCCTGGCCCGAACCTGGAGTGTCCGGCACCGGGCACGCCCGGTGCGACCGTGTCGAAAGGGGCTCCCCATGATCATCGTCGAGGAACGTCCGCTGCTGACCGCCCCGGCGGTGCGCGGCACCCCCGTGCGCGAGCGCCCCGCCGCCCCGCCCGCGGAAGCGCGCCGTACGGACCGCGTGAACGGCTCGGAGCGCGTGGACGGCGCGGAGCGCACCGGCGGCGCGGACCGCCCGAACGCGGCACGCGCGGACCGCCCGAGCGGCGTCAACGGCACGGCCGGTGCCGGGCCTTCCGGGACGGCTGCCGTGGCCGGCGACCCCTCGCTGGCCCTCGCCATGGCCTCGATCCGCATCTCCCGGGGCAATCCCACCGCCGAGGAGACGGCGGCCCTCGCGGTCCTCCTCACGGCCCGCCTCCGCCTGCTCCACGAAGCCACGCAGGCGTCACCCCCCACCGCGGGCCCCCGAAAACTCCCCACCGCGCCGCGGCCCGCGTTCCGGCCGCCGGGCGCCTGGGCTTCCTGACGCCGCCTCCCGCCGCCCGCCGCGCGTAGCGTTCACCGCCAGGTCAACGCAACGAACCCCCGCCTTTCGTTGCGTTGAAAGCGAAGGTCGTTGCAACGATAAAGGACGTGTCACCTGCATAGATGCTCCCTACGTGCAACGAACTCGTTGCTGAATTAGTAAAGGCTACGTAGCGTTTCACTCATCGGAAACAAACACGCAGCCAGGAGAGCATCATGCAGAAGTTCCACACCCCCGCCCCCGTCTCCGCCGTCCTCGACATCCCCGCGGGCCGCATCCGGTTCATCGCGGCCGACCGGGCCGACACCACCGTCGAGATCCTCCCCGCGGACGCCTCCAAGGGCCGCGACGTGAAGGCCGCGGAGCAGACCGAGGTCGCCTACGCCGACGGCGTCCTGCGGATCGCCGCCCCGGCGAAGCTCCAACTCCTCGGCGCCTCCGGAGCCGTCGAGGTGACCGTCCAGCTGCCCGCCGGCTCCCGCGTCGAGGCGAAGGCCGCCGGCGCCGAACTCCGGGGCGTCGGACGCCTCGGCGACGTCACCTTCGAGAGCGCGGAGGGCTCGGTCAAGCTCGACGAGACCGCGAGCGCCCGCCTCACCCTCCTCGCCGGCGACATCTCGGTCGGCCGCCTGGGCGGCCCCGCCGAGATCAGCACCGCCCACGGCGACATCCGGATCGCCGAGGCCGTGCGCGGCACGGTCGTCCTGCGCACCCAGGCCGGCGACGTGTCGGTCGGCGCCGCCCGCGGAGTCAGCGCCTCCCTCGACGCCGGCACTGGCCTCGGCCGCGTCAGCAACGCGCTCAAGAACACCGACGCAGCCGCCGACCTGGACATCCACGCGACCACCGCCCACGGCGACATCACCGCCCGCAGCCTCTGACCAGCGCGCCCGACACCGAGGAAGGGGAACGGGAATGAGCACCACCGAGAACTACCAGGCCGCCGAGCAGCTCCTGCGCCGGCCCGCCCGCCCGGGCGAGCTCGTCACCGGCGACAAGGTCAGGCCGCAGTGGATCGACGGAGGTGCCCGTTTCTGGTACGCGGTGCGCAACGGCGCCGGCAGCCGGTTCGTACGGGTCGACCCGGCGGCGGGCACCCGTGAACCCGCCTTCGACCACACCCGGCTCGCCGCCGCCCTCTCCGCCGCCTCCGGACAGCGGGCCGACCCCGGCGCCCTCCCGTTCGCGGCCGTCGAACTGTCCGGCGACGCGGTGGAGTTCGCCGCGTTCGGCCAGTACTGGCGCTGCCGCCTGGACGGCTACGCCTGCGAGCCGGCCGAGTTCACCCCGCCGGGCAACCCCCTCGAGGTGCCCGCACCCGACGGGAAGACCGCCGTCTCCCGCCGGGGGCACGACCTGTGGGCGCGCTCGCTGACCGACGGCCGCGAGTGGGCGCTGACCACCGACGGCGCACCCGGCCACCAGTACGGCGCCGGCCCGGACTGCACGGCCAACGCCACGCTGCTCCGCAAGATCGGCCTGCCCCACCTGCCGCCCGCGGTGGCCTGGTCGCCCGACTCGACGAAGGTGCTGGCGCACCGGACCGACGAGCGCGAGGTCCGCCTCACCCACCTCGTGGAAGCCGCGCCCGCCGACGGCGGCGCCCCCCGCCTGCACCCCCAGCGCTACGCCTACCCCGGGGACGCGCACATGCCGCTGGCCGAGCTGGTCGTACTGGACGTCGCCGAGGGCACCGTGGTCCGTGCCCGGGCCGAGCCGCTGCCCATGCCGCAGCTGTCACCGATCACGGCCAAGTGGGCGTGGTGGGCTCCGGACAGCTCGGCGGTCTACTACCTCGGCCGCCCCCGCGACCTGCGCACCCTCACCCTGCACCGGCTCGACCCGGTCACCGGAGAGGTCACCACGGTGCTCAGCGAGACCGCGGCCACCCGCGTCGAGCCCAACCAGTCCCTGTACGAGGAGCCGATCGTGCGGGTGCTGGCCGACGAGGTGCTGTGGTACTCGCAGCGCGACGGCTGGGGCCACCTCTACCGGTACGACCTGCGCACCGGCGCGCTGCTCGGGCAGGTCACCTCCGGGCCGTGGGCGGTGCGGCAGATCCTGCGCGTCGACGAGGCGCGGCGGGTGGTGTACTTCACCGCCTCCGGACTGGTCGACGAGGACCCCTACCGGCGCACCGTGTGCCGGGTCGGCCTGGACGGCTCCGGCTTCACCCGGCTCACGGACGACGAGCTGGACCACGTCGTCACCCTGCCGGACAGCGGCGACTACTTCATCGACTCCGCGTCCACCGTCGACACCCCGCCCGTGACCCGCGTCCGCGACTGGGACGGGCGGGTGCTCGTCGAACTGGAACGCGCCGACATCGGCAGGCTCACCGCCACCGGCTGGACCCCGCCGGAACGCTTCCGCGTCAAGGCCGCCGACGGGGTGACGGACCTCTACGGGGTGCTCTACCGGCCGCGCGGCTTCGACCCGGCCCAGCGCTACCCGGTCGTCGACAGCGTCTACCCCGGCCCCCAGGTCAACCGGGTCGCCCCGTGCTTCGACCCCGGCGGCATGGGCCTCGACGCCGAACCCCTCGCCGCCCTCGGCTTCGTGGTCGTGGCGCTGGACGGGCGGGGCGCCCCCGGGCGGAGCAAGGCCTTCCACGACGCCTCCTACGGACGCCTGGCCGACGCGGGCGGCCTGGCCGACCACGTCGCGGCGCTGCGGCAGCTGGCCGGCACCCGGCCGTGGATGGACCTGGACCGGGTGGGAGTGTTCGGCCACTCCGGAGGCGGGTTCGCCGCCGCCCGGGCCATGCTGGACTTCCCCCACGTGTACAAGGCGGGGGTCGCCCTGTCCGGCTCGCACGACGCCCGCTTCTTCAACCTCGGCTTCGTGGAGACCTACGACGGCGCGGACAACCCCGAGGCGTGGGCCCGCGCCTCCAACCCGGAGCTCGCGGACCGGCTGGAGGGCGGGCTGCTGCTGGTCCACGGCGAGATGGACGACCAGGTCCACCCGCACCACAGCCTGCGGCTGGCCGACCGGCTCATCGCCGCCGGCAAGGACGTCGAACTGCTCGTCGTGCCCGGCGCCGAGCACACCTTCATCGACTGCCTGGCCTACGTCCGGGGCCGCTGCTGGGACTTCCTGGTGCGCGAGCTGACGGGCACCCCGCCCCCCGGCCACCGCCCCGCTCCCATCCCCATCGGCCCCGAACTGCTCGCCGAGATGTTCGCCTGAGCACGCCGCGGGGCCCGGCCTCCCGGCCGGGCCCCGCGCAGCACGGGCTTAGGAGCCTTCAGGCCCCGGCCCCGGCGCTCACACCCGCACCGGGCCGGATCAGCAGCGCGGCCAACAGCGCGACACCCGCGCACACCGCGCCCGCCGTGAAGCCCAGGGACATCCCGGAGCGCGAGGCCACCGCCACCAGCATCGCCAACCCGAGCGAACCGCCCAGCGTCTGCACGGCGTTGAGCATGCTGGAGGCCGCGCCCGCGTCCCCGCGCCGCAGCCCGGACGTCGCCAGCACCGTCGGCGGGATCACACAGCACGCCATGCCCGCACCCAGCAGGAGCAGCGCCGGCAGGATCCCGCCCGCGTACGAGGAGCCCGGCCCCAGCTGGGACAGCCCCAGGTTGCCCGTGAGCAGCAGCGCGGCGCCGCCCGCCATCAGGTAGCGCGGCCCCAGTCGGCGCTCCAGCCGTACGGCCGCCCACGCCATCACCGCCATCGTCGCCGCGAGCGGCGTGAGCGCGACCGCGGCGCCCAGCGGGCCGTAGCCCGCCTCTTGCTGGAAGTACCGGTTCAAGAAGAAGTAGGCGCCCATGATCGAGCCCGGCACGGCCAGCGTCCCCACGTACGCGAGGATCCGGTTGCGGGAGCGGAACAGGTGCAGCGAGACGATCGGCCGCACGGCCCGCCGCTCGACGCCCGCGAACACCGAGAAGAGCACCACGGCGCCCGCCACGCACACCAGCGCCCGCACATCGCCCAGCCCCTGCTCGGCCGCCCGCGCCAACCCGTAGACCAGCGCGGCCGCACCCACCGCCGACAGCAGCGCGCCCGCCACGTCGAAACGGCCCGGGTTGCGGCGCGTCTCCGTGATCGCCAGCGGCCCGAGCACCAGGATCAGCACGCCGAGCGGTACGTTCAGCAGCAGTTCCCAGCGCCAGGAGCTCAGGCTGGACAGCGTCCCGGCCAGCAGCAGGCCGCCGGCCGTGCTGACCGCCCCGGCCGCCGTGCACACCGCGATGGCACGCTTGCGCGGCGCGCCCTCCTCGAACATGCTCAGCACCAGGGCGAGGCCGCTCGGCGCGGCCAGCGCCGCGCCGACGCCCTGCACCACCCGGATCACGGTGAGCAGCTCGACACTCGAGGCGAGCCCGCGCACGGCGGCCGCCGCCGTGAACAGGGCCACGCCGGTGAGGAACACCCGCCGCCGCCCGAGGATGTCGCCGGCCCGCCCGCCGAGCAGCAGCAGACCGCCGAAGGCGAGCAGGTAGGCGTTCAGGACCCAGGACGAACCGACGTCCGACAGCCCGAGATCGGCGCGCATGCCGGGCAGGGCGATGTTCACGATGGCGTCGTCGAGCTGGATCATCGCGTTGCACGAGGCGATGACGGCGAGGGCGAGCCCCGGCCGCGGTCGGCGGGTCTTGGGTGCGGGTGGCGGTGCCGCCACGCGCGGTTCGAGCACGGGCGCGGACATGGCCAGCCTCCTGAGCACGGCAAACGGGTTCCCGACACTCTCCCGCCGCTCCCTGGAGATCCCGCTGAGCGGGGCCGGAGGCCGCCCGTCCGCCGCCGGTCCTACGCGGGGCCCCGAAAACGCGTGGGCAGCCGCGAGAGCCGTGAGTACGTTGCGCGTATGGATCACAAGGCCGGCCCCCCACCCCACGAACCCGCACCCGACGAACCCGCACCCCCCGACCGCCCGCGCACCGACCCCCCCGCGCCCGACCGCCGGGCCCTCGCCGCCGCGGCCGTCACGGTCGTGCTCTGGGCCTCCGCGTTCGTCTCCATCCGCGCGGCCGCCCCGCACTACGCCCCCGGAGCGCTCGCGCTGGGACGCCTGCTGACGGCCTCCCTCGCCCTCGCGGTCGTCCTGGCCGTCAAGCGGGTCCCGCTCCCGCCGCGCCAGGCCTGGCCCGGCATCCTCACCTCCGGAGTGCTCTGGTTCGGGCTCTACATGGTGGCGCTGAACTGGGGCGAGCAGGGCGTCGACGCCGGCACCGCGGCCATGGTCGTGAACATCGGCCCCCTGGTGATCGCCCTGCTCAGCGGATGGCTGCTGAAGGAGGGCTTCCCGCCGATGCTGCTCGCCGGCATGGCCGTCTCCTTCGCCGGAGCCGTCGTGGTGGGCCTGTCCACCTCCGGCGGAACCTCCGCCTCCCTGGGCGGGGTCCTGCTCTGCCTGCTCGCCGCGCTCGCCTACGGCGCCGGGGTGGTCGCGCAGAAGCCGGCCCTGACCTACGCGACCCCGCTCCAGGTGACCACGTACGGCTGCTTCGTCGGCACCGCCGTCACCCTCCCCTTCGCCTGGCAGCTGCTGACCGAGCTCCCCGACGCACCGCCGGCCGCCACCCTCAACATGGTCTACCTGGGCCTCTTCCCGACCGCGCTGGCCTTCACCACCTGGACGTACGCCCTCTCCAGGACCACCGCCGGCAAGATGGGCGCGACCACCTACGCGGTCCCCGCCGTCGTGATCCTCATCGCCTGGCCGGCCCTGAACGAGGTACCGGCTCCCCTCACCCTCCTCGGCGGCGCGATCTGCCTGGCCGGAGTGGCCATCGCCCGCAGACGCCCCGCTCCCCGCCGCCCCGCGCGGCGCTGACACGCGGTCAGGCGCGCGCACCACAGCCGCAGGCCCCGGCCACCGCTCCCCGCGGCGACCGGGGCCTGCGGCTGTCACCTCACCGCCCACACCGCCACGCCCCACCCTCCCCGTCAACCGGAAGTCGACTGGCCAAGCCCGTCGTGCGACGGGCTCAATGGGAGCATGTCCGTCCTCCCGCGTACCGCACGCGCGGCAGCCCTGGCCGCTGCCGTCGCCGCCGCCGTATCCGCCGCCGCACCCACCCCGGCAACAGCTCCCCACCCGCCGACCCGGCCGCGTGAGTTCGTCGCGCTCAGCGACGTCGATCCCACCATCCGCCAGGAGATCCGCTACCACACGCCGAACAACTTCGTCGGCGAGCCGATCAACGGCTACCTCCAGCCGACCTGCGTCCTCACCCGCCCGGCGGCCCGCGCGCTGCACCGCGCCCAGCGCACCCTCCTGCGCCAGGGCTACTCCCTCAAGGTCTACGACTGCTACCGCCCGCAGCGCGCCGTCGACCACTTCGTCAGCTGGGCCGAAGACCTCGACGACCAGGCCATGAAGGACGAGTTCTACCCGCGGGTCGACAAGACCCGGCTGTTCGAGGACGGCTACATCGCCGAGCGGTCCGGCCACAGCCGGGGCAGCACCGTCGACCTGACCCTGGTGAAGCTCCCGGCACGCCCCACCCCGCCCCACGACCCGGACCGGCCGCTCACCCCCTGCTACGCCCCGCAGGAGCACCGCGCGCCGGACAACTCCGTGGACATGGGCACCGGCTACGACTGCTTCGACACCCTCTCCCACACCCTCGACCCCCGCATCCGGGGCGACCAGCGGGCCAACCGCCTGCTCCTGAAGAGCACCCTCGAATCCGCGGGCTTCAAGAACCTGCCGGAGGAGTGGTGGCACTACACCCTGCGCGACGAACCCTTCCCCGCCACCTACTTCGACTTCCCCGTGTCGAGAAGGGGCACGAGGTGAACGTGCCCGGACACGACCGAATGTCATACCGACAAGAATCGGCGGCCACTTCTGGTGCAGATCACCATCACCGGGCCGAGCCGCGCTCCCCGAGGATGTGAGCAGCCCCCGACGGCATCCGGCGCTGCGGGGAACCGCTCACCGCCGCGACGACCGCGAGCCCCGCACCCCACGAGTGAGCCTGCGCGAGATCAAGCCCGGCAACCGCGGCTACCTGTACGTCAACAGCCATCCGGCCGGCTGCGCAGCGGTGGTCGACCGCATGTGGCAGCACCGGACCCGGACCCCGCCTCCGCCGGCGACGGGCCCGGCCCCGTCGCCCTCGTCATCGGCTCCAGCGCCGGCTACGGACTGGCCGCGACCCTGGTCGGCCTGCGCACCCACCGCATGCGCGGGCTCGGCATCGCCTTCGAGGCCCCCGAGACCGGGCGCCGCACCGCAAGCGCGGGCTGGTACCGCACCGCGCGGACCGCCGAACTCGCCGCCGGGGCCGACTTCGCCTTTTTGCGCGACGACGCCTTCTCCGACGGCGTCAAGGAGGAGGCCGCCGACCTGCTCGCCGCCCGCTTCGGCAAGGTCGACCTGCTCATCTACAGCATCGCGGCCCCGCGCCGCACGGACCCGCTGACCGGCGAGGTCCACCACTCCGTCATCAAGCCGCTCGGCACCGACTACCGCGCCAAGACCCTCGTCTTCGAGGACAGCGCCCCGAGGATCGGCGCGTTGCACCTGCCGGCCGCGGACGGGGCCGAGCGCGAGGCGACCGTACAGGTCATGGGCGGCGCCGACTGGCAGCTGTGGATCGACGCCCTGCAGTCCAGGGACCTGCTCGCCGACGGCTTCCGGACCGTGGCCCTCTCGTACGTGGGGTCCGACATCACCGCCCCCGTCTACCGGGCCGGAACCATCGGCGCCGCCAAGCAGCACCTGGAGGACACCGCCCGCGCCCTCGACGCCCGGCTGGGGGACGCCGGCCACGCCCACACCGTCGTCGCCGGCGCGGCCGTCACCCAGGCCTCCACCGCCATCCCGAGCATCGCCCTCTACACCAGCATCCTCCACCGCGTCACCGCAGACCGCTGGCAGACCCCCGTCGACCAGGCAGCGGCCCTGTGGAGCCGGCTCACGGGCGCCGCCGCCCTCGGCCTGGACGACCAGGGCCGAGTCCGCCTGGACGACTGGGAGATGAACCCCGAGGTGCAGGCCGCCGTCCGCACCGCATGGGACCGGGCCGACACCGACAGCATCAGCACCCTCGCGGACACGGACTGGTTCCGCGACCAGGTCGGCCGCCTCTACGGCTGGCACGTCCCCGGCGTCGACTACGAGACCCCCGCAGAAACCACCGTCCCGTGGCCCGCCCCGGCGGGCCTGGGGGTGACGACACACTCATCATGACAGGTCAGAGGCTGTTTTCGTAGGACGAACGGCACAGGCCGCCAAGCTTGTCCGGCCTTCTCCCGGGCGCCCAGAATCTCCGCCATGAGCCACTCGGAGAAGATCGATCAAGACGACATCCTGCGGGCGCGGTCCATCCTGCTCGCGGGCATACACCCCGCGCCGCGCGAGCAGGTCGACGCGTACCGGGTGCTCGCCCAGGTCAGCCCCGCCGCGTACCTGCCCCTCCTGGTCAGGGCGCTGCACCGCCTGAGTTACGACGTCGGCACCGGCAAGAAGCACGCCGTCTTCCTCGCCCTGTGCGAGGAGGCGGTGGCCGCGGCACGGGCCATCGATCCGGCCGAACCCTTCCGTGCGGACGTCCTGTACGTCGCACTCGACTGGTGCCAGAAGGAGCTGTACGAGCAGGACCGGCACACCGAAGGGCTCGCCCTGCGCGCCGAGATGCTCGCCATCGGCCGCGCGCAGGCCGCCCGGTCCGCGGCCGCCGAGGTCAGGGGGCTGCACGCCTGGGCCGCGGGCCTCTCCGAAGCGGGCCGGTACGCGGAGGCGGCCGACGCCCTGACCGAGATCGCCGAGGCGGCCCTGCCCCGCGGGCCCCGAAACGGGGAGCTCGCCCGGACCCTGCTGGACTGGGCGGCCGCCCTCGACGACGCCGGCCGCTCCGAGGAAGCGCTCGCCGCGTGCGAGCAGGTCGTCGCCGTGGAAGCGGCCGAGGCCGCGACCGACCGGGTCCCGATGACCTGTCACCTGTTCGCGCTCGTCCGGTACGCGCAGATGCTCGACATCCGCGGCCGCGGTACGCAGGCGGCCGCCGTACGACAGGAGGCGCTGGCCCTGCTCACCGAGCTGGCCGCCACCGGAGAGCGCACGTCCTGGGGCGGATACCCGGCGCAGTACTGGGCGGTGCTGCTGTCCTTCGCCTGCGCCGAAACCGACCGGCCCGCGCCCGGCGGCCCGCGTCCGGCCACGGGCGCGGCGCCGATGCCGTGGTCTCCCGACGGCAGGAGGCGCTTCCTGGACAGCCGCACCGCCCTGCGCGAGGAGGTGGACGCCCTCACTCCGCGAGCCGCCGAAGACCCGGACCGGCACCTGGCGGAACTGGTCCGGCTGCACCGGGCCCTCACCGTCCGCTCCGCCGTCTACTGGGTGCAGCGCACCCTCTTCGCGACGCGGGTGCGCTCCCTGTTCGACGAGGGCGTGGCCCTGGCCCGCCGGCTGTCCCACCACGCCCCGGCCACCGGAACCCCCGCCCTGGCCACGGCCCTGATCGACCGCGCGACCTTCCACACGGCCGCACACGAGTTCGCCCCCGCCCTGGCCGACTTCCGCGAAGCCCTGACCCACCTGGGCGAGACCACCCCACCCGCCCGGTAAAGGGGCCACACTTCCCGGGCTGTTCGTGAACACCCGGCACCGCCGGGCTTCCGCGTCGGAACATGCGTGGGGTCGACCGATCGCGCCCTGCCGGCGGGGGCCCGGCTCCGGCAGGGTGGGTGCGCGTCCGCGAAGTGACCGCGTACGTAGAGGGGCGAGGCGCTCAGGGGAACTGCACGGCAGGACCGCACTGATGACGGGCGGCTCGCGCGGGATCGGGCGCGCGGTCGCCCTGCGGCTCGCCGCCGGGGAGCGCGGGTCGCGGTCCACTACGGCGACAACGAGGCCGCCGCCGCGCAGGCCGTGGCACGGATCGCCGAGGCCGGCGGCGAGGCGTTCGCGTACAGGCCAGCTTCGGCGAGAGCGGGGCGGCCCGCGGGGGATCACCGTGACGACGGGGGGGTATTAATCAAACGGGTCGACCCGTAAACTAAACAGCATGAGTTCCTCTCCGTCCCCCAGAGGGCGTCCACGCGATCCCCGCTCGCACGAGGCCATCGTCAGCGCGGCCACAGAGCTGGTCACCGAGGTCGGCTACGCCGCGACATCGATCGGGGCGGTGGCCGCCCGCGCCGGAGTCGGCAAGGACACGGTCTACCGGCGGTGGCGCGGCAAGCCGGAGCTGGTCTTCGAGGCCGTGTTCACCACCACCGACCACGCTCCGACCCCCGACACCGGAACCCTCGCCGGGGACCTGACCGCCTTGCTGCGGGACCTGATCGACGAGTTCCACGCACCCGCCGCCGCGGCGGCGCTCCCGGGACTGCTCGCCGACTTCGCCGCCGACCCGGAGCTGAAGGCGCGCATCCGCACCGACTTCCTGGCCCCCTCGAAGGAACGCCTGCTGATCGTCTTCGAGCGCGCCGCCGCCCGCGGGGAGATCGCGGCCGACACCCCCGTGGACCTGGTCCTGGACACCCTCGCCGGAGCCGTGTTCTTCCACGTAGGCCTGGTCGGCGAACAACCCGACCGCCGGCTGGCCGACCGGCTGGCCGCCGTCGTCTCCAAGGGAATCGAGATCCGGTGAACGGCTGGCTCCTCGCCGCGGGCATCACCGCGTCCGGCGTGGCCGCGACGCACATCGCCGCAGGGCACCGGGACGTGGTGCGCCCGCTGCTGTCCTGCGGCCTCGCGGACGAACCCCAACGCGTCCTGCACGCCGTCTGGCACATGGTGAGCGCCGACCTGGTGCTCTCCGCGGCCGCCTTGGTCTACCTCGCGCTGGCGGACCACACGCCGGCGACCGCCCCGATGGCATGGTTCGTGGCCGCGCACTTCCTCGCGTACACGGCCGCCTTCCTGGCCGTCACCCTGTCGGTCGGCTGGCCGAAGCCCCTCCTCCGGCTGCCGCAGTGGATCCTCCTCCTGCCGGTCGCGGCCCTGACGGCGGCGGGCGCCGGCTGGTAGACCTCACCTGCCCCAACTATCGCAACTATCATAGTCGGGGTAGGTTGGCGGAATGGAGCCGAAGACGTACACGACGATCGACCTCCGCAAGCAGATGGGGGAGATCCTCGACCGCACCAGGATCGCCGGCGAGCCGGCGGCGATCACCCGCAAGGGCAAGACCCTCGCCTACCTGGTGCCGGCCGAATGGTTCGAGCAGTACATGGCCCAGCACCCCGACGCCTCCGCAGCCGGCCGGGACGCGGCCTGAACGGGCCAGCCCCCAGACCAGGAGCCCCTTCGCCATGACAGCGCAGCCCATCCACTACGACGGCCCCGGCGGCGACCGGCCCCGCCGGGTACCCCCGATGCCCGAACGCACCCCCCAGGCCCTGCGGCTGGCCATCCAGGAGCACGCCCCGCACCTCCTGCCGGACTTCGAGGCCCACTGGCGGCGCGCGATCGGCGACACCTTCAACCTCACCCCGGTCCCGGCCTTCGTGCGGCTGTGGTGGACGCAGTACGCCATCGCCCGCGACCCCGGCCTGGAAGCCCACCTCCTCGATCTCGAACAGCGCGCGGCGAAGTGCGAGGACCCGCGGGAGTCCGCGGCGCTCCTGGCCGAGTACAGCAGGCTGCGCCACCAGGCGGCCTCCGCGGAGCCCGGCCGGTGAGCGATGAGCTCCCCCGGCCGCCCTGGCAGATGGACTGGACGGGCGAAGCCCGCCAGGAGTTCGAGCGCATGCCCCCGGACGGAAGGCAGCTGATCCTGGCGGCGCGCGCCGAACTGGTCACGGCCCTCGACCCGTACTACCGGGGCATCGACGCGGACGCCTCCCTGCCCCACTGGATCACCGTCCGGCCCCTCGCCTCCACCAGCCCGGGCGGGGCGCACATCGCGGACCTCGCCGGCGGCCGCGGCTGGGTCGTCTTCACCTTCATACGCCGCCACGCGGAACCCCAGATCACCGTCACCGACACCTTCTGGGCCTGAGGGGCCGGTCTTCGGGGATCACAGCGTGCCCGTCCCACGTTGAACATCACAACGGTGCGCTCCGCGCAAGCACACCGCGCCGCCCATGGAACGAGGAGGATC
This sequence comes from Streptomyces subrutilus, assembly GCF_001746425.1. Taxonomy (GTDB): domain Bacteria; phylum Actinomycetota; class Actinomycetes; order Streptomycetales; family Streptomycetaceae; genus Streptomyces; species Streptomyces subrutilus_A. Next base: position 117,551 of record NZ_MEHK01000002.1, on the reverse strand, counting down.
CGATGAACGCCGCCGAGGAGCACCGCCAGGAGCTGGACGCGGTCAGCATCCTGAACGCGAAGAGGACGCTGCTCCACCTGCTCGCCCGGGCAGGGGTCCCCGCCGGCGACGCGGAGGGCCTGATCGCCCTGGTCGAGGCGGGCGCCCTCGCCGGCGCGCACGAGGAGGCCGGCGCGCTCGGGCGGTCCGTGCCGGGGGACAAGGGCGAGCCGTACGAGTCCGGCTGGCTGGACGGCGCCCGCGCCGTCACCGACGGGCTCGCCGAGCTCGCCGAACGGGCACTGAGCCAGGCCGTCGACCCCGACGGGCCGGCCGGCGCCTCGGACGCCCGGTCGCCGGTCGGGCGCATGGAGGTGGAACGGGCGAAGGTGGCCGTCACCCCCCTCCACCTCACCTTCACCGCCGACTCCGACCTCGACCCCGAGGTCACCGAACAGGTACTGGTCGCGGTCCTGGCCACCATGACCCCCCGTCAACGAGCCGGCTACGCCGGCCGCCTCACGCAGTTCACCGCCACGCACCAGACCCGCCTGGAACGCCTCTACACGGAATACGGCCCCGGCAGCGCCACAGCCATCCACGGCCGCTACTCCCTCCTCCATTCCCCCACCAGCGTCGCCGTCCTGGAACGCCTCGCCACGACCGCCCCCGCCCTGCGCGAGGAATGGGACGCCGCCGAACTCCCCCCGGCCTGGCTGGACGGCCTCCTGACGGCCTGGCACACAGCAGCCTGAGATGGCCCAGTCGCCGGCAGAGTCACTGCGAGCCCTGCTGGGCGGCGGTGCGGCCAGGACCTGTAGCGCGCCGGACCGGTGAACGCGGGAAGGCCCCGGAGACCGAAGTGTCCGGAGCCTTCCACCGCCGCCTGACGACGCGGGCGCGCACCCGAAGCGAGGCAGGCCCGGGGCAAGGGCCTGAACGCACCTACTCCAGGTACGTGAACTCATGCTTCTCCGAGCTCGTCTCCCGCCACAGCCCCACCCGATCGTGAGATCGGGCGGGGCTGCCGTCGTGTAGGGCGGATCAGTACGCCTCGTAGGCCCCGAAAATGTCGACGATCAGGTCGGCGTCCTTCCAGCCCTGGTTCCAGAAGTTCATGATGCCGTGCTCACCGCCGCCTGCCTGCACGAGGTTGGGGACGGTCTTGCCGGCCGTCCAGTTCAGCGTGGAGGCATCCGGACGAGGCGGCACGGGGGCGTCGGGCCGGTCGTTGTGCAGCCACGGGAACGGGCTGGGCGCAACGGAGAGGAAGCCGGCCTCCGTCGTGTTGGTCACGGTGGTGTTCAGCACGTAGGCCTCGCCGCCCCTGGCCTCGGGGCTGGCCCAGCGCGAAATGTACCCGCGGGCCGGCAGGCGCCCACCGGGCCACCAGCTGCCCGGATCGCGAGTGTCGAGCATTCGGTAAGGCCCGAACGGCCGGTAGGCCGCTTTGCCGTCCTTGGCGTAGTGACCGACGACGTCGACCACGACGTCCGTGCCCGCCCAGGCTCCGTTGAAGACGCTGATCTTGCCGTCGGGGCCCACGGGCACGATGACTGCGTTGGCCACCGTCTCCCCGGCAGCGAAGTTCAGGCTGGACGCCGTCGGGGGCTGGCTGCCGCCCGGGTAGACGGACAGGTGACCGGCCTGCTTCGGGTTGGTCACCGTCACGTTCAGCGCCACCGCCGTGGCGTTGGCGGGCACCCCCTTGAGGCCGCTGATCTGCGTGGAGAACGTGCTCCGCGGGGCGACCTGACCCTTGGCGGTGCCAAGGCCTGCCCGGGTGTCGACGAAGCGGGCCGGGGCCATGGGCGTGTAGCCGCTGGACGAGGACCGGGTGAAGTAGCCCGTGACGTCGGCGATCAGGTCCACCGCGTCCCAGCCGCCGTTGAACAGCTCCACATGACCGTCGGTGCCGACCGGCACGACGACCAGATTCGGGACGGACTGGCCGGCCGTGTAGTTGAGGTTCGACGTGATCGGCTGCGTGGAGCCCTTGCCCGGGAACACGGTGACGTGGCCGTCTGTGGTGGTGCTGGTGACGGTGACGTTGAGGACCACGGCTCGGACGTCGGCGGGGATCTGGGCGTTCTCGGCGATCTTCACCCGGGTCGTGCCGCGGGCGGCGACCTTGCCCGCTTTCACGCCCGTGCCGTCACGCGTGTCCAGCAGCCGGGTCGGGGCGTGCGGGGTGAAGTCGGAGCCCGGCGTCAGGTACATGAAACCGTTCTCGGCTACGACGCCATGGACGGCGTCGGTCACCGTCACCGACACCTGATACTCGCCGACCTCGGCGTAAGTGTGCGCGAAAGTCGGCTCGGCGGAACCCTTGACGGTCTGCTTCTCGGTCTTGCCGTCGCCCCAGTCGACGACGACCTCCAGCGCGACGTCCACGCTGGTGATCTTGGTGTGGAGTTCGAGCCCGAGCGCGGAGTAGCTGGCGCCGCCCAGGCTGATGGCGAGGTCCGGGTTGCCCTCGCCGACCCTCGCCGCCTCCGGAGCGACGGCCCGGTTATTGGACGCGCTCTGCACGGTGCGGACGGTTCGCTCGGCGGGGCTGTGCCAGGTCTGGACGGCAGCCCGCTCGGCCGTGCTCTCTCCTGCCCCGGCCGACTTGGCCGGGCCCTGCCCGACGGGCTTGGCCGGCCCCTCGGTGGCCGAGGCCATGCTCGGTATGAGCCCGAGACCCGCTGCCACGAGGGCAGCGGTCATTACGAGTCGGCGATTGTGCACCGGCCCCCCATTTTGGTTGTTCTTCAAGACAAGCTGATCAAAACTTGATCAGCGTAACCCGGAGTGACAGAGGCCGTTGCCCCGGCTCCCAGCGCGTACGCCGCCTGCGGCCCCTGAGCTGCCCGGCCCCGGGTAGGCCCGCATACCTTGCTCGTGAGTCTGGCCGCCATGGCCCTGCCGGACCACGCCCAGATAGACGACGACGGGCGCATCCACCTGGGCGCGCCCGCGCCGACGCCGTCCCCATCCACGGCGGCGCCCACACCGGAGCCCACGTCGCCGCCCCTCACCCGGGACGCCGTGGACGAGGTGATCCGGACCGCGGTCAGCGCGGCGGGCCTCGCCCCGGCGCAGGGCCGCCCGACCGTCGCAGCCGGCGCCAACTCGAACAGGACGGGCTGGATGGCCGTCCGCGAGAAGACCGCCGCACAGTCGGAGATGAACGCGATCTGCGCCGACCTGGAGCGCCAGGGTTGGACGCTGAACCCGAACGGCGACCGCCCCGACGCCTCCCGCAGCTACAAGCGCGGGGGCTGGTACCTGCTGGTGAGTACGCGCGGGAAGACCCAGGCGCCGTCCAACACCTCCGCCTTGACCGACTCACAGACCTACCTGACCCTGACCGGGCTTCAGCTGAACCTTTCCGACATACCCCTCCCCGAGATCACCGTCCGCATCGGCTGACCCCGCACGCTCAGCGCCCTCAGACACCTCGCCGACGCCCACCGGCTCTCGGGCGAACTCGGCCGGGCCGCCCATCTGTACGACGAGACCTTCCAGGGATACGCCCGGACCCTCGGCCCCACCACCCCGACACCCTTGCCGCCCTCAACCTCCGCGCGTACAGCCTCCGGCTCGCGGCGTCGGACCAGGAGGGAGTCCGGGCCGGCGGGCACTGCGTCGTCTTGCGCGGACGGCCTGGACCTCGCACTGGACGGCGCCGCCGTGCTGGACTTCGATGGCTCGCAGATTCTGCTGCACGTGGCTGAACCGGTGCCCCAACGCGTCGACGGCCCGTGGGTCGAGCTCTTCATCGCACGCGAGGGGATCGCTCTCGATCCGTACGCATACTGACCGACCCGGTCGGCGGGCCGTGGGCGGCTCCTGGGGGAGAGGAGCCGCCTGCGACCACCCAGCGGGGGCAGCGGCCCGTCTCCTTAGGCCGGCTGCCGCCCTCGCGCTTATGTCCCCGTGTGCCGAGGCCAAACCCATGCGGGTTTGCCCTGGCCGCAACCCGGAGAGGCTGCCAAGCCCCGGCTGATTCGATCTCAGAGGACCTTGTCGGCACTCCCCGCACCCGCCTTGTTCACTTCCGGTGAGCAAGGCAAGTGCGTCGTCGGCCCGGATGGCGCGGGCGGTCGCGGGACTGCAGGGCAGGCCGGTCGTCGAAGCCCTGGTGCAGACCTCGGCCGACGCGGAGCCGGAGGTCGCCGAAGCGGGGCTGGAGACCCTCTGCACCATCTGGCGGCGCGACGGAGTCGTCGGCGAGGACCTGCTGCTGAAGCTCGACCCGCAGGCCCAGGACCGTGTCCGGGCCCTCGGCGTCAGGGTGGCGGAGCCTTTGGTGAGTTCAGTGCACTCGCCGGCGAAGGAGCAGAGCTGGTCCACGACCTGCTGGTACTCGTGCGGATACCGCACCTAGGCATCGGTCTCATCTGCGCCAGCCGAGATCTTCAGCGGCTTCGCCTCGGCCCAGGCCTGACGCTGTGGCTGTCATGCCCTTCAGTGCCGCCTCCGCATCGTCCGTGGACTGGAACGACAGGATGGTGAACCTGATCTGCGGGGTCTTGGGTTGCGTGAGGCCGTCTTCGAGGGCGAGTAGCGTCATCCGATCGCGACGAACCCGCCGCGGTTCGTCCCTGCCTGCTGCTCGCAGGCCCGCATGTTGTCGCTGGCGTCCTCGTCCATCGTGGCCCCTCCAGGTCCAGATCATCGAGCTGCTCACCCAGCTCGTGGGGCAGCGCCCCGACCCAGGGGGCCAGCGCCACACGCTCGAGACCTTCGACGAGGGAGGGTACTCGGTCCCGAACGTGGCGCGGGTGTACGGCTATCCCGATGCGCACGGGGTGCTGATCCAGGAGTACGTCCAGGGCGACGAGTACGCGCTGGACTTCGTCTACGGCGGCGGCGAGTACCGGCTGCTGGCCATCCACGACAAGCCGTACCCCTTCGCCGAGCCGTACTTCATCGAAGGGGCGTACGCCACTCCCTCGCTGCTTCCCGCCGAGGAACAGGACCGGCTGGTCAGGACGTCGGTGGCTGCGCTGAAGGCGCTGGGTGCGTCGGTGGGCGGCGCCCATGTGGAGCTGCGTCTCACCGAGTCCGGCCCGAAGATCATCGAGGTGAACGGCCGGCTGGGCGGCACAAGTGCCTTCGTCCAGGAGTCGATCCGGGAGTCCACGGGTGTGTGGGGGCCCCGCGAGTACCTGCGTGCCGTTCTCGGCGATCCGGTCGACTTCACCGTCAAGCCGGAGCCGACGCCGGCCGGCTTCACACCGGTCCTCGCCGACCGTACGGGAGAGCTCGCCGGATTCGAAGGCGTGGCGGACGCCGAGGCCCTGCCCGGCGTGGTCGCGCTGCGGTGGATGGCCAAGGCCGGCGACCACGTGGTGATCAAGTATCCGGAGAACCCGGTGTCCTGCTTCGTCCTCGTACTCGCCCGCGGTGAGCAGCGGGACGACGTGCTGACGGCGCTGCGGGACGCCGAGAAGCTCCTCAAGCCCGTGTACGCGAACTGAGCGCAGAGGCGGAACCCATGTCGAGTCCGACGAAGAACAGACCGGCGGCGCCGCCGTCGCGTCTCCCTGCGCCGCCCGGCAGGCCGGGTGCGCTGGGAACGAGACATCTGACCATGATCGGGCTCGGTGGGGCGATCGGGTCCGGACTCTTCGTGGGGTCCGGGGCAGGCATCGCCGTCGCGGGTCCCGGCATCCTGATCAGCTTCCTCGGCGCCGGCCTGCTGGCCGTGCTCGTGATGCGGATGATGGGGGAGATGGCGGTCGCCTTCCCCGATGCGGGTTCGTTCTCCGCGCACGCGGAACGGGCGATCGGCAGGTGGGCCGGGTTCACCGTGGGCTGGCTGTACTGGATCCTCATGTCGGTCGTGCTGGCCATCGAGGCCACCGGCGCCGCTGTGATCGTCCATGCGTGGGTGCCGGCCGTCGACACCTGGCTCTGGGTGCTCCTGTTCATGGCCGGGCTGACGGCGGCCAATCTCGCCGCCGTCGGGATGTTCGGGGAGTTCGAGTACCGGTTCGCGTGCCTGAAGGTCGGGGCCATCCTCGGCTTCCTGGTGCTGGGAGCACTGGCCGTGACCGGGGCGCTGCCGGGCCAGGAGGCCGCCGGACTGGGCAACCTGACGGCGCACGGCGGGTTCCTGCCCCGGGGCTGGGACGGGGTGCTCTCCGGACTGCTCTCCGTCGTCTTCGCGTTCGGCGGCATGGAGATCGTCACCCTCGCAGCCGCCGAGTCCAAGGACCCGGTGCACGGGCTGACCAGGGCGATGCGCACGGTGGTGTGGCGGCTTCTGGTCTTCTCCGTGGGCTCCGTCGCGGTGGTGGTCCTGGTGCTGCCGTGGAACGACAGCCAGGTCGGCTCCAGCCCGTTCGTCGCGGTTCTGGAGCACGTGGGGCTGCCCGGGGCGGCGCAGTTGATGAACGTCGTCCTGCTGGCCGCGCTGCTCTCCGCACTGAACGCCAACCTCTACGCGGCCTCGCGGATGGTCCACTCGCTCGCGGAGCGGGGGGACGCGCCGAGGGCGCTGCGCAGGCTCTCCGCGTCGGGAGTTCCGCGGCGCGCCGTACTGGTGTCGGTGGCTTTCGGCTTCGTCTCCGTCCTGCTGAACTTCCAGTGGCCCGACAGCGTGTTCATGTGGATGCTCAACGCGGTGGGTGCGATCGGCCTGGTGGTCTGGATCGCCGTGGCGGTCTCCCAGCTGAGGCTGCGTGCCCAGCTCGAGCGGGAGGCGCCGCAGCGGCTCGTGCTGCGCATGTGGGGGTTCCCGGGGCTGACGATCGCGGCCCTGCTGGCCATGGTCCTCGTCCTGGTCCTCCTTGCCGCCGAAGAGTCCTCACGGCCGCAGGTGGTGGGCACGGGAATCCTGACCGCGGTGGTCCTCGCCGTGGGGGTGATGCGGCAGCGGCGGCACCGTCCCTGAGGGGGCACCGCGGTGGAGGTGTGGCCCCGGGGCGCACGGCGCCCGGGAGTCACGCCTCCGCCGATGCCGCCGCCCCTCCGGTCAGTTCCGCGAGGGTCTGCTCCAGCCAGGCGCGTTCGGCCTGTTGCGCCGCCCTGGCCATGATCAGCATGCCCTTGCGGTAGCGGTCGTCCACGTCCTTGATGCGCGCGGGCGCGCCCGAGTGGCTGAAGAAGCTCGCGGGCTGGGTGAGGAAGTCCAGCCGACGCCGCAGTACGGCCGCCTGCTGTTCCGGTTCCGGCAGCCGGCTCAGGAAGGCGAGCAGCGTGAAGAAGGAGCCGCCGTCGGTGATTTCGCTGGTCTTTGGCTCCGACAGCCGCCGCATCAGCTCCTGCCGCCCGCTCTGCGTGATGCGGAGCACCTGGCGCGTGCGCGCCCCGGCTCCGGAGTCGGCCTCGGCGTGCCGCTCCAGGTGGCCCGCCTCCAGGAGCCGGTTGAGCGCCGGGTACAGGGCGCCGTCGCTGACGGGCCGGTTGTGGCCGATCAGGTCGGAGATGACCTGTCTGAGTTCGTAGGCATGCATGGGTCGCTCGGCGAGGAAACCGAGGATCGAAAGCGCCAGCACGGCTCTCCTTCCGGGGTCGCCTTCAGTCTACCTCTTTTCGAGACACTCTAATCGAGGTATGTTGCTGAGGTACCGACTGCACAGGTCTGGATTGAGGGGTGGTTTGACCGTGCGAGCCGTAACGCTGGACCGCCCGGGCGGCCCTGAAGTGCTGCGCGTGCGTGACCTGGCCCGGCCACGATTACGCGGGGGCTGGGCCCTGATACGGGTCATGGCCCTGGGGCTGAACCGTTCGGAGCTGTTCACCCGCCGCGGGCTGTCCCCCGGCGTTTCCCTTCCCAGGGTCCTCGGCATCGAATGCGCGGGTGTCGTCGAGGAGTCGTCCGACCCCGGGTTCCCTGTGGGCGCGGCCGTCGCCGCCGCCATGGGCGGGATGGGGCGGCAGTTCGACGGGAGTTACGCGCAGTACGCACTCCTGCCCGCGGCGCAGCTGCTGCGGCTCGACTCCGCGCTGCCCTGGACCACTCTGGGGGCGCTGCCCGAGTCCTACCTGACCGCCCACGGATCGCTCGAAGCACTGCGCCTGCGGCCCGGCCACCGGCTGCTGATCCGCGCCGCCACGTCCTCGGTCGGCACGGCGGCACTCGCCCTGGCCGCCGGCCGGAACGTGGAGATCGCGGCCACCACACGAGACCCGCGCAAGGCGGACGCCCTGCGGGCGCTGGGGGCCGACCACGTGATCCTCGATGCGGGAGCCGGTATCAGGGATGCGGTCCGCGCGGTGTGGAGCGACGGCGCGGACCGGGTGCTCGACCTGGTCGGCGGTGCCGCCGTGCTCGACTCGCTGGCGGCACTGAGCGCCGGCGGGAGCGTGTGCAACTCCGGCATCCTCTCCGATACCTGGACCATCCCCGGCTTCGAGCCGCTGGAGGACATCCCCTCCGGCGCCACCCTCACCACCTTCTCCAGCAGTGAGATCAACCGGGGCGGCTGGGCCCAAGGCGCGCTCGACGGCATCGTCCGCGCGGTCGAGTCCGGCGACTGCCCGGTCGCCGTCGACCGGATCTTCCGCCTGCAGGACATGGCGGACGCCCACCGGTACATGGAAGCCAACCGCGCCATCGGAAAGGTCGTGGCCGTTGTCCACCACCCCTGACACCCGCACCGCGCCCGGGAAAGAGGCCGCACTCACCCCCGCCTCGGCCCGCCGGACACTGCTGGGCCTCGGCATCCCGGTCTACCTGGAACTGCTCTCGGGAGTGGTCGCGGGCATCATCGACACGGTCTGGGTGTCCCGGCTGGGAGAGGCCGCGGTCGGCGCGGTCGCCCTCGCCACGACCTTGGAGAACGTGCTCCTCGGCATCATCCTCGTGGCCAACATCGGGGCCACCGTATTGATCGCCGACGCCCTCGGCGCCGACAGGCGGGCCGACGTGCCCGTGATCATGCAGGCCGCCCGGGTGCTGTGGCTGGTGATCACGCCGGCCGTCGTGATCGGAGGCTTCCTCTTGCGCGAGCCGATTGCCAGTCTCCTCGCCGGAGGCGAGAGCGAAGTGGTCCGGCTCACGGCGGAGTTCCTCGCCATCGCCTTCCCCGGGATGGCCGTGTTCTTCGCGCAGAACGTGGTCGACGGCGTCTTCAAGGGCACCGGCGACACCCGGACGCCGATGCGGACGGCGATCCTTGCCAACTCCCTCATCCTGGTCCTCGACCCCCTGCTCATCTACGGAGTCGGCCCGCTCCCTCACATGGGGGTCCAGGGCGCCGCCCTGGGCATGCTCCTCGGCCGCGGAATCGCCCTGTGCGTGAGCGTCGTGCTGCTTCGCCGCAAGCGGCTCACCGACACGGACGGCGCCGAACCGACCCTCCTGCGGTGGCCCGCAGCCCTGCGACGGCTGCTGGCCGTCGGGCTGCCGGCCTCCGGCGACTTCGTCCTGCGCATGGGCATCAGCATGACCCTGGTCGGCGTCGTCGCGCGGTTCGGCCAGGACCCGCTGGCGGCCTACGGCATCGGGTTCAAGGTGCTCTTCTTCGTCACCATGGCCTTCTACGCCGTGCGCCAAGCCGGAAGCATCCTCACGGCGCGCACTCGGGGCGCCGGCACGCCCGCGGAGTTCCTGATCGGGCAGCAGAGCGTCGTGCTGGCCACGCTGGTCGGCGGCGGTGCGGGCCTCGCTCTCGCCTTGGGCGGACGGCCGCTGATGGGGCTCTTCAGCGACTCGGCCGGAGTCGTGGACTCAGGTGGAGTGATGCTGTGGTACCTCCTGCCCTACGTGCTGCTCCTCGCGGGTGTCGTGGGGCTCGGCGGGGTCTTCACCGGGGGAGGCCGGAGTCGGTCGCTGTTCTGGGTGACCCTGCTGGGAGGGGCGGTGCAGCTACCGCTTACTTTTGGCCTGAGTTCTTTGCCGGCCCTGGGAGTGGAAGGGGTGTGGCTGTCGATGATCCTCGGCGTAGGCGCTCAGTATGCAATGTCATACATACTCTTCCGGCGATACTTCGCGACGCCTGCGCCGTAGCGGATTCCGTCAGATACGTGGTAGCAGACCGCTTGCGCTAGCTAGAGTTGACAACTCAGGATGACCTCATAGAAGGGAGGGCCGGCCGATCATGAGCGATGAGGCTGAGCAAACCACCGAAGAGCCGGGAGGGCGCAGCCTCGCCGCCAAGCTCGAACACCTGCTGCGCGTCACGGCACCCGCCGGCCACAAGGCATGTGCAGAACAGTGGTCCGATGTTCGTTACGCCGTCTCTCGTGGAGACGCCCGGAACCGTCGTACTCGGGAGCTCGTGTCGCTCGTGGCTGTCTCTGGCGCAAGAAAGCGGCCCGGTCGGTGACACCCGGTCGGATGGGGGCAGGGGTGTGGAGTAACCCCCGAGGCCTCACCGTGCAGGCAGCACGATCAGCCACACCGTAATGTCGCGACGCCTTTCGGACGCGGTACCGAGCACCAGTGCCCCACTCTTCGCCGAAAGGTGCGCAATCCGCCACGGGCCGCGCCCGCCTGCACAACCCCCTGCGCCTTCTCCATGGCTATCTCCCCGTATTTGCCCTGGTCAGGTTGCAGGCACGGTGCCGATCATGGCAACCAGCACGAGTCACCTCGGCTCAAAACCATGCCTCAATCGACCGGATCGTCAGAGGCCGTCTGGCCCAAAACCATCGCCTTCCGCACTGGGCAGGCCGCTCATGGACGGGTTGTCTGCCGGTGGCCCGGAGCGGTGGGCACCGCTCGGCCAAACATGGCTGGCGAAGAAGGCCAAACCGGCGCCCATCACAGCGTGGAGTCCCTCACCCCACATGGCCGCCCCACCGTTATCGACGCCGACCCGCTCCAGCGAAGAAGCGACTTCATTTGGTGAGTCGGTGGCAACAGATGAGATCACTTCTCAGTGTCGCCCCCGAGGCGGGTGGCCTCCGTGGCCCTACCGGAATAGCCCTGGGGGTGGTGCCAGTTCAGCTGGCCCGACCACCCATGAAACGTCCTGCACATCAAGAGCATGTGGGCAGGGCGGACGCGCGGGCGCGTCTCGGGCAGTCCCGGACCGTCGAGGACGGGGGCGCGGGGAGCCATCCGCGTCCGGCGGCGGCCCTGCGCTGGGCCCGGGGAAACAGCGGGGGACGGGGGCTGTGCACGGCCCGATCGGCTATGCGGGTGGTCATGTCCATTGCCGGAAGGATCAAGCTCTGTGGGGGGTCCGTTCGTGCCGTCTTCGTGTGGAACGTCGGTGATGAAAGCCCTGCCGGAATACCGGCGGGAGCTGAAGAATGGAGCGAGCCATGAGCACTCAACTGCCGCCTGGCGTAGTCCAGATCCTCCCTGAAGGCGCGCCCTGTCCGCCCAAGACCCTGGCCCTGTATCGGGACTACAGCTGCCAGGGCCCGGGGTACGGGATCGGAGCCGGCTTCAACGTGGACCTCACCGAGCTGCCGCTTCCCGCCGGCGGCAGCATGTCCAAGAACGTCTCGTCGTGGGTGAACCTCACGGACGGCGACGCGAAGCTGATCGGCAAGGGTGAGCGCGCGAAGCCCATGTACTGAACATCACCGCCACCAGCACGACGGGTCCCGGGTTCCTTTCCGTCTCCCCTGACCCTTATACGTGGGACAGTTACCGCAACGGCCGCCCCGTCCCACCGCCGCGGCCTCTCTCCTCTGCTCTCAACTGGACGGTCGGCAGGGACGTGCCCAACTTGGTCCAGGCGAAGCCGGGTCGCTACGGCCTCGTTGACTTCTGGAACCAGAGCAGCCGAGAGGCCCACTTCATCATCGACTGGCTCGGCGAGTACGACGCCTACTGATCGGCCCAGATGTCCGAGTTGGTGGAACATTGCGGCCCAACCTCAACGGTCGCATGACACTGCTCGATCGCGAGCTGGTCTCCGCTAACGGCGGCGCTACGGAAGCAGCGATGACATGAAGCCGCTCCCTGTGCCCTTTCCAGTGCGTCGACCGCATCGCCTGCGCGCCCGTGCGCGACATCGGCGGGCCAAACGGGCCCCTTCTCTGCGGTGGAGGCCCGTTTGACCGCTCTCTTCACGGCACTCTTCTTCCCGGCGTTCTCCCGGGATGGCTCCGGCGTGTTCCTGGGTATCTGCCCTGACCTGGCCACTGCCCGCGACCTCTCCCAGGAGTTCGCCGCCATTGCCCGCCAATGCCGCGGCCACGACCTCATTAGCTGGATGTCCCGTGCCCTCAATCAGGGACCACAGCCGATCCAGGGCTTCGCCGCCTTCCTCCAGAACGACTGGGACGACGTCGTCAACGGCTTGACACTGCACTTGAGCTCAGGCGCCGTCGAAGGGCAGGTCACGCGCATCAAGCTGATCAAGCGTCGGTCATACAGACGAACTTCCTTGGCACTCCTGCGCAACCTCGTCCTCACCCCACCACCATGATCTTCAGAGCATCAGAAGCCTTGCCCACGCCTGGCCTTCGCACGCATACGCTCACGAAGCTGGGCCTGGTAGAAGGCGGACTTGTCGCCGCCGAGCCCGAAGTACTCACAGATGTCGGCCACCGTTTCGGCGTCGTCCGCACTACCCGTGAGCCCGATCTGAACGAGCCCCCAGAACCCCTCCTGAGCGTGGCGCCTGCATCCGTCGCCCAAACCCGCACCTTCTGCATCCGGCTCGTCGTCGCTGGAACCCGCAGCCACGAACGACAACGTCTGCAGTAGGACGTCGCGTGCGAGTATCGAGAGGTCGCCCGCCAGCGCGGCCATGATCACACCAACCGCGGGCTGAGTGCACTCGAAGATGATGGTGCTCTCCTCGACATGCCCATCGAGGGTGTATCCGATCATGTCCCGGGGCGTCTCAGCAGTGATGATCGCCTCGATCAGAAGAGGCACATGCTCTGCGGAACCACCGCAGCCGCACTTCAACGAAGCCCAGTCGACCCGCCCCAGTTCTGCGCGTACGAGCTCACTGACCACCACCGCAGCCCCCAACAAGCCATACCGGACCTCGTGCCTCGGCGTTAGCGATCAAGCATGACCAACCGGCGCCAGCGCCATCAGGTACTTCACGAAATATCCGCCACAGCCTTGAAACCGACCAACGTCGCTCGCCGCCTCACTCGGTCCGCCGCCGCTGTACAGCGGCGGATCCAGCCTCTACTCACGACCGGAGCGGGACGGGTCCGACGAGAGCCTCACCGCGGCGGCCCGGCATACTGCAAAAATGAACGCTTCCCTACTTCGTAATCGCAGGCGGCCGCCTAGGGTCTGTTGCGAAAGTGGATCTTGTTCGTTCATGATCACGTCTTGTGGGACGTGGAGATCTGACGAACGGCCAGTGGGCCCGGCTTGAGCCGCTGCTGCCGCAGGGCATCAAGCCGGGTCGGCTGCAGGTGTGGACGCGGCGGCAGCTGATAGACGGCATACGGTGGCGGACCCGCACGGGTGCCCCGTGGCGGGATGTGCCGGAACGCTACGGGCCGTGGGACCGGGTCTATGACCTGTTCCGACGCTGGCAGCGGGACGGAACCTGGGCAGAGATCCTCACCCGGCTCCAGGCCGAGGCGGACGTGAAGGGCCTGATCACCTGGGACGTGAACGTCGACTCGACCGTCTGCCGGGCCCACCAGCACGCCGCCGGGGCGGCGAAAAGGGGGATCTCCAAAAGGAGCCGCCCGGCGGAATGGCCGTCGAGCCGGTCGACCACGGACTCGGACGCTCCCGCGGCGGTCTGACCAGCAAGATCCACCTCGCCGTCGAGCAGGGCCAAAAACCCCTGTCCGTTGTGATCACGGCCGGGCAGCGGGGCGACTCCCCGCAGTTCGAGCCCGTGCTGGAAGCGATTCGGGTGCCCCGAGTCGGACTCGGCAGGCCGCGCAAGCGCCCAGACCGAGTGCGGGCCGACAAGGCGTACGACTCCCGCAGCAACCGCTCCTACCTGCGTAGACGCGGCATCAAGGCCACCATCCCCGTGCCCGCTGACCGGGTACGCAACCGGCAGAAGCTCGGTTCGCGCGGGGGCAGGCCTCCGAAGTTCGACAGAGACGACTACAAGCAGCGGCACGCGGTCGAGTGCGGGATCAATCGCCTCAAGCGCCACCGTGCTGTCGCTACCCGGTACGACAAACTCGCCGTCCGCTACGAAACAACAGTGCTGGTCGCAGCCATCAACGAGTGGCTGTGACCAGCACTTTCACAACAGGCCCTAGCCCAGTCGCCAGCAGCCACCGCTTCGGGAGGCCGCGTGAAGCAGTCTACGAAGGTGCCTGGCGGGAGCAGGCGTCGATTTCGTACGTCTTGGGAGACCGTGTCGGACATGATCAGAGGGTTCGGGATGGGCCGGTGATCAGCCGGTAGGGGAGAGGGCTTATCGTCGAAACGTTTCTGCGAATTCGCGTGCGCCGACTGCCACTGGGGGCAGGAGAATCGCAGTCGCGCGGTGCCGCACCGTAATGCATGCATTTCGCATGCTTGCCTGAAGGGTTCCCGTGCGTCCCACTCGTGCGACGGTCCTGCTGACCGCAGGTCTCGTCACTCTTCTCGGCGTTCCGGCCGCGACAGCCGCCGATACGCCGAACACCCTCTATGTGAACAACGAGGCCGACTCGAACTGCACCGACACAGGGGCAGGTTCGAAGGCGGTTCCCTTCTGCATGATCTCGGCGGCAGCGAAGATCGTCAAGCCTGGTCAGACCGTGCGGATCAAGACGTGGGCGCACTATGACGAGAACGTCGTCATCGACCGCTCCGGGGAGCCGGGCAAGCCGATCACCTTCACCGCCGACACGGAGGACTTCTCCTCAGCGGCTTACCTGGAATTCGGCAGGAGCCTGACCATCAGTGCCGCCTCCCACGTCGCGGTCCGAGGGTTGCACAGCTATGGCGGCGTTCACGTCCGCCGCTCGACGGATGTCGAGCTGGATCGGGTCTACGTCGCGAACGGGAACTCGGCCGGCCTTGTGATCGGCGAGGGAAGTGTGGGCGTGCGAGCCGTCCGGAGCCGTCTCGTCGGTGTCCGTGTCGAGGGCGGAGCGCGGGGCACCGTGCTCAGCCGAAACCACCTCGAGGTCAATTTCGAGAGGGGCGTCGACGTGATCGACGCCCCGGAAACCGCCGTCACCAACAACACGCTCGTTAGCGCCTGCGGTACGACCATCTCGGTCCGTGGCGCCGCCTCGTCCGGTTCCGCAGTTTTCAACAACGTGCTCTTCACCTGGCCTACTAACTGTGCATCGGCCGCGCCCCGAAAGGGCATCGAAGTGGCGGCGAGCGCGACGCCGGGTACCCGCGCCGACTACAACCTGATCACCGGTCCCGAGCTCAAGTCGACGCCCTACACGTGGGGCGGTACCGGTTACCAGACTCCGGCGGCGTTCGCGGCCGCCACGGGACAGGGCGCGCACGACATCCTGGCCCCGGACTTCAACAAGGTGGGGGCGAAGGACGGGTCTCCCACCATCGACTCCGGCGACCCGACGGCACCGGGCGTACTGCCCACCGACATCTATGGGAAGCCGACGGCGGACGATCCGCGCGTGGCCAACACCGGCAAGGACGGCGGTTACATCGACCGCGGTGCCTTCGAGACCCAGGACGTCCTGAAGGGCGTCACGCTGAGCATCGATCCGGCGTGGGCTCCCGCCGGCACCGCGGTGAAGGCGACGGCCGTTCCGGAGGGCCGCTGGCCCACGGGGCTCACCTACCACTACGACTTCGGCGACGGCACGGCCCCGGTCGTCACGAAAGCGACCACCGCCGAGCACGTCTACAGCTCGCCGTGCGCCTGCGTGGCCAAGGTGACGGCGGTCAACGGTGTCGGAGAGAAGGTCTCCTCCTTCGACCAGCCGGCCAAGGTGACCACGGCTGGTCCGCTGACCACGGCTTTCACTGTCACACCCCTCCTGCCGACCTTGTCCGACCCGTTCACCCACCGGCTTCCGCTGACCGTCTCCGTCGACACCGACGACACCGCGGCTCCGTGGCCGGTGACGAGCACGGACGTGGACTTCGGTGACGGCACCAAGGGACACATCGACAACCTGGGCGACCTCAGGCACACGTACAAGATGCCCGGCACCTATGACGTGACCGTCACCATGGAGGACGCCAAGGGCGCGAAGTCCACGGCCAAGCGCAGCGTGAAGGTCGAGTACGCCCCGTCGGGCTATGTGGCAACCGAACCGTTCCGTCTGCTGGACACCCGTACCACCAACGCACCCGTCCAGGGCGGGACGGCCACCACGGTGGCCCTGCCCGTCGGCGGCCTCGCCGTACCGGGTCACCAGCTTTCCGGAAGCATGGCGGTGGCGGTCCTCAACGTGACCGTCACCGGGGCCACCGAGGACACCCACCTCAGCGTCTGGCCCTCGGGCCAGCCGCGCCCGGTCACCTCGAACGTCAACATCAAGGCGGGCGGCACCTCCTCCAACACCGTCACCGTCCCGATCGGCGCCTACGGCACGGTCTCCGCGCAGCTCAACTCCGGCAAGGCCGCGCTCATCCTCGACTTCGTCGGCTACTACCAGCCCAACATCGGGCAGCGCTTCAGCCCGGTCACCCCGACCCGCGTCGTCGACACCCGCACGACCGGTGGCGCGCTGGGCGGCGGCCAGACCCGCACGGTCAAGGTCGCCGGTGTGAACGGCATCCCGGCCGACGCCACGGCGGTTGCCCTGAACCTGACCGGTACCGGTGCGACCGAGCAGGCGCACGTCATCGCCTACCCGGACCCGGCGAAGCGCCCGACGACCTCGAACCTGAACGTGGAGCCGGGCAAGGACAAATCCAACCAGGCGATCGTCCCGGTCGGGCCGAACGGCACCATCACCCTGTTCACCAACTCCGGTTCCACCCACCTGGTCGTCGACGCCGTCGGCTACTACGGCAAGGACGGCAAGGCTTCGTTCACCCCGGTGGTGCCCAAGCGCCTGGCCGACACCCGCACCACGGGCAAGGTCGCCCCAGGCGCCACGACCACGGTGAGCGGCCTGCCGGCCAACGCCATCGGTGCGGCCCTGAACGTGACCGCGACCGAGTCCACCGGCCCCGGCTTCCTGACCGTCCACGGGTTCGGCACTCCGCGCACGAGCGCGAGCAGCCTCAACACCCTGCCCAGTCTCACCGTCCCGAACCACGTCATGACCCCGGTCGGAGACGGCAAGGTCAGCGTCTTCAACAGCTGGGGCGGCAGCAACCACGTGATCACCGACCTGCTCGGCTACTTCACCCAGAGCTAGATGTGTTGTCCCGGGACGTTGGTGACACGCGTGCTGGGTTCTTGAAAGGGATGAGGGCCTCCGGGTTCGGTGTGGATTGCGACATCTACGTCGATCCGAGGAGGCCCTCGTGGTTCACCGTAATGCCCTGCTGACGGAGACCGGCCGACTGCGCCTGGCCGCTGTGTCGTGGACGACGGCTGGCCCGTGCGGCGGGCCGCGGAACGCTTCCAGGTGAGCCACACCACCGCCGCCCGCTGGGCCGGCCGCTACCGCACGCTGGGTGTCGCCGGAATGAGTGACCGGACCAGCCGCCCCCAGCGGCAGGCGCACGAGGAGGCGAAGCAGCGGAAGGATGGCGAGGCCCGGTACGCGGGGGCAGTCCAGGCCGGTACGGGCCTCGGGCCGATCTAGGACGGGGAACAGCTCGGTTCTTGCCCTGCTCTTTCTACGTCACCGGACCCGATCATCAATTCAACCGGGCCATGACCAAGCCCCTCCAGCAGCTCACCCTGACTGCTGGAGGACCGCCCCGCCCGATACCGGCCTCCTGCCAAGGAGGGTGAAGGACTCCGTCGTGACGATCGACTCCCGCTCCGCTTCGGGAAGCCGGGAGAGAATCCCGGGAAGGGAACGCTCCCGCGCTGCTTCGCTGCGGTGCGCCAAGATCGCGGCCCACTTACGATCCAGGCAGTCGCTCACGTCGACCGTCGCGCTGACGTGCTCATCCGGCACGCTGAGCACCTTCTTGCCGACCCGTGTCAACAGCACGCCCAGTTCGCCCACCCCTAAATCCGGGTGCGTCGCGGCGTACAACGCATCGGGCTGCCAGGGAGCCCCGGCCTGCGGGTAGAGGTGCTCCAGGCCCGCTGCGTGGAACGCTAGCAGGGTCGCCTGGTGGGTGCGCAGGTGATCCGGGTGGCCGGTCAGCTGGCCATAGGTGTCGTGGGTGACGACGACCTGCGGCCGTACGGCGCGGATGTGTTCGACGATCAGCCCCGCCACCCCCTCCAGCGGGGCGTCGCAGAGCCGGGGCCGGCCGGGCGCGGAGTCAGGGATGCGGGCATCGGCGAATCCCAGCATTCGCGGCTTGCCCGCCCCGAGGATGTTAGAGCGTCGGCGAGTTCACCGGCTCGGTGGCTGTCGGGCGCCCAGGTGGCGGTGACCACGGCGGTCGCGGCCCACACGGCGGCGTGCTGCGCGAGAACGCCGCCGACCAAGAGGGACTCGTCATCCGGATGACCGACGATGGCCAGCAGGGACGGCCAAGGCGCAGAAGAAGACGAAGGCACGGGTACGACTCTTTCTCTCGAACGCGCTAGGCGGCCGGTGCCGGGCTACCGGCCGGGGAAGGCGTACGGCTGGAAGTGGGCGGGCGGGCGATCGAGCGCGAGGCTGGGGTTCCAGACGGTCAGGCACTGGGCACGAACAGCGGCTGCGGCAACGCGTCAAGGTGCCAGAACCGCCAGGATCCGATGGCTTCCTCTCGTTGCTGGGGAATGCCGGACCACCGGGCGATCAGGACAGGCACCGTCAGCCGTACGACGTCGCTCACCCGGTCCAGAAGCGTGCCCAGCACCTCCACTTCGTCGGGCGCGGCCACGAGGCCGGTCTCCTCGCTGAGCTCGAGGACGGCGGCCTCGGCGAAGGTCCCGCCCGGCTCGACAGTCCCGCCGGCGAGCTCCCAGGTACTACGCCGGTGTCGGCCGAGCAAGACGCCGTCCGTGCCAAACACGATCACCCCGACCCCGACCCCGACCCCGAGCGCGGTGTTCGGCGACGGAGGTGCGTCGGTGCGGGGCGACTCGGCACGCGTTCCGGACGGCGGGCCGTGTAGAGCCGGTAGGACACCGCGTTGTCCACCGTCGGGGAGTTGATCGCCGTGACCGATTCCAGGGTGAGGCCGTGCTGGACCAAGAGGTCTTCCCACAGCTGCACGCTGAGGACCCACATGTTCACGGGGTGATCCTTGGTTGTGCCGGGCAGTCGCAGGATCTCAGGGCGCGGGGTCACCTCCTTCGAGGGCCCGGCACCGTCCGAGTTGGTGTGCAACGCGGAGAAGACCAAGCGCCCGCCCGGTTTGATTCCGTCGGCCAGAGCGGGCAGCAGCCGGTTGGGGTCCAGGTACGGCACGGAACCGACGGAGTAGATCAAGTCGTACGGGTCGGCAGCGCTCAGGTGGGCCACCGCGTCGGCGCACACCAGGTGCAGACCGGGATGGTTGGGGTAGCGGGTGAGAGCGCGCTGGTGCTGGGCGGGTGAGGCGTCGACGGCGGTGACCTTGGCGCCCAGGGCGGCCAGGTTCGCGGCGTGCCGGCCGAGTCCGCTGCCGAGGTCGAGGACATGTAGTCCCGCCACCTCGCCGAGCACCTTGATGCCGGGGCCGGTCTCCGGGATTCCCCAGTCCCACCGGTCCAGCTCGGGCAGCTGAAGTCCTCTGGTGATCTGGTGGGTGCCGTAGGTATTCCAGATTTCGACGGTGTCCTGCTCGGTGGTCACCAAGTCCTCCATCGGAAAGAGGGGAGTGGGGTCAGGGGTGCAGGGCGTAGCAGCGGAGAACGTCGAGGTCGGCGGTCTGGACGGTGGACCAGCCGGAAGTGAGGGTTTCGGTCTCGGCGGGGCTGATCCCGAGGCTGTGGAGGGGGTCGGTGTCCTCGCGGCGTCCGGCGATCTCGGTGACCACCCAGAACGTCCCGCCGGGGACAAGGAGGTGGCGGACGCGGTTGACGAAGGCCGCCTTGTCGTCCATCCACCGGTAGACCAAACGGCACGTGATTAGCGCGTACGCGGGCTCCGGCAGGCTTGTGAGGTCGCTGGTGGCGATGTCGACGCACCGCCATGCGGGACCGGATCCGGGGTCTTCGTCGTGGGCGGCGGCGAGTGCGACGGCGCTGGGAGAGATGTCGATGCCGGTGGTGCGGTATCCGAGCTCGTGGTGAAGGTGGCGGGCCAAGGTGCCGTCGCCGCAGCCGATGTCGAGGGCCGGGCGTCCGCGGCCGGGGCCGACGAATTCGTCGATCAGCCGGTTCTCGGGGCCGTCGAGCTGCCGGTACCGACGGCCCTCTGCCCAGAGCGGTTCCCAGTACGCGGCGGTCGAAGTCGTCGTCATGATGCTCCTTCACGGGCGGGCGGCACGGTGGTGCGCGTGGGCGGGACGGGCATGTCCCGCAGGGCGCGGACAGGGGAGACGAGCAGAAGGATCACGGGGACGATCTGTAGGACCGCTCCGACGGTGAGGGTGCCGCGGACTCCGAGGAAGAGGCCCAGGGCGCCGGCGGCTGCGGCGGCGAGGGGCCGGGCTCCGGCGGTCACCGTGGTGCTCGCGGCCTGCATGCGGCCCCGGAAGCGGGGCTCGCACAGGATCTGCCTCAGGGACCTCTGGCTCGTCCCTGAGGCTGTGGCCCAGAACAGCTGAACGGCCAGCGTCCCGGCGAGCGCCATCTGCCAGCGCAGTCCGGGTCCGGCGAGCAGGAGGGGGATCTGGGCCAGCGGGCTGACCGCGAACCCGAAGATGATCGTCGGTCCGATTCCGATCCGGTACGCGATGCGCGGAGCGAGGAGCGCCCCAGCCAGGCTGCCCACGCCGCCGACGCCCATGATCACACCCAACGCCGTCGGGGATACGTGCAGGTCGGCGAGGAGGTAGTACGCCCAGTACGTGTTCATGACTCCCAGGCCGAAGCTGAGCGTGGACAGGGCCGCGATCACCGTGCGGATCGTGGGCTGCCCGATCACGTAGCGCAGACCCTCCCCGATGTCCCGCGCGAGGCTCCGGCGGCCCTCGGTCGGCGGGGCGACCGGCTCGGGAGTGCGGATGCGCCACACAAGCAGCGCGGAGACGACATAGGAGAGGATGTCGGCGAGGAGCGAGTGGGCAGCGCCGATGGCGCCGACCAGCGCGGCACCCGCGTTGCTCCCCGCGCTGTCGGCCACCGACGAGGCCGCGCCGAGCCTCGAGTTCGCGCGCTGCAGCAGATGAGGTTCGACGAGGACAGGTAGGTAGCTGATGGCGGCCGCGTCGTGCACGATCTTTGTGATCCCCAGGACCACGGCAACCGCGTACAGCTGGCCGATGCCGAGCACCCCCGCGATGGCGGCGGCCGGGATGGTCGCGAGACCTGCGGCGGCGGTGAGGTCCGCGGCGATCATCTGAGGGCGCTTGGCGTACCGGTCCGAGAGCGCGCCGGCCGGGAGAGCCACGACGGCGTTTGGCAGCTGGCCGAGGAAGGCGAGCGCGGCGATCTGGGTGGTGGAGGCGTGGAGCTCGAGTACGGCCAGGGTGGGAAGGGCGACGGTGCTGACCGCAGATCCGGACAAGCTCGCGCACTCGCTGGCGACCAAGCGGCGCAGATCCGGGGAAGTGACCTTCGCGGCCTTGGCCGTCTGGCTGGAGGTCGTCACCCCGCCTCACCGTCCAGCAGTTCCGCGGCGATCACGTTGGCGTAGAACCGGCCGGTGGCGAAGTGGGTCAGCACCGCATGGGTGAAGGGGTGGCAGTCGGGCGGCGGAGCGGCCGGGTCGACCCACACCAACTCGGTATGCGTGCCCGGCTCGCGGTTGTACGGGGTGCCCTGCCACTCCCGCACCGTGAAGGCGGCGCCGATCACCCGCTCACCGTCCGGTGCGTGGAAGTGGAGCAGCTGGCAGAACCGCAGGCGGTCCGGGGTGATGTGGATGCCGACTTCCTCGGCGAGCTCGCGCGCTGCTCCCTCGTCGAGGAACTCGCCGTCTTCAAGGCGCCCTCCGACGACCGTGAGCATCCCGGGGGAGTGCCACGACGTCGCCTGGTGCCGGACGGTCAGGATCCGGTCGTCGGAGGGACGCTGGAGCAGGACCATGACGTTGCCGATACTCCGGTGTACGGCGCTCAGGGCCGGTCCTCCCTCATGAGCCGGTCCAGGGTCCGCCGGCCTCGCGCAGTGACCTCGCCGTCGCCGTCCGGGTGACGGCGAACAGGCCCAGCGCGGCCAGTACGCCCGTGCTGATCTGGCACGCGAGCAGCCCGGCTGTCGCGCCCCGGTCCACCCGCCACGCCATCCGCGGCGACCGGGGCACCAGCACGGGCAGGCGCCGCGCCATCGTGGTCGTCGTCATCTGTGCGCCGGCTTGGAGTCGGGACTCGTCCCGGTATTGGAACTCCTCCTCCTGCGCTGCGCCCCCGGTGCCCGGTGGAGTCCGCTCCGCTTCGTCGGTGCTCGCCTGTGGCTGTGCTGCCCGAGGTCAAGTCGATCCTCCTGCGGTCGGTCACGGTTGGTCCGCGAGGCTCAACGACGCAGCCGGGATATCGAACACACGTTTTTCGGTCGGTCCTGAAGTCCCGGGATAAAGGGTTCGAGGGACTGTGGGCACTGCACCGATCCAGTTCCTGCAACGGGACTGCCACCAAGGGTGGTTGGCCGAATCGCCGAGGTTCCCAGCGCCGTACGCCAGCGGGCGCGTTGGTGCGTATGGGGCCAGGCGGACTTGTAGAGTGCGGGGCTTCCGTCACGCCACGACCCCTGTGGAGTCGACTGTGCACATGCTTGGTGGCCGCCTTCGAGCGGCCGGTCTCGACGGAACCCTTCCTTGGGCCGTGTGGAGGGCGAGGACCTGTGGGGATCAATGATTCCGACATCGCGGGAGTGCTCACCGCCTACCTTGAGCGCTACCCGCAGGATGCCCGACAGCTGGCCGAGCCGCTGCGGCGGTTGGCCGAAGGCCGGGGGTTCGCCTCGCGGCGGACCTTCCCGATGCACGTCACCGCCGGCGCGCTGCTGGTCCGGGACGGCGCCGAGGTCCTCCTGATCGAGCACCTCGCGTACGGGGTCACTTTGCAGCCAGGTGGCCATCTTGAGCCGACCGATAAGACGCTGGTCGGCGCGGCGTTGCGGCAGCTGTCCGAGGAGACCGGCCTCGACCCCGGACAGGTCGTCCCCGTCTCGGCGCACCCCGCCTATGTCGAGTTCGGTCAGGTGCCGGCCAGGCCCGCGAAGGTCGAGCCGGACCACTACCACCTGGATTTCGGCTATGTCTTCGCGACGGCCGACGCCGAGGTCGGGCGTATCCAGGAGTCCGAGGTGACCGGGGCCGCCTGGTACCCGCTGGATCTGGCGGAGCGCCTCGTCGGGCCCCGGATCGCGCGGACGGTCACCACACCGACCGCAGTCAGGTAACGCCTTCCGCCACCGGAAGCTCTCGTGGCGGCCCGCTGGTGGGCAGAAAACATGCCGTCGTGGCAGACGCGGGGACAAGTGCGTTTGGTGGGGGCCGGCGCCGTTGAGTGCCTATAGGTTGTTCGCGTTGACGGATGACGTGCCGGGCAGATCGCCGGTCTTCAGGTCTCCCATGACGGCGCTCGCGACGGTTCCGGCATGGTCGTCCGTGCCGTACCCATAGGCGCGGGCATTGCCTCGGTCACCGCGGCGGGCCAGGGACCCTCCGTCGGGCGCGGGCCTGAGCCAGAGCTCGAACTCCAGCTCACCGAATTCGAAGTGCACGGTGTCGTCTGCGACACGTCCTTGAACGAGGTGAGCAAGTTCTCCTTTACCTGGGACTGCTGCGGCTGGCGGCTCGTGGGCATGGCGACGGACTGGATCGGTGACGGGGCCTGCAAGGAGGGATCCCGGCACACCGCCCTCCATATCGGGCCGGAGATGAACTTTCCCCGGTCCGTGCGGCCGACGGCAGGTCTGCGGACCCGGATCTCGGTGCGGTTGATGATCCCGGTCTGTCCGCTGGCGCCGAGGTGGCCGATGACCTCGGCGCGGGTGCGGAGCCGGATGCCGGGCGCGATGGTGCAGCCACGGTTGCCAGCAGGGACCACACCTCGCCGCTCGCCCGGGTGATCGTGGAGCGGTCAACGCCAAACAGCAGGCCAGCACGTCGTGAGTGGCACCGTGGCGAAGGTGAACGAGCGTGGCCAGAAGCCGGTCGATGAAGACCAGCGGGTGCTTTGCACCAGCGCCAACGGCCCGTTGCCGTGACCTGGACTCCAGTCTCGCCTGGTGTAGTTCGTGCCATGACGGACCTACCTCGGCAACGAGTTCGGCGATCACATCGGCCGAAAGTCCTGTGATCTTCGATCGCTGATGATTGCTGCACGAGACCCGTTCCCCACCACGCGAACATGATCAGGGATCAAGCCCCACCGCCGCACCAACTATGCACGAACTCGTTAGGTCAGGATGGCGGCAGCGTTCGTTCATGTGGCTTTGCGCCTCGACGCCCTCAAGGTGCATGGGAGGGCTCATTGCCCGCTACTGGGCGGAGGCCGACCCTTTCACATGATTCTCGATCTGCTTTCGCACCTCGGCGTCCCCCACTACGATTCGCGTGGTCGCCGGCCTGTCGGCGACCTGTGTGGCGGTGACCGGCCCACGAGCCTGTTCTGGTGCTCCACCTTCACCGGAGGCGTATTCGAATACCATGGCGTTCTTGCTGCACAGGAGGGATGCCCAGCTTTGCGGATCTCCGGCGCCGGAGGCGCTGTTGTAAGGGCCCGCGGGGTAGTTATTGGTTCCCTCGCCGCGGGCAGGCCACTTCGACACCAAATGAATTCGATTCACATTGACGTCACCTTTGGAAGTAGCGAGAATTCCACAGGAGTCACCGTTTACGTAGGCGATGAGGCGACTTTGCCCGTATTGAAGCTCAGAAATGATCTTAACGGGACCCGCTATATCCGCCAGCGGATCACCAGCCACAGAGATCGAGTCGAGCTCGTTCAGCGCAGCGGGCTGGGTACCGTCCGAGGATGTTCCCATATCCGGTCCGCCACCGCTTTCACACCCTACGAGTAAGAAGATGAGAGCGGCCCCGATGACCAGTGGTTGTTTGTTTTTAGCCATGGGGCCGCACCTCGTTCATGTCGTATTCTCAGCGTATCGTTACTGGGCCCACTGATTGAAGCAGACCCCTACGGGCTTGTAGGCCCAGACCCTCTTGCCCGTGGGCAGGTCGCCGCCAACGCCTGCCCAGGCCTCACCCTCGTACACGTCAAAGAGAGGGAAGGCCTGAACGGTGCCCCACTTGCCATCGGGTACCTCAAAGCGCGACTCGTTCTTGACGCCGTAGGTGCTGGTGACGCTCCAGCCCATACCCGCCGAGACGTACTTCAGGTCGACGTTTACCTCCTTCGTAACGGTGGCCGCAACGCTCTTCTCGACCGACAGGACGAGCGTGGTCTTACCCTGTCCACTCGTCTGCTGGATCATGTTGGTTCCACATGACTGGGCGATCCAGTGGGCGTTCTTGATGTTGTAGTAGGCCGCAGTTCCCGCCGGCGCAGGGGCCACCGGAGACGCGCTCTCGGCCGACAGCGGGCTGTTTCCGGCCGGCGCTTCCGTCCGCTTGACCACGGTGTTAGGGCCAGGGGCGAAGAACTTGCCGTCCGCGGAAATCGAACCGGTGGGGACGCCTAACGTAGAACCCTCGGCCGCGTGGGACACGCTGGCACCCATGCTCGCGGTCAGCGCGACCGCCACACCTGCTGCGGACATAACCTTGGCGATTTCACGCCGCTGCGGCCGGAAATTGGTAAGCTGCATGACACTCCTGGATTTCCTCAACTTTGAACCCGCCCGCCGGGATCGTCACCCATGACGGGAGGTGCTCGATGACTAGGGAATTCATTTCAGGTTTCCGTGTATCGAGCAATCGGATACTCGGAACTGTGCCGCACACAGGAATCTCAGATTCACCTCAAAGGGAATGCCGACTTCACGCCATGTCTGCCCTATATCGGCCACACAAGACGCGGCGCGACCGCATTCACAGCAGCCGACGACTCGTGAAGAGCCTCAACTTTCCTCACGCGCGAAAGTGACCGAAACGAGCAGGTATCTATCGACGCGGAGCCGATTGCTGACCCCAGCCCCGGATAGTGCAGGCCGAGGACGCGCGGAGGCAGGTTCGTTCAGTAGATGTACCCCGGGTGGGTTCAGCCAGCTGCGGCGGTGGGTCCTTGGCCGAATGCCGGGACGTCCTCGAGCTCCACGTCCAGGCGCAGCCGCTTGAACCTGTGTGGTGCCGGAACACCCCACCGCCATCGATGGACCGGTCGGCGCTGATCTCCACGACCAGGTTCGGACGAACCGGGGTCGCATCCAAGATCGCGCGGGACCCCCAGGACGCCGCGAAGCGGATCCTCATAAGGTCGACGGCGCCGGTGGGCGTGGCGGCCGGATCGACCTTCTCCACCGTGTCGCCCTTCTGCTTGGCCTTGATCAAAGCGGCGGCCTTCTCTGGAACGTGTAGTGGAACTGACCCGGATCCCAGGTCATCGCCATGGCCTTGATGAGCTCTCGGCCCTCTGCACCTTGGCCGTCCCCTTCGACTTCCCCGGGAGGCTGTCGATCTCGTCCTTCGGGTTCCGGACCATCTGCCTAGTGCAGCGTGTGGAGGATGAGCAGGGCGTCTTCGGCTTTGAGCGCGACCAAGTACTCGTGCTGGCGCATGACGAAGGTGGCGATGCCGACCTTGCCGGTCTTGGCCAAGGCCTGCTCGAGGAGGCTGTAGGTCTTTTCGAACCCCTTGCCGCGCGGGCCCAGGTAGTAGGGGTGCCGGTAAGAATGCTGTCACCAGCCGCAAACGGCGGTGATCTTGCAAGGGCGTCACTCGTGTGGGTGAGTCCGGGGCTGTTCGGCTGCGGTGGGTGAAGCTCTGCGGGGACGATCGGCGGTCGTGGCCCGTACTCCGTTGGACCTGGATGAACTCGTCGAGCACTGGACGCTGTTGAAGGGCGAGCAGGCGCTCGTGTCCGGCAAGCGTGGTGCGACGCGACTGGGCTTCGCCGTCTTGCTGAAGTTTTATACGCAGTACGGCCGGTTGCGGTGGAGTTTGTCGCCCGGCAGGTGCAGGTGCCCGCCTCGGAGCTGGGTTTCTGCGACTGGACGGGCCGCACGGTCGAGTACCACCGTGCGCAGATCTGGGAGCACCTCGGCGTCCGTGAGTGCAGCGTCGCTGACGCGGAGAAGCTGACGGCGTATCTGGCCGAGCACGTCGCGCACAAGGAGCGTAGGTCCGAGCAGGTCCGGGTGGAACTGCTGGCCCGCTGCCGCGCGGAGAGCATCGAGCCGCCCACGTCGGGCCGGTGCGACCGCATCGTAGGAGCCGCTCTGCGGGCGGCCGAGGAGTCGCTGACCGTCCTGATCTCCTCCCGGCTTCCCGTGGAGAGCGTGGAGCGGATCGTGGCTCTGGTGGTCGACGCCGACCAGGACGACGCCGGCCCCGCAGGTGGCGGCACGGAGGGCGAGGACGCGCCGCCGGTGCTGGCGAAGGTCAAGGAAGCGCCGGGCAACGTGAGCCTGGAGACGATGCTCACCGAGATCGACAAGCTCCTGGCGGTGCGGGCGATCGGCCTGCCACGGGATCTGTTCATCGACGTCGCCCCGAAGGTCGTGGCCGGATGGCGGGCGCGGGCCGCGGTGGAGTCGCCTTCCCGTCTGAGGACGCACCCGGTCCCGCTGCGGGTGACCTTGCTGGCGCCCTGCTGCACAAGCGGGAACGCTTAAAAGCACTGCCGCAGGATGTCACGACCCTCCCGGCTTGCCCCGCGTGGCCGACGATCAGGGCGACGCCGTGACAGGGGGCGGTGTGATCTCGTAGAGGCGGCGGTCTCGGATCAGAGCCCACAAGACGTTGACGCGGCGGCGAAGGTGACTTCGCTTCGCACTGTCCCCGCCCGGTGGCGTTCACGTACATCTGGAGCCCGGTAGGAACGGGGCTGCCACCGGGAGTGAAGAGCACTCCCAGGCCGTGGCTTTCGGTCGTGGCGCAGGATCGGGACTCGCTCACCCATCGACGCAAGTAGCCGATCTACAGATCTGTGAAGCAGCGGGCTGGGGAAACGGTTCAGCGATTTCCCCTCCCGTGGGCGAGTATGCGACCGCGATCACTCAAGCCGCATGGAGGAACTGTGGGATCCAGAGACGCCGACATCGACTTCTCCTTCACGCGACCGACCACGGTGCGCGCCCTTCTGGACGTCCTGACCGCGAGGGGTTGGTCTGCTGTGGAACCGGTCGGTCATGTCTCGTACATGGTCAACGACGAGGACGACTCTTACGAGTGGTACGACAGCACACCCGGACACATCGACGAGGTGCTGATGGTGCTGGATGCGAAGGCGAACCTGCCGTACACCGTCGCCCTCAACGTCTACCACGCGGAGGCGAAGACCGGCGGCATGCTCATGTTCCACACCGGTCGCACGGATGTATCTTTCATTCCCAGCATCGACCGTCGGCCCATTCCCTCGGCACCGGAGTTCACCGACCTTGCCTGGTACCTGGACACACTCGTGCCCGCCCTCATCACAGCGGGACTCAGGGGGTACGAGGCCCACGAGGTGCGCTACTGACGGCGTCGGCTTAGACGTCATCTCATTTGGCGAGCCTGCGGTAGCAGATGAGGGTGCAGGCGATGCTGGTGAAGGCCATGAAGTGTTCGGCTTTGCGTTCGTAGCGGCGGTGGAGTCGGCGGCAGCCGGCGAGCCAGGCCATGGTGCGTTCGATGGTCCAGCGATGGCGCCCCAGCCGCTGTGAAGACTCGATGCCCTTGCGGGCGATGCGGTGTGTGATGCCGCGTCCGCGTAACCATTTCCGCAGGTGGGCATAGTCGTAGCCTTTGTCGGCATGAAGCTTGCCGGGCTTGCGTCGTCGGCGCCCGCGGCGCGACCGGATGGGCGGTATGCCGCGGACGAGGGGCTCGAGGGCCTGGCTGTCGTGCAGGTTCGCCCCCGAGATTCCGACGGACAGGGGCAGACCGGTCCGCTCGGTGATCAAATGGATCTTGGATCCGAACTTGCCCCTGTCGACAGGATTCGGACCCGTCAGGTCCCCCTTTTCAGGGCCCGCATGTTCACCGAGTCGATCGCGCACCGGGACCAGTCCAGCTCGCCACGGGCGCCGAGCTCATCGAGCACCAATCGGTGCAGCTTGGCCCACACCCGTGCCTTCGTCCACTCAGTGAAGCGTCTGTGGGCTGTTGCCCCCGACGGCCCGAACGACGCCGTCGGCAATTGCTGCCATGTACAGCCTGACGTGGCCACGAACACGATCGCGGCGAGCACTTCCCGGTCACCGTGCCGGCGCCGGCCACCGCCCTGAGGCCGCGACGGCGCCTCCGGCACCACGCGCTGGAACAGGACCCACAACTCATCAGGCACCAGCCGCTCAACAATCCCCACCACGGCCGCCAGCCTACCCAATCCGCCAAATGAGATGACGTCTCAGGACATCGAGGTCGGCGACACCGTGATGGCCACGGACCCGCAGACCGGTGAAACCAGCCCGAAGCAGGTCACCGCCACCATCACCACCCCCGACGACAAGGAATTCACCGACCTCACCCTCACCGACGACGCGAGCCCCCGCGGCCCGCCCGTCGCGATCACCTCCACCTCTCACCACCCCTATTGGAGCGAGACCCGTCGCCAGTGGGTCGACGCCGGCGACCTCACCCCCGGCGAACAGCTCCGCCAGCCCGACGGCACCACCCTTACGGTCCAGACCACCCGCGACTACCCGTACGCGGTCACCACACACAACCTCACCGTCGATGACTTCCACACGTACTATGTGCTGGCGGGCGCTACGCCGGTCCTGGTTCATAATTGCGGTCCGGGTGGCCCTGACTTTGGCCAGCCCTGCACATGTAGCGCAGATCAGGGTTTTGCGCGACTTGGAACCAGCAAGGAAAGCACGGGGCGACTTTCGACTCAAGCACAAAAGGCCGAAGAGAACCCCAAGTCCTTTGGGCACGGACTTTCAGTGCGAGCGGTGGATGGCCCGGTTGAGGGTGCGTCGGTAGCGACCAGGGGGCAAATAGAGGAAGCAGGGTTCTCCCTGATCTTCACTCCAACCCGGAATCTCCCAATGCATCACATCTTGATAATTCCGAAACCGGTAGATTCGGCAGTTCAAAGAGCATTCAATACCGTTTTTGGGCGGAGGTAAGTTGAGCGAGAGTTTGATAGAGAGGCTTGGCCGGCCCGAGGTCTTGGTCATCTTCGATTGGCGCGATGGGCCAATCGAAGGGATCCTGAGGCGTCGGGGTGGAGATGTCGCTTGGTATTTCAAGCTGTTCGCAGAGCGACTTGAAACCTCCGTTCTGGACGACAGGCTTTTCGCTCTCTGGGCAATCCCTGATTCGGATAGCGCTACCCTCTGCGAAGAGTTCGGGGGGCTCGGGCAAGGTGCGCATGTTTGGCCAGTCTCTGGTGGGCTCGGCTCGATTGAAGCGCGCCGCATCGTTGATGGGATTCTGTCCATCAGGCCGGGATCGCCGAATCTGATGGTTCGTACTCCCGATTTCGCTGAGGTACTCGGCGTTTGGGAAGTAGTGCCGGGCTGATTGAGAGCAGCGGAATATGCGAGGGCCCCATCGGATTTGATCCGATGGGGCCCTCGCAGGTTTGACGGCAGTAGTTGACGGCAATGTTAGCGGACCGGAGGCGCGTAAGAGAGCTGTGTGTCGTCGAGGTGAAGCTAGTCGGTGGTCTCGGCAGGGTCCTAGAGGTCCATGGCGTCGTGCTGGAGGGGGCTGGTGATGCCGCAAACCAGCCCGGTCGAGCACGCCTTAGCCCGTATAAGACCTTAAATATCCTGCGCGCGCCTGCTGCCTACACGGCGAGGGCGTTCACCACATGATGCTGAACATGGCCATTACGGGGATCGTTTGCGTGACAGCCCCCAGCCTCGGCATCAAGCTGCACGTCGACGGTACGCAGAGCTCTTTGCGCCTTGGTGCAGCCGGTGCTCCAGCCCCCATCAGCGGCCCGCGATGCCTCAGGCCGGACGACCCCCGGATGATCAATAACAAGCGAGGTCACGCCGGACCCGAAGGTCGCAGGCCCCCATTTGGAGCCGTGAAAAGGCAACGGGGGGAACTTTGGCCGCGTTCTTGTTTCGATGGGTCTTCATCATGGGGTACATCGGTCGGAATCCTTCTTGAGGAATTCAGAGCGACTGACGGCTCGCGTTCCGCTTCCATCCTTGATGAGGACCTCGCCCGCCGTCAGGGTCCCGAGCTGGTTCGGAGTGAATGAGACTTCTCCGTCCAGGCCACGGCCGCGCACTGCCCCGTCGATGGTCACCGTGTACTTGCCATCCCCTTCCAGGTTGGCGAGCGTGGCCTCCTGGGACTTCCACCCCTGGGGTGTCACCAACAATTCGATGCTGGGCGGTGATCCTCGCCAGGTCTCGTTGCTTACTGCCCACCGCTCGAGCTCTACGGATTCGCCGTCCTCACGGAAAACCGTGAAATTAAGGGCATCGTAATCTGGGCAAGGAGCAATCAGAGCACGGGTCGCCCCTGTCTCCGTGCGTTCAATGGCCAGCAATGCCTTCGGGGTCGGCGTGCATGCACTGGCGGTCGGAACGAGAACTGACAGTGCAACTGCTATCCCCAAACGCTGCCGTGGAGACATGGCGCTCATTCTTGTCCTTTCAGAGGCTTGGTGTCGCGCCTGGCATGTGCACCTGTGTGGGATACCAGTTTAGATAACCGCCCCACCATAGATTTGCGTCGAGTTCGAATCGGTTGGCGTGCGACGGGGTCCCGACCTTGTATGCGGAGGTTCCTGCTTCTGCCAAATATCCCACTGCAAAATCCTTGGCATTCGAGGTCGCGGCCCATTGCCTCGAATGAACTGCTTCGTGGCGCTCCAAGTCGGGACCGAATTTCTCTGCGGTTTCCTCTCCCGCGATTTCCGCTATCCGGTCACGCGTCAGGGATTCCGTTTTAAGTCGGTCTGCGAATAGCTTTCTATTGCCCGGATAGAAGTGTACGTCTCCCACTGTAATCGGTTGGTCGCCGGCCGGTGAGTGCCCGAAGCATACATATTGCTCAGCGCGCATCGAACAGCTCGAAGCCAGAGCCGCATAGCCGGCCGCAAGCTCGTTGGCGCCGTTCACGGCATTTCCTGCGTTGTACGGATTGGTGAGGATCCTTCCGGTCGGCACCTCCACCATGCAGGCGATTCTGACGTCGTTCGCCTTGCAGTCGAGCGGCGGTGGACTGACAGGTGCGGGCGGGGGCACCAGCCAAGGCGGCACGATCACGGGCATGGGGCGGGAGAGGGACGGGCCGCAGATGTACCCGCCCAGGAGGCATCCCGAGGTGGGAGGGGTCACGCGCCCGCGAAGACCGTTTCTCGCGTCGGCCGCTGCCTGGGCCGTCTGCGTGGGCTTGGGCGGTGCCGGTTCGCGTCCGGGCGTGGTGTTCTCCTCGCCGGGGCTGGGCCGGGTCGGGCAGTCGATCTCAGGGCAGAGGCCGGTGGGGTCCGAGGTGGTGACGGGGCTGTTCTTGGCGTAGCTGTAGGCGTTGAGCCCCTGGGGGGAGTCGAGGACCAGGACGGGGTCGACGCTGAGGAAGGTGCCGGTGCGGGGATCGTACTCGCGGGCGCCGAGGTGGGTGAAGCCGGTGGCCTTGTCCTTGGTTCCGTCGACGAAGCCGCGCTCGCCGGGCCAGGCCGTCGGCGTGGTGCCCCGGTCTTCTCCGAAGGGCTTCGTGGCGCGGCGTTGGACCTGCAGGGTGGCGGCGTCGATCGCCGTGGTGCCGGTGTTGTGGTGGTCGCCTGCGACGTAGGAGAGCTTGCCGTCGGACGAGCGCACGATGGTCGGGCCGCCGGGGGTCGGGTAATAGCGGGTGCCCGTGACCTTGTTGGTGGCAGTGTCGAGCGTGAGTTCCGTCGAACCGAGGTAGAGGGTGGTCTTGCCGGGGTCCTTGCGCAGCAGGCGGTTGCCGCCCGCGTCGTAGACGTAGGTGGAGGTGCCCGCGGCGGAGGCCGCCGAGGCGAGCTTGCCCTCGGGTGTCCAGGTGAGGGTCTGCGTGGCGCCGGCGGCGTCGGGCCGGGTCAGCGTGTTGCCGGTCGCGTCGTAGGTGAGGGCGCTGCTGACCGACGGGCTGGTGCCGGTCTGCCGGACGGTGGAGGTCGGGGCGTGGGGGCGTGCGGCGCCGGGGGCCGGGAAGGTGTTCGTGGTCGTGGTGGTCTTGGCCGCGTCGCCCGACGGGTCGTGGTCGATCGAGGAAGTGCGGTTGCCGGTCACGTCGTAGGTGAAGGACTGGCGGTAGGGGGCCGGGCCGCCGATCTTGCCGGGCTGCGGCTCGGTGTTGGCACAGCCGCCGATGCCGGGGGCCGACGGGCCGGGCTTGGTCGTGGTGGTGCCCGTGTCGGTCCAGGCCTGGGTCAGGCGGCGCAGGTGGTCGTAGGCGAAGCACTGGGTGTCGCGCGCCGTGCCCTGGGCGGTCGAGACGGAGGTGACGTCGCCGCCGGGTGTGTGGGTGTAGTCGGTGACGTCTACGGGGGACGTCGAGTCCTGCTTGTTCAGCTGGGTGCGCAGGAGGCGGCCCGTTGCCGGGTCGTGGACGTTGGTGAAGCTGACCTGCCGTGGAACGCCGCCGAGGGTGGTGCGCTGTACCGTTCCGAACTCGTCGTAGTCGGTGAAGTTGACGTAGTCGGCGGTGGCGCTGCCCACCGAGAGGGGCAGTCCGTTGATGTTCCGTCCGGTATACAGCGTTTCCTCGGGCAGGCCGCCTGCTGCGGGCACGTCCATGAAGTCGACCAAGCCGGTGATGGGGTCGTAGGCGACCGAGGTGGAGTAGGTGGTGCTGAGCGCGCCCTCTCCTGCCGGAACGGTCAGCTTGCTTCCCGTGGGCCGGTATCCGATGTCGTAGCCGGTGGTCTCCTGGCGCCAGGGCTTGCCGCCTACCCAGCTGGTGGAGGCGGTGGCCTGCCCCAGTAGCAGGGTGTCGTACTCGTACGTGGCCAACTTGGTGCCGTCGGCTGTGCCGAGGTTGCGTGAGGTGGGCCGGCCGAGGACGTCGTAGGTGGTGACGGTGGTGACACCGCGGCCGTCCGTGGCCGCGACCGGGCGGTCGGCGGCGTCGAACGTGGTCGTCGTCGTCCCCTTGTCCGGGTCCACGGCCCGGTTCTGGCGCCCGTGCAGGTCGTACTCGTAGGTCCAGGCGTTGGAGGCGGCGTCGGTGAGCCGCGTCAGCTTGCCAGTGGCGTTGTAGGTGTAGCGGGTGGCGTCGTAGGTGCCTTCGGGCTTGGGGCCCTTGTACTGGCGCCGCTCGACCGTACGGCCGCGGGCGTCCGTGATGACGCTGGTGGGCGCCTCGCCGACGGGCGGGATCGTGTCGGTGCGGTCCACCCCCACGTACACGGTCGTCGTGCGCCACTGCTCGATCGCTTTGGACGAGAACACGGCGGCCACCTTGCGGCCGAGACCGTCGTAGAGAGTGGTGCTCTGCGAGGGGACCGTGTTCTCGTCGGCGATGAACCGCGTCTTCACCGGGTCCGAAGTCCTGTCGATGTACGCGTTGTTCGACTTGACGGCCCGACCGAGGCTGTCATACCAGGTGTCGGTGATCAGGCGGGTATGTGCGGAACCGTCCTGCGGGATCGACTGCCGCTGGATCTCCTGGCCGAAGGCGTCGCTGATGGTGACGGAGGTGGCGTACGACTCGTCCGACCGGAGTGTCCGCGTCGTGACGGAACTCGTGCCGGTGTTGGTGAGGTCGTAGCTGTACACCGTGTTCGCGCCCTCGCTGCGGGCACGGCCGGGCAGCCAGACCGATGTGATGCGGCCGAGCGCGTCGTAGGCCACTTCGGTGGTGCGGTTGTTCTGGTCCACCGTCTTGATCTGATTCCCGCGCAGGGCGTCGACGGTGGACGTGGTCGTCCAGTTCTTGGCATTGGTGAACTTGACGGTGGTGGCGCGGGCAGGCGCCACCGGCTCGTACGCCGTCGTGGTCTTCGCGCCGGCGGCGTCGGTGGCGCTGACCACACGGCCGTAGGCGTCGTAGCTCGCTTTGGAGTGAAGCGAGTACTTTGGCTGGCCTGCCTCGAAGCGGTCCAGTTCCTCCGTACTGGTGACCTGGCCGGGGCCGGTCAGCGTTCCGTGGGGCTGGTCGTCGTAGTACGTGCGGTTGCGCCCGAGGGTGTTCGCTTCCGTCCCGGTCGTGGTGCCGGTGCAGTCGCTGCTCTGTAGCTCGACGGTTTCGGAGACGCGGTCGACCATCCAGGCGGCGGTGTTCCGGGCGTAGGAGGTGACGGTGCAGGTGTCGGGGAGGCCGTCCGCACGATCGAGGACGGCCAGTGGCATTCCGTAGGTGCCGTCATACGTGGTCGTCTTCGAGGTGGACTGCCAGGTTTTGTCAGCGCGGAGCGCCTTGACCTGGGATGACCCCTCGCGCTGCCTCTGCGCCGTGAGCGCGGGCAGCTTGGCGCCGCGGCTGTGCGTGGCGGTGGCTGTGGAGAGCCACGGTTCGGTCTGCGACACGGAGACGAGTTCGCCGCCGTCGGAGGTGAAGGTCTGGCTCTCGCGGACGGTGCCCGCCAGGGGGTTGGAGTCCTTCACCGTGTTCCCGGCGAGACCGGTGAAAGTGGCGGTGCGCTTGCTGCCGTCGGCCTTGACATCGCCGTCCATGCCGCGCAAGTAGAAGGTCGCGGACTTGGAGACCGCATCGGGGGCGGCGCCGGACCGGGTGATGACCTGTTCGTAGCCGCGGAACTGGTTCCAGGTCCGGCGCTTGTCCTCGGTCAGCTCCTCGTCGTCGCGGTGCCAAGCGGCAGGCCCGACGTACTCGTAGCGGACTCCCTGCGGACGGGAACCGCCGAAGGGGTCCCGCTTGGAGACGAGGGTGACGACGTACTTGTGGAACCAGTCCAGGCTCGGGTCGAGCGGGCTCTTGTAGTCCGGGTTCCAGTAGACCGGGTAGCAGCGCTTGCTGTTGGAGTCCTGGGCCGAGGGCAGACCGACACCCGGCGAGCAGTCCGGATCCGCGTACCCGATGTCCGTTACCTGGCCTGTTTCGGAGGTGATGCCGACGAGGCGACGGCGGTTCATCGCGGGCTTGTTGTCAACGCTGGAGTCGACGCGGTTGTTCAGGAGTTTGCCTGTGAAGGTGACCGGCTCGGTGGCGAGTGTGGTCGTGCCGGCATGGCCAGTGTGCCGAATGGAGGCGAGCCACAGAGCGGGGGCTGTCTTGTCCTCAGGGTTGGGGAACTCGTGCGCCAGCTCGTAGGAGTCGACGCTGTCGTAGCCGCCCGTGCCGTTCAGGACCTGAGTGGTGATCTCGGTGAGGCGCTTGGTGGTCCAGAATGTGGCGGAGTAGTTCTCGCAGACGCCCGTGGCCGCACAGTTCTGGTCGAAGGGGACATCGGGCCACTTGGTGGCGTTTGCCTTGGTCAGCTTCGCCGAGGCGCAGTCGAAGACGCCCTTCTCCGGGAGGCAGCGCTCAAAGGTGCCGAAGAGCACCTGGGCGGTCGGCTTGACCGTGTCAGCGTCCGCCAGCTTGGAGCCGTAGGTGATCTTTGAGAGGGTCCCGCCCCGGATGTACGGGCTGAGGGTGCCTTCGGGGGTGGCGGGCGACGCGCCACGCTTGTAGTGGTTCGTCTCCGTGTCGTACCAGTGGGTGATCACCCCGCCGCGCGGGTCGACGACGAAGTCGAGGTTCCAGCGCCAGGCCTGCAGGCACGAGGACGCGGCGAAGGTCGGCTTGTTGCACTCCTCGCCCGCGTTGTTGCCGTAGACAGGAGTAGTCCAGGCGGACTTGGTGGCGGGTGCGGTGGCGCTTCCGGGTTTGCGGCCAGCGCCGAAGTAGTACTGGGTCCCGTCAGGAGTGGTGATCTTCCAGTACTCGCCGTTGTTGTCCCCGTTGGCGGCACCCGTCAGGCGTTCGACTTTCGAAGCGTCGTCGTTTTCGAGCCGCCAGGTGCCGGACACGTCGTCGCGCACGAGGGTCGACGACCGGCCGTTGAGGGAGATCGTGGCGTTCTCACCGGCGAGGCACTGCTCACCCGAGTCGGCCTGGCCGTCCTTGGCGCACGGCTTGAATCGACGCTCGACGAAGCCGGGCGAGTACTCCCAGCCCTCACCGATCCATGAGGCCTGGTTGTTGGTGGCGGCGGTGCGGCCGTCGACCGACTGGGAGCTGTAGGAGAGGGAGACGTTGGGCTTGCTGCCGCCCAGAGCTTCGGGCACGTTGATCGGGTACGACCAGGCGAAGCCGCCCGTGCCGCCACCGTGGCTCCACGTGCCGGAGGGTGCCAGAGCGGTAGCCCTGTAGTCGCCAGCGCTGCCGGCGGGTGCCGCGGAGGCCGCCAGCACAGTGGCCCCGCCAGAAGTCGCACTCGCACGCATGTCCCCTGCGGCGGAGTCGCCCGTGAGCGATACCTCCGCACTGAGCAGTCCGGCCCGGTCGCCGTCCCTGGTTGTCTGTACGGGGGTCTGCGTACGGCACTCCGCGCGCTCGGGGGTGGTCAGGGCGCACTCGGGGAGGGCGACCAGGCGGGCTCGGGAGAGCCAGTCGCCACCGAAGGCTCCGGCGATGTGGGAGACGTCCATGGAAACCCTGACGGCGGCGCCCTGCTGGGAGCCCGAGCTCGGGCGGACGGCGACCAGCAGGCCTTGGACGCCGGCCTTCTCGGCAGCTGCCCGGTCCACGAGTCGGACAGCGGCTTCGCCGGTGCGCGGCGCGTCCTTGCCGGAGGCCGCACGCACCCAGACGGGAGCGGCACCGACCCGGCTCGGGTCCGGTGCGGGAGCAGCGGGGGCGCCGGAGGGCGCGGGCGCGGTGAAGAGCGATCCGCGCGGAGCATTGGGCTGGGACGCGCCCAGGTCCACCTCTGCCTGGGCGGCGGGCGGCCAGTACACGTCCCTCGGACGCCAGGCGACGGTGCCGTCGCCCAAGGGGGCCGGCGGCGCCGTCGACTTCGGAGCGTCCTTACCACGCACCGCCTCGGCCTTTTGCAACGCGCCGGGTGACCACCGCCGTGGATCTTTGGGCTTCCAACCCACTGCCTGCGCCGGAGCAGTACCCAAGAGAAGAGAAAGGGTCAAGGTGATTACCAGTGCAAAGCGGCGCCGCAGAGTGATGGCTCTTCTCAAGGCGTGAAGTCCAGGTGGTACCGACACGGCATTCCCCCACGGTCGCCGAGTGGATCAATTGGGCTGGGAGCCTAGCCTGTTGGTAATCTGCAAAATACCGAGCAAGCCGGACAAGACATGCCCCGCTGGAGCTCCGGATTCGAAAAATTGCCTGAAAATAGGCCGTTCGCGCACGGTGTGGCTGAATCTCGCCAGTCAATTGATCACGATTATGCGAATAAGCTCCAAGGAATAGTCAATTCCGCATTCGCGACCGCAGTGGGATGCAGTGAAGGGCTGTTAGCGTTCGCGCCCAGTTGACAGGACTAATCACACTGGGGAGTTTGCCGTGGGGGGCATACTGGGAAAACGGCGGCCGGCCGGCCGTCCGGTCGCCGTCGCAGGGCTTGTCGCACTGGCCCTGTCCGTCGCATCCGTGGGCCCGGCACCGGGCGCCTCGGCCGCATCGGCGGTGGTCAAGGCAGGTACGTCGAGTGAACCGAGTACGCAGACACCGCCCGAGCGCCCGACCACCGAACGAGAGCGGGCCGAGCAGGACGCGCTGGCGCAGGCGCAGCGCACCGGGAAGGCGGTGCCCGTTCCGGCGGCGACGACCGAGACCGACACCCTGGTGGCCAACCCGGACGGCACCTTGGGCCTGACGCGCAGTGTCGCCCCGTTGCGTACGAAGCGCGACGGCAAGTGGGCCGACCTGGACGCCACCCTCGTCAAGGCCGCCGACGGCACGCTCCGTCCGAAGGCGACGGTCAGCGGCTTGACCCTGTCCGGTGGCGGCACCGCGCCACTCGCCGTCCTGGACCAGGACGGCAAGCAGCTCGTCTTGAGCTGGCCGGAGCCGCTTCCCACGCCCACGCTGGAGGGTGACAGCGCGGTCTACCACGAAGTGGTCCCGGGCACCGACCTCAAACTCACGGCCGACCAGGGCGGCGGCGTCTCCCAGGTCCTGGTCGTCAAATCCCCCGCGGCAGCCAAGCACCCGAGGCTCGCCAAACTGACCACCGGCCTCATAGGGCAAGGTGTGACCGTCTCCGCCGACGGCCACGGCAACCTGAAGGCCAGCGACGCCTCGGGCCGTACCGTCTTCCGGGCGCCGACCCCGACGATGTGGGACTCCACCGCTCCCGTCGGAACTCCGCTCGCGAAAGCGCCACATACCGCCTTCTCCCGGGCCGCCACGCTCGCGCAGACCGAGACGGACGAGGACGGGACCAAGGCGGCCTCGGACAGCGCCGGCCCGGGCGACTTCGCCAAGGTCGCCCGGCTCCAGGCCGATCTGGGCAAGGACTCCGTCGCTCTGACCCCGGACCAGTCCTTCCTGGCCGACCCGACCACCGCCTATCCCGTCTACATCGACCCCGCCTGGCAGCCCACCAACCGCGGCACCCAGCACTGGGCATGGGTCCAGGAGGCGTACTCCACCACAGTCAGCTACGACGACTACGACGACACCTACGACCCGGGTGTCGGCTACCAGCGCTGGCGGACCAGGACGGGCCTGGAGCGCTACTACGTCCAGCTCGACACCAGCGACCTGCACGACAAGAGCATCAAGAAGGCGGCCTTCTCCGCGATCCAGTCGTACGCCGCCGACGCCACCTGCAGCCACACGTACAACGTGGACCTGCACTCCACCGAGCCGCTGCTCCCCGACATTTCGTGGAGCACCCAGCCCCGCGACTGGGAGGTCCTGCGCACGACCTCGCTGAACAGCGCGGGCGGCCCCGGCTGCCCGGACGCGACCACGCGCGGGGAGTGGGACGTACGCGACCACCTCGCCGCCAACGAATGGCGCGGCAGTATCACCTACGGCCTCTTCGCCTCGAACGAGGCCAAGAGCAGCGGCAACACCTCGTTCAAGCGCTTCACCCGCGACCGCAACAACCTGCCCTTCCTCTACATCGAGTACAACCGGCGCCCTTACGACCCGTGGGAGCTAGGCACGTTCCCGGCGCCGAGGAACCCTCCCCACGACAAGAGCTGCGGCTGGGTGGGGGCCACCGGATACGGCGGCCTGAGCGTCGGCGCGTGGGTGGGCGACCCGGAGGGCGACCTGAACGACGCCCACTTCCTGATCTACGACGCCGCGAGCTCAGCTCTCGCCTACGACAGCGGGTGGATCGGGGCGGCGCACGGAACGCATTGGGTTTCCGCGCATCCCACCAATCTCCTGGACGGCCACACCTACACCTGGCGCGTCCAGGGCGGTGACGGCGACATGACCTCCAACTGGGTCTCCGGGTGCCCGTTCACCATGGACACCCAGCCGCCGTCCACTCCCGTGGTCACTTCCGCCGAGTACCCGCCCACCGGGACCTCGCCCGGCTCCACGAAGCACGTCGGCCAGCCGGGGACCTTCACGGTGAAGTCCGACGACGCCCTCAGCGGTGTCCAGTACTACGAGTGGGCCTTCAACGGGAACATCCCGGTGGGCGGCGCCAACCGAGTCCACCCCGCCGCTGACGGAAGCGCCGCCATCGCGCTCACCCCCACGACCTGGGGTACCAACATCCTGCGCGTCCAGTCCGTGGACCGGGCCGGCAACCGCTCACAGCAGCACACGTACGTTTTCTACGTGCCGGACACCCCGAACGCCAAGACGACCCTCGGCGACATCACCGGCGACGAACGCGTCGACTTCATCGCCCCCACGGACAGCGGTGACCTCGTCGTGTACCCGACCGCCGTCGATCCGGCCTCCGGCGGAGTCATCGCTTCCGACGTGGCCAACAGCCCCGGGGGCAAGGGCTGGGGCGAGGGCACCCTGACCACCCACCGAGGCGGCAACGGCATCCGCATCGACGACCTGTGGACCTATCGAGACGGACAGCTCAAGCTCTACCGCAACTCGCTCACACAAGGCGGCCTCGAAGCCAACGGCGGGTTCTACTTCACCGCGGCCAAGGCAGTGACCGTCAGACGCCCACCTGCCGCCAAGTGCACGGTGGCGACGACCGGTGCGCCCTGCGGCAGCGAGTACGCCTTGAGCTGGGCGGGTGTCCAGCAGATCCTCGCCATGGGTGATGCGAAGCCCGAAGCCGGAGTGGGTCCCTTCAACGACCTGCTCACCGTGGAACGCGACAGCAACGGCAGTCGGCTGCTGCTCTTCCAAGGCACTGCGGCCACCGGCTGGCTGGCCGATCCGCTCGTACTCGTGATCAGCCCCTCCGGCTGGGACGATCTCAGCCTCATCGCACCCGGCGACACCACGGGAGACGGCCTGGCCGACCTGTGGGCCCGCGACAACACCACCGGGGACGTCTACCAGTACGCCAACGTCCCCGGAAACCCCGCGGCCCTCGGCGACCACACCAAGCGCACCAAGATCGGATCGGGTCTGAAGACAACCACCCATCCCGTCATCGGCTCCTCCGGAGACACCAGCGCAGACGGCGTCCCCGACCTGTGGGCACTGGACAGCAGGCACCGACTGCGCACCTGGGACGGCACCACCACCGGCGGCAAGGTCTCCGGCTTCCGCAGTGGCCACACGATGGGCGACGCCCGCATTTCCACCTCGCACTGGAAGCTGAACGAGGGCGAGGGAAGGCTTGCCGCCGACCTGCGCGGCCGCGGCAACGCCACCCTCAGCGCCACCGGCGCCACCTGGGCCGCCGACACTGTCGCCGGCACGGCCACCACGGTCGTCGAGTTCAACGGCACGTCCGGCACGGCCACCACCGCCGGCCCTGGTGTCGACACCACCCGCAGTTTCACCGTCTCAGCCTGGGCCAAGTCCAAGGAGAGGGCCGTCGTTCTCAGCCAGGACGGACAGCACACCAGCGGCTTCGCCCTCTGGCACGACGCGGACGGCACCTGGCGGTTCGGGATGTCCAAGCGGGACGACGATGGCTGGGACTACGACCAGACCACCGTCATGAACGACGCCGCCAAGGTCCGCATCAACGAATGGACCCAGCTCACCGCCACCTACGACGACCGGACCGGCCTGATGGCCCTGTACGTCAACGGCACCCTGGCCGGTACGGCCCACCACGCCCAGGCCAACGTCTGGAGCGCCACCGGCCCTCTGGTCATGGGCCGCTTCAAAGACGGCAGTCAGCCGACGTCCTTCTTCAACGGCCGGATCAGCAACGTGGCCGTCTACCACCACTCCACCGTCCCCTCGGCCACCAGCACCACCCTCGTCTCAGCGGTCAGCAGCACCAAATGCGTGGACGACAACCACGGGAGTGCGGAGGAGGGTAACCGCATCCAGATCTGGGACTGCAACACCGACCCGGGCGCCCCCCAGCTGTTCGAGATCCGCGAGAACGGTGAGCTGCGCGTCGTCGGCAAGTGCGTGACCACCGCGGGCGGCGGCATCGCGAACCGCACCCTCGTCCAGCTCGCCACCTGTAGCGGCGCAGGCGGCCAGCAGTGGCTCCCCACCGCTACCGGCGGCTTCTACAACCCGCAGTCCCGCCGCTGCCTCGACCTGCCGTTCACCCGCGTCGACAACGGCACGCAGCTCGAGCTGTCCGACTGCAACAACTCCAACGCGCAACGCTGGCACGCCGCCGGTCTGGCCTCTCCCCTGGGGACAGCCGGCTGACCATCGTCGCCGCACCGAGCCGGCCTCGCTCCGCGATCCGACGGGGCGGGGTCGGCGCCGTCCGTTCGGTGATGTGTGTCGCGCGTCGCGCGTGTGATTCAGATGGGGGGTTTGCCGCCACCGTCCTCGCAGCGGAGGGGTGCGTCCCCGAGCGACGGCAACTAGGGTGACGTGATCAGATCAGATGGGAATCAGACATCCGACGGGGGAGGTGCGCACTCGGTGAGCGGCGTGCGGGTTGGGGAAGGCC
This sequence comes from Streptomyces subrutilus, assembly GCF_001746425.1. GTDB lineage: Bacteria > Actinomycetota > Actinomycetes > Streptomycetales > Streptomycetaceae > Streptomyces > Streptomyces subrutilus_A. The sequence continues at coordinate 74,788 of NZ_MEHK01000002.1, read as the reverse complement.
ATCGGCCTCACAGCCCCCGACACCCGCCTCCTCCAACTCTTTCGGTGTCCTGACACAACGGCACGTTTCCTCTTGCGACAGGGGCAACGTGCACACGCACCACCTGACTCGCCCACTCGACGCACCACTACAACCGAATCCACCTGAGGGTGCTCCAGCAGGCGTGTTGCGACCGCGCCGGCCTACCGCCAGGAACCTGTTCATACGGTCTGAGCGCTGTCTTGGACCTCTGTCCGTGTTCTCCGCGACGGGAGCCCCCTCTCTCGCCCGCAGGGGACTGCCACGTGACCAGTTTTTCCCGTCCCGCGCCGGAGGCCGGCTCGTCGGACGCGCGGATGCGCGCCGTTGCGGCGATGCTCGCCGCCATCCGGGCCCAGGACTCCGACCCGTTCGAGGTCGAGGCAGAGGACGAGCTTCCCTACGTCCAGCTCGGCCACTGGATCGGCCTCGCCGACATCGATGCGAAAGCCAAAGAGCTCTACTGGCTCCTGGCTCTGCATCTCAACCGCCGCCGCGGCGACCGCTACGTATGGCCGACCACGGAAATCCTCGCCCTGCTGATGGGCTACTCCCGAGGCGACAAGATCACAAAGTTCGTGCGCGAACTCGAAGGGATCGGTGCCCTCACCGTCATCAAGGTCCCCGACGGCCGCGGTCCGCAGCACAAGAACGTCTACAAGCTGCGCAGGACCCCACCCGTCGGCTACAGCGGCCCCCGCTCCCTGAGCCAGTTCTACGACCAGCTCGGCCATGCCTATGAAGAAGCGGTTCTGGAAGACATCAAGGCTGACGACACAGGAAGACGCGCACGTCAGGCCGTATCCCCCCGAGTGGGGGGAGACGGGCGGGCCGTGTCCCCCGAGTTAGGGGGCCACGTAGCCCCTCAGCGTGGGGCGGACGTCCCCCCTCAGTCCGGGGCGGTAACCAGAAGAAGCCTTAACAAGAAGAAGGACAACGAGAACCAGGCGCCTTCGGCGCGTAGCGCCGGTGACGCCCGGAGGGCTCCTACAGGTAGGAGGGGGCACGCGACGGGCGGCCGGGCCGCGGCGATCGGCGCCCAGGCGCCGAGGAAGCGGTCGGGGATCGGCAAGGGTCAGGTCCGTATGACGCAGGCCCAAGCGCGTGCCGTGCGCTCGGTCGAGGAGGGCTATCCGCCCGAGCTGGCCGGCTCCATGCCCACCTACCGTCCCAAGGTGGTCCGGGACGTGATCCTCGGCCTGCTCGACGCCGGACCCGAGCAGCGCACGGCGCAGCAGCTCGCCCACCGCATCTCGCGGCGCTGGCATGCATGGGGATACGCGCAGAAGCACCGCAACGGCGAGATCCTCAGTTACCCCGCCGTCGTCAGCGAGCTGCTGAGGATCAATCACTGCGGGAATCCGCGCTGCGAAGACGGTGAGGACGCCGACGACGGCCATCCGTGCCCCGTGTGCCCCGAGAGGCACCGGATCCGGCGAAGCGGCCGAGCAGGCGCAGTGCCCGCTGCGCGCCGGGTAGCGGAGCAGTCTGGCCTCTGGGAGTGTGCGGAGCCGTCCTGTCGCCGTCCCGGCCGGGGTGAAGGGCCGCCCAGTGGGCTGTGCCCGCAGTGCCTGGAGGGAGCTGCGCAGGCGCAGGAAGCCGTACGGCGCCGGGCGGTGGAGTTCGCCCTCGAGGAGGCCCTGCAGGGGCTGGTGGCGCGTGAGCGGCGTGGCCCGCTGGACGCGGCAGATGCCGAGCATGCCCGGCGCGAGGAGCTTCGGGCCGGGCCGGGAGTACACGCGGAAGCAGCCACCGACCAGGTGGAGAGGTATCGGGACCACATGCCGCGCTCTCGCTCTGAGCCGGCCCGCTCGTCGCGGTTCTGACCACGGGGCGGCCCGCGACGGCCGCTCTCCACCGGAGCCTCGAAAGGGGCTCTGGTCCACTTCGTGTGATTGTGCTGCTGAGCGAAACCTCAGACAGGAAGTGGACCAGCAGTCCCTCCAGCGAGAACGAGCCTGTGGTCAGATCTCCGTCTCCGCTACCGGGAGCTCATTGAGTATCCGTACTCATGTGCAGGGCCCGTCAGAGCCACATGCTGACCTCATGCGGTCAACCGACTCTCGTGGACGCCGGTGATGAGGATGGGACGCGGAAAAGAGCCGTCGACTGGTCAACAGGTCGGGGTCGGCGTGGCGCTCCTCATCCCCGACTTGATGGCCATCGCTTGGTTGGTGTTCGGCTATGGGATGGCCGGCTGGGCCGACGGCTATGACCAGGACAGTGTGCCCGGCGCGCCCAAGGTGGCGTGGCAGGGAATGTGGATCCTGGTCGGTGGTGCGGTCATCACAGGCGGCGGGTTCCTTGCCCTGCGGTGGCGCGTCACAGGCATCATGCAGGCGCTTGTCCTGGGAATCGGAGCAGGACTGCTCGCTGCCTTGGCCCTTTCTGATTAGGGGGCCTCTGCCAAGGAGCTACCGCTCGCATCGCCAACCTGCCCGTCGTTCACCAGCGGTGGTCGCAGGGTAGAGAGAGCCTGGTGAGGCCGGCGGCGGCGTCGCCGAGGTCGTAGGAAGTGCTGAGCGAAGTAGCGGAGCCAGATGGCGCCGGTTGTAGCCAGGTGCAGGAGCAGTCGCTTGCTGGTGCCCGGAAGGTTGATGAGACGCGGAAACGCCTGTCTGGCATGTCGGCGTCGGCCGATGACGGGCAGAGACTCGCCGTGCATGTGATCGCTACGCGGGCGTCGTCTCTCGGCATCCCCCCGTCGGCGGAGGGGTGGCGTTGCCGTTCAGGCAGCGGTCCAGGAGTACGTGCATGCGGGGGACGGGGAGGGTCGGGTTGGCCGCAGCGCCCTCTGCGGTGCGGGGGTCGGCGAGAAGGGCCTCCAGGACTTCGGGCGTGAGGCGCGGATGGGCGGCGGCCGCCCGGCGCACCGAGGCGTCGGGGTCTTCCACCGGCGGCTCGGGCAGGGCGAGATCGGCTGCGGCCAGGGCGCGTACCTGGGGGTCGGGGTGGCCGATGAGGTGGGTCAGGCCGGTGCGGGGGAACCCGGGCAGGGTCAGCAGGTGCGGACGGTGGGCCGGGCGGGCGACGAAGACGGCCAGGAGGAGGTGCGGCGGCGCCAGCGGGTGGTGGCAGGCCAGCCGGATCCGTACCTCCTCGTCGTCGTCCCGCGCGAGTGACTCGACGAGCGGCGCGGGCAGGCCGGGCCAGCTCGCCGCGCCTCGGCGCAGCACCGGTTCCGCGGACGCCGCGCAGGCGGCGAACCAATCGGAAGGCGGCTCGGTCTCGGGCTCGGTGACCGGGCAGGTGCAGTCTCGACCGTGTCCGATGCCCCGGTGGATGGCCCAGTACTGGGCCCAGGTGCGGGGGAAGGGGGGGGAGGCGTGCGCGCATCCGTACGTCCGGATCCCGGTCCTGCCTCAGCTCGGGGATCAGGTCCGGTCCCAGATCGGGCCGGGCGGCGACCATCTCGCGGACCTTCGCCTCGGGGTGTCGGGCGAGCCGGGCGACGGCGTAAGCCGGAGTGTGGCGGTTCCAGGTTAGGGGGTGCACCGTGCCGTCCGCGAAGCACTGCTCGACCAGCGCGGGGGACAGGGCGCACGTGCCGAGCACGAACAGCTTGCCGTGCGAGCCGAAGGACGGCAGTGTGGCCTCCACGGCTTCCGGGTCCAGCTCCCAGATGCTCCCCTGCGCCACTTTCCGTACGGCGGGGTCGGGGTCGTTGAGCAATGCCGCCCGCTGGGCGGAGGTGAGCGACTGCCACCTCCAGGTGGCGTGTACGCGGAGCGCGGGGTGCTCGTGCCCGGCCATGGCGCGGTAGAAAGACCGAGAGATCTGCCGTGAGGCGCTGAGCTCCTGGGTGATCTTGTGCTCGGTGAGCATGCCGTCCTCGCCCCCGTCCTGGGCGGTCAGGAAGGTGACGAGGATGTCGTCCGGCAGCGGTCGCACCCATCGGGGTCCGGGGCGGGGCCCACCGGCAAGCCAGCCGCGGACGATTCCCGACGGGTCGGTTGCCAAGGGGGCGAGTCGTGCGGGGTCGACGTGCCGGTTGCAGGCGATCCGGCGGCGAATCCTGCTGTCCGGGTGGCACAGGGCTGCGTCGATGACGGCGTCGGGCAGGTCGCGGCCTTCGCACATCAGCTAGGGGGTGTCTTTGGTGGGCTGAGCTGTTGATCGGATGTGTCTGTCGATTGGTCAGCAGCCCCCAACTGGGCCGGCCTCCGCGGCGCGGCAGGCCTCGCGTAGGGTCGCCGAATCCTTACCGATCAGGGGAGTTGGCGATGGGGCACACAATACGACGGGGCGCCCGCGCGGCACTGACGGCGGTGGCGGGAGCCGCGCTGCTGGTGGGCTGCACGGAGGAACCACGGAAGCAGGTCATGCCCGGCCCGACGTCCACGGCCACGGCCGCTCCCCAGGACGCCGTGGCCCTGGCCGAGCGCTACACGGCGGCCGGCGGGGACCCGGACGTGTACGGGATCCAGGTCGAGGACGGACCGGAAGGCGTGCCCCGGGTGGTCATCCGGACCCGCAACGCGGATCAGGCGGACGCGATCTTCCGCCGGCAGAACACCTCGGTCATCACCCACCTGACGACGAAGGAGGGGGCGTCCTTCAAGAAGGGCTACTTCATCGACGTCTTCGGCCCCGACGGCGGACTCATCCACCGCATGGACGCTCGCCCCTAGAGCGTGTCTGATTGATCGGTGGGCGGTTAATCGGATGTGTCTGTCCGGTTGGTAATCAGTGATGCGATGTGGAACCGGATCGAGCCGCTAATGTCGGCCGATCCGGTTCGTGGACGACGGTGGGCCGACCACCGTCGGACCCTTGAGGCCATCGCGTGGAAGTACCGAACGTGCTCGCCCTGGCGGGACCTGCCGGACGAGCTGGGCTCGTTCCAAACCGCCCACAAACGGCTGACCAGGTGGGCCATGGACGGCACCTGGGAACGCATCCTGGCAGCGGCCGACGACGATGACGACATCGGCTGGACCGTGTCGGTGGACTCCACCGTCTGCCGGGCTCACCAGCACGCCGCCGGAGCCGGAAAGGGGGGGGTGCCCCTATTAGCTCGTAACACGATCATGAATCGTGTTTCTTGAGGCGTCTCCAGCAGATGAGGCTGCAGGCGAGGGAGACGAGCGCGTCGTGGAGTTCGGTGCGGCGTTCCCATCGGACGGCGAGGCGTTTGAACTGATGGAGCAGGGCGAAGGTCTGCTCCACGACGTAGCGGAGTTTGCCCATGCCCTTGATGTTCGGGGCTCCTTTGCGGGAGATGACGGGCAGGATCCGGCGTTTGCGCAGCTCTTCCCGGTTGGGGTTGGAGTCGTAGCCCTTGTCGCCGAGCAGGGCGTCCGGGCGTCTGCGGGGACGGCCGGGGCGGCCCGCCACTGGCGGGATGCCGTCGACCAGGGCGAGGGTCTGGGTGACGTCATTGACGTTCGCCGCGGTCGTGATGACCTTGAGCGGGGTGCCGCGTCCGTCGCAGATCAGGTGGTGCTTGCTGCCCGTCTTCCGCCGGTCGACCGGCGACGGACCGGTGTCGGCTCCCCCTTTTTCGCGCGAATGTGAGAGCCGTCCACGCATGCCCTGGACCAGTCGAGCCGGCCGGCCGCGTTCAGCTCGGCGAGCAGGATTCGGTGCAGCTGGTCGAAGACCCCGGCCTGCTGCCACCGCTCCAGTCTTCGCCAGCAGGTCTGTCCCGAGCCGAACCCCAGCTCAGGTGGCAGGAGTTGCCAGGCAATGTCGTTGTGCAGGACGTACAGGATGCCCTGCAGGCACAACCGGTCTGCGACCGGCCGCGGCCCTGGCGACCTCGTCGGCCAGGGCGGCAGCAGCGGCTCGATCAGCGCCCACAAGTCGTCGTCCACGATCCACGGCCGAGTGCTCACGCACTCACGAACGGCCGAATCATCACACCGGTTACGCCCGACCAGGGCATCTCACCAAGATCCTGTTACGAGCTATATGTCTTTGGTCAAGGTGGTCGGGTGGCAGTGTGGCTGTCATGATTGATGACGCGCCTGTTCGGGAGTCGGCTGGCGAAAGTATGCGGCCGTGCGACTTTTGCGGTCATCCGGTCGTGTTGGACTCAGTCGACGAGCGGGACTGTCCCGTGTGCGGCGAGGCCGCTGAGGATCAGCCCGCTGAGGCTGGCCGGGGTTCGTAGAAGGTTCCGTCGCGGAGCATCGCGAAGAGGACGTCGGCCCGGCGTCTGGCGAGGCAGAGTAGGGCCTGGGTGTGGTGCTTGCCCTGGGCGATCTTCTTGTCGTAGTAGGCCCGGGACGCGGGGTCGCCCAGAGCGGCGAAGGCGGAGAGGAAGAAGGCTCGTTTGAGCTGCTTGTTTCCCCTTCGGGACGGTTGTTCGCCGCGGATCGAGGACCCCGAGCTCCGGGTCGCCGGGGCGAGCCCCGCGTAGGCGGCGAGGTGGCCGGCGGTCGCGAAGGTGCTGCCGTCGCCGACCTCGATCAGGATGCGGGCTCCGGTCCTGACGCCGACTCCCGGCATCGACGTCAGGACCTTCGAAAGAGGGTGGTCCTCCAGGAGTTCCTCGATCCGCCCGGCCAACAGCTTGCGCTGGTCAAGAACGGCGGCCAGGGATCCGGCCAGGCTCGGGGCGATCAGCGCGGCCGCCTCGGTCCCCGGAACGGTCACGGTCTGCTCGTCCAGCGCGGCGAATATCTCCTCGACCAGCCGCTCGGCCATCCTCGGCGCCTTCGGCCGCAGCAGCGTGACCAGCCGTCGTCGGCCGGCCTTGCGTATCTGTGCCGGTGACCCGAACCGTTCCAGCAGCGTGAGGACGGCCGGGTGCTGCAACCGCGGCCCCAGCACCCGTTCCAGCGACGGATGGATCTGGGTCAGCAGGCCGTGCAGCCGGTTCGCGACCCTCGTTGCCTCGCCGGCCAGGTCGTCGTCGAACCCGACGATCATCTCCAGTTCGGCGATCGTCTCGTCCTCACCGTCGATCGCCCGCAGCGTGTGCGGCATCGCGCGGGCCGCGTCCGCGATGATGAACGCGTCCTTCGCGTCCGTCTTGGCCTCGCCCGGGTAGAGGTCGGCGATTCGCCGCATCGTCAGGCCCGGGAGGTAGGCGACCGGGCAGCCCATGTCCCGTGCGACCGCCAGCGGCAGGGCGCCGATCGAGGCCGGCTGGTCGACCACGACCAGGACGGTTCCGTGCTTGGCCTTCAGCTTGGCGAACAGCTCGCGGAGCTTGGGTTCGGTGTTGGGCAGCCGCTTGTCGAAGGCCTTCTTCCCGGTCGGGGTGACGGCGGTGGCGTGGTGTTCGCCCTTGCCGACGTCCAGGCCGAGGAAGACGTCGATGTCACCGGTGTCGATCACGTGCCAGCCCCTCCATCAGGCTTTCGTCCGGCCTTGCCTCGGCACCGAGCTGCCACATCCACGTTACGGAGAGCTCTTCCGGCTCGGGTGAAGCCGGTGCTCAAGCCCCTCATCAGCGGTCCGTCGATGCCTTCGGACCCGGTGACACCACCCCCCGGATCATCAACAACAAGGGGGGGAAGTCATGCCGGACCCGAAGGCCGGAGGCCCCATTGCGAGGCCACGAAAAAGGTAACGGGGGGGGGCTCCAGGCCGGGCCGAACCCGACGACCACGCGCTTGGACGCTCCCGAGGCGGCCTGAGTACAAAGGTCCACCTCGCCAGCGACGGCCATGCACGACCTCTGGCCCTCCGCGTCACCGCAGGCCAGGCGGGCGACGCCCCGGCCTTCGAGAGCGTCCTGGCCGGCATCCGCGTTCCGCGAAGGGGAAGACCGAGGACCCGACCCGATGCCGTCCTGGCGGACCGCGCGTACTCATCCCGCGCGATCCGGAATCACCTCCGCCGACGCGGAATCCGCGCTGTCATCCCCCAGCCCTCCGACCAGATCGGCCACCGCCTGCGGCGAGGCCGCGCCGGAGGCCGACCACCCGCCTTCGACGCCGAGGCATACAAGGTGCGCAACTCAGTCGAACGATGCATCAACCGGCTCAAGCAGTGGCGCGGCCTGGCCATACGAACCGACAAGCTCGCCATCGCCTACCAGGCTGCACTCCACCTCGCCGCCATCCTCATCTGGGCCCGGCGATAGCCCACTCAGCGATCAACCACCCAGTGCGCGTCCGCAGGCCAAGAGCCCGTGTCGACGATGTGCTCCACGAGCCGGAACGCCTCACGGATGGGGACGGTGTCCTCATCCGGGTACTCGTCGTCCTGCCCGTTGGAGAGGATGAACCCGTCGCTCAACCCCCGGCTCCGGGGTCCACGGCATGCTCGCCGGGATCGCCCTCGTCTTCGAGCAGCATCACCATCGCGCGCTCGGTATTCGGCACGAAGGGCAGCGACCGTCCGGACGAACTGGTCAGCCACGTCTCCAGCTGCCGCTGCCGATTCTCGACCGAAGAGCCTCCAACACCACCTCGGACGACACAGGGACAGGGCTGTCGTCATGGATCACCCAGGACTCGATCACGAGCACGACGATCTCACGGACGATCTAAGAGACAGGCCCTAGCCGGCCTCACCTGCCGCTTCATCCAGCAGGCGTATCAGTACGTCGGAGGGCGCCGCCGGATTGAAAGCGATGCCGCGCAGCCACAGTTCACGGAAGGCCTCGGACACCGCGTCATCCTGCCACTCCCCATCCCTCCGCCACCCGATCCCTTGCCCGTCGTGCATACGGTGACCAGCCGCGGCACGCAGCCAGGGGGACGCACAACGGCAGGGCCGAGTGAAGCAACCGGGCGGGCCCCTTCCGGCGGAAACCGGGAAGGGGCCCGTCTGCGTCAGGCGTCAGGCGGCTATCGGGGCGGTCTGCCCGCCACCGTCACCGGACGGCCGGAACCGCGCGTCACAGGTTCGTCGGCTCCGCTGCCCGTCGGGGTTCGCGGTCGAGGATGCTTTGCTCTGCGGGGGTCAGCTGCGGTCCGTCGAGCAGGGGCCGGCGAAGGCCGCGGGCGGCCGCGAGCAGGACGTCGGGGTGGCCCAGGACCGTGGCCGGCTTCTTCATCGTCATCACGTCGGTCAGTGCCTTGACGACGAGGAAGTTGCCGATGGCGGTGTGGCTGAGGCGGTGTACGTACCGGGCTGCAACCTTGTCGGCGAAGTTGGGAGCCTTGCCGATGGCCCCCGGATAGAAGCGGTCCTGGCCGACGGCGAGCAGCCAGGCCGCGGCAGCCGGTCGGGCGACGGCCTTCTGCGCCTGGGCGGCGAACCTCGGTGCGGTCACGGACACCCGGGCGGCGGTGTCGCGCAGGGCCACCGCGCCGAGGGCCGCGGCGGACATGCCGTGGCCGTAGACGGGGTTGAGGCTGGTGGCGGCGTCGCCGACGACGACGAACCCCGCCGGCATCGCGACCTTCTCGAACCGGCGCTGCCGGTTGGCGGTGCGGCCGTAGACGACGACATCGCTGACCGGCTCGGCGCGGGCCAGGAACTCGGCGGCGAGCGGGTGGCGGACGCCGCGGGCGAAGTCCTCGAAGAGGTCCCCGTCGGCGCTGGGCTCGCCGCCGCGGGTGCCGGAAAGGCTGACGTGCCACTGCCCGTCCTCGATCGAGATGATCGAGACGACCTGGCCGGGCCTGCCCTCCCGCGGGTCGGCCTGGATGTGGATGACGGGCCAGTCCGACTCGGCGCCCTCGGGGGCCCGGTAGCGGCGGCTGGCGTACCGTACGCCGGCGTCCACGACCGTTTCGGGGACGTCGGGCGCGCCGATGGCGGTGAGCCACTCGGGGGCCTTGGAGTCACGGCCGGTGGCGTCGATGACCAGGTCGGCCGTGAGCTCGCTCTCCGCGTAATTCTCGTCCCGCACCCGTACACCGGTCACCTTGGAGGCGGTCCCCATCAGGGCGGTGACGGTGATGCCGGTGCGCACCGAGACGTTCGGGAGGGCGAGAACGGCGGTGCGTACGCCCCAGTCGATCAGGTCCCGGCTGGCGCCGATGAGGTAGTGCGTCTCGGTCCACCGCCGGTACCAGCCCGCGGGGGAGAAGGAGACCATGCCGTTGGGTATCGGTATGCGGTGCGCCCCGGCCTTCAGCCAGGTGTCGGTCATGCCCGGCAGCAGCGATTCGATCGCGTCGGCGCCGCCCGCCCACAGCATGTGGGCGTGGGCGGCCTGGGGAAGTCTGGGCCGGGGCGCCGCGGAGTCGGGGAGGGCTTTGTCCCGCTCGACCAGGAGGACTTCGGCGGCGTGCGGCGCCAGTGCCGCGGCCGCGAGGGTACCGGCGAGACTGCCGCCGAGGATGAGGACGCGGGCGGCGCCGGTGGGCTGCTGGGTCATCGGATGCTGCTTTCTAGGACCGCCGCCTCGCGGGTGGCTCGGACGATGGGGGACTTCGACAGAGCCTTGGACAGCCGCACGAGGCCGGCGACGCCGCCGGCGGAGGTGAGCAGCGGGCCGTCGTTCGCCCTGTCGGCGCCGGATCCCTGGCGGGCCGTCTTGCTGGTCCACACGACGAGGGCGTGGGCCAGGGCGGCGGCGTCCGCGACGGCGTGCGCGTCCTCCTCCGTCCGCGCCGTCTTGAGGGCCTCGCGCAGAGCGGCGGCGTGGATCTCGGGATCCAGACACGGGTGGAGGGTCAGGATCCCGTCGTAGATGTCCGACTCGAGCTGGCAGACCCGTACCTCCATCGGCGTCCACAGGCCGCCGGCCAGGTTGATGCTGTGCTGTGTGGCGACCCGCAGCTCACGCCACGCGGGCTGCAGCCGGTAGTACCGCACCCAGGGGTTCACCAGGTTGATGAGCCGCTGCGACAGCAGGGGCAGGACGAAGCCGATGCCGATCAGCAGGGCGGAGACCGCCGCGATCGGAGGCGCGATCGGCCAGCTGAGGTGGTCCAGGTTATGGCCGCTCCAGCGGGCGCCGACCGCCGTGAACTTCAGGGCGTCGTAGACCAGGTTCAGGATGTAGCCGATGACGATCAGGACCAGCCCGGCGCGCAGCGGGCCGTGGACCACTCGTGCCCAGCGGGTGCACAGGACCGTCATGGTGACCGCGGCCGTGGTGTGCGCCACCAGGTACAGGACGATCATCTCGCGGATGTACGGGGTGTTCGCGTAGTACGTGTCGAGGTCGACCAGCCGTTCGACGGGGGCCTCGCCGAGGGCGAAGAGGCCGAAGAGCGTCGCGATGACCGTGACGGTCGCCCAGTTGCACCAGCGGGACCACCGGGCCGCCTGCGCGGCTTCCTCGGGGCCGCTGCTCCAGCGGATGATGAGCACCAGGTTGGACCCGGAGAACGCCGTGAGGATCGCGTACACGACCGGGGCGGCGAAGTTCGGGAGGCCGCTGATGCGGTTGATCGCGGCGATGGAGGGCACCGCGGCGACGGCGAAGACCCCTGCGGCGACGAACAGCAGTATGCAGACGGACCGCAGCAGCTCGTCCTTGGGATTGCGCCACAGCGGAGGCAGCTTCAGGCAGCCGGCCACGAAGAGGAGGGCGCCGGGTATGTAGAAGGCGACGCCGTTGGGGTTGCTCACGAAGCGACCTGCTGACCGGGGTCGTCTGGCAGCGCGTTCCGGGCGGCGGACCAGAGGGCGGCGGACCAGAGAGGGGCGCAACGGGGGGCTGGCGGTGCGACGTTGCGGGCCTGGGGGAGGCGGGGGCCATTCATTGGGGGTGTCTTTCTCATGAGGCGGCCACGGTGTGGTGTCGAAGGGCGCCGTACTGGCGGGAGACGCGCGCGATTCCCCGGGGTCCGGTGCTGAGCACGGCGCCGAGGGCGGCAGTTCCCGACTCCTGGGATTCCTCGCCGATTTCAACAGCGGACTCCCTGGCCGCGATGGCGTGCGCGATCATGGTGGCAGCGGCCATGGCCCACGCGTCGTCGGAGCCGGCTCCCTCGCCGACCGCCTTCTCGCGGCAGGCCGCCATGGTCTGCGCGTCGCAGTACGGGGCCAGGGTCAGCAGGTCGTCGTGGATGTCCGTCTCGCGGTCGAAGAGCCGGGCTTCGAGCGGCCCCCGCCAGGTGGTGGTGGCGGGCAGCCCCGTGAGCGTTCGGAGCCGGTGCCACAGGGGCCGCATCCACCGGTAGGTCCGCCACGCCTCCCAGGCCGCCACGGCCCGCCTGCCTTGCGGCAGCAGGAATCCGGCGGTTGTCAGGACGGCGCCCATACCGGCCAGCGGCGGCGCGAGGTCGGTGCTGAGGAAGTCGAGGTCCCCACCGGTCCAGCGGGCTACGACGGCGGCGGCCTTGACCACGCCGAAGCCGGTGCTGAAGGCGAATCCGGCGACGAGCGTCAGCAGCCCCGCCCGCAGCCACCCGTCGACGGTGCGCGACCACCGCCAGCACATCGTCGGCACGACGACGCCGACCACCAGGTGCCAGGACAGGTAGACCACGATCATTTCGCGGATCCACGGGGTGGACGCGTAGTGGGTGTCGAGGTCCCGTAGCCGCTCCACCGGGGCGTCGCCCAGGGCGAAGGCCACGGCGATCAGGACGATGACGGTGCCGCAGGCGGCGACCCACCGCCGGACGCGGCGCTGGACGTCCCCGCCGAGCCCCTCACGCCAGTACGCGAGCAGGATGATGCAGCAGGTGTTGAAGACGCTGAGCATCGCGTACACCAGCGGCCCGGAGACGTTCGGTATCCCCACGGTGCGGTTCACCACGGCGATCGTGGGAGGCGCGGCGAAGGCGAATCCGGCACTGGCCATGAACAGCAGGCCGGCGATGGCCCTGACCATGGGGTCGTGCCGCCGCCGGATGAGCCCGGGCAGTTTCACCAGGAAGCCCGCGGCGAGCGCGGCGGCCGGTATGTAGTAGTCCGAGCCGTTCATCAGCCATCGCCGAGAGAAGCCTGGATCCTGGCTGCCGGACCCTCCAGGATCCGCTGCGCCGGGTCGAACTCGACCAGGTGCCGAAACCGACGGCCCATCATGCGGCCGTACTGCTCGGCCTCGGCCTCGTCGCCGGGCACGGCATGGGTCCGCGCGGCGACCAGGCGCAGCGCTTCGTCGAGGTCGTCGGCGTCGAGGAGCTCGTCTCCGAGCAGGCGCGTGGCGACCTGCGTGCCCAGGACGTGCGTGCCGCAGTGCCCGCGGACCATGTGCCAGATCTCGTGGCCCAGGATGACCAGCGCGTGGAACGGGCTGGTGCTCTTGGCGACGACGATGACGTCCTCGCTCTCGCGGTCGAGCCACAGTCCCGACACCGGGCCCAGACCCTGCGGGAAGTCCCGGCGCACGATCCGTACGGGACGGGCCGGATCACCCCGGTACTCGCTCAGGTACCCCGCGATGCGGTCGATCAGCTCATCGATGTCCCGGGGGGCGGGCTCGCCCAGACCCGCGTACAACTCATCGCACAGCCGGACCATTTCCTCTTCCAGCCGCGCACTCTGCCTGCGCTTCCTCACGATCCCCACCCTTGCCTCCTCACCTGCGCACCGCGAGCGATGCCACCGGTCCGCAACCCCCCGCGCCGTCGGCGACGCCGGGTCATCGCGTCTCGTGCTGGTCGTCCACGATGAGGTTCAGGAGGTCCTGCATCGCGGCCAGGGTCTCCGGCGCGCCGCGGAAGGCAACCGACCGGAGCTTGTACTTCTCCTTGAGCTCGCGCAGGCCCGAGAGCTGCCGTGCCTGCTCGTCCGCCAGCTTCTCCTCGAGGGCGCGGGCGAGCGCCTGGGAAGGGGTCGCGGTCAGGAAGCCCCTGGGAACCTTGAAGAGGTCCTCGATCCGGGCAGCCAGCTCCAGGCTGGGAACCTTGCGCCCCTTGAGCAGCTCGCCGACCCACTGGGGGGTGACATCGGCTCCGGCGGCGATCTCGCCCTGCGAATACTGGCCGCCGTCCGGGCGCAGGCGGGTCTCGCGGAGGAACGCCAGCCGCTCGGCAACCTGTTGCTGGAAATCGGCCTGGGGCATGGGCCGCCGGGTCAGGCCCGCCCGCACGACGCCGACCGGCAGGCCGGTGCTCATCGACAGCGGGACCGGGTCGAGAACAGTGGCCCAGTCGAGGTCGGCTTCCTCGACCAGCTGCTCCAGGAGACCGAGGCTCTTCAGATGCGGGTCACCCTCGTCGGTCACGATGTCTCCTGGCGGGGTTCGGTGGCTGGGCGGCTGCTGGAGGATAGTGCTCCGACCTGCCAAACCACTAGATCAGAGCGACGATCGATTCCACAACTGAAACGATCCTCGTCTTGAAACCGCCGCAAGGAGGCGCACGGTATTCCGGCCGGACGAGGGGCGCCAACCGTCACGAACCAGCAGATCAGGTGTGGTGCGCCCGGCCACCTGGTGAACTCGCTGATGGATGAGGGACGCTGCTGGCATAGTGAAATGATCGTTTCACGTCGTGAATTGATCGTTGACAGCGGCGTGGTGTACGTAGCAGGATCCTGGTTCGTGATCGCAACAATCACATGCAGCCTGCGCGTCGGTACTGCTCGGGCCCGCCTGAGCGACACCTGACGGACCGAATCCTTCCAGGCGATGCGGAAGCCATGACGAACGGCTGCTGCACCGCCGTGAAAGGGCGGATGGCCGCCCCTCCTGCGACGGAGGAACGGCCATCCAGTGTGACTCGCCCGAGTCATCGCACCACCGGATCGTGGACCTGAATCCATTCCCGGAGGCGTGGCATGCGTGTGCGACCACGCGTGCTCTTGAGCAGCATAACCGCGCGCCCCTGCCCATTGCACTGGCCGGCCGGCGGAGAGCGAACTTGAGCTGCCTATGCGCCCGGTGAGCGCTGCGCCTCTCGGGCACGTCTGCCGTTGTCGTCGGCCGCCGCCGGCGTGATTCCCTGACCGGGGGTCGGTGTCAGGCTGGGGCGCTAACGTCCGTGAGACTGAGGCCGGCCAGCCCGTTCAATGGCGGGTCGAGGCGCCGCTTGTTCGTTCTCGGCCCTCTCCAGGGCGCTGATGGTCCGGCGGCGCCATCGCGTGGCTCCTACGACGGCCGCCACTGCCACTGCCAGAGTCAGCAGGCAGGCAAGTGGGACTGCCCAGGCTGCGGCTGCGAACAGGATGCCTAGTGATTCCATGCGTTCCCTCCTTAATGGAGGGTACCTCTGTTTTTTTGAGCGTGTTCAAATAACCCGGCAGGCCCCTCGCCGAGAGCATGGGCAAGATGGACCTGAAGCTGGGCCGGCTCCCCGGCGGCGAGACGCGCATAGAGGGCATGGATTCGGAGTGACGTCGACGAGGAGCCCGAGGCCGCCGACGATGACGCGGCCGTTGCGGACCGCGACGCGTAGGTCCGCGTACCGGCGCAGGCGGGTGATGTCCCCTAGTTCCTTCGTAGCGACCGCGGTGGTGCTGAGTGGCTTCACGGCGGTGTTTGAGTGGTGAGGTCTGTCACGCCTGTCGCCACCCTGGTCGGTGAGGCCTCTGGGTAGATCGTGAGGACGGCTCGTCACCGAGTGTTGGCGGCCTCGTGGGCGCCGGATGGATGCCTTTGATGCCCCCCGCCAGCGGATGCCTCCTGGGTAGAGCGGCGGCGCCCGGCGTTCTCGTGGCCGTCACCACCCTCTGCCTTGATCACTCGTCGGTGTTGGTGATGCGAGCCGCCCCGAGGTGACCTCTTGATGCGCCCGAGCCGTCCGAGCTCCCGTCATAGACCGAGGCTCAGCGGTAGTACGTCACGATGCTCTGCACTGAGTCGGGTTCATAGGCCACCCAGCTGTCCTCTTCGGCCAGCCGGTTGCCGTTCACCTCAAGCGTCGGCGTTCTCGGCGCCCCGGCCTCGTCGTAGGCGTTCTCCGAGGCGCCTATCCAGGCCCCGTACCGCATGTCCTTCACCGCCGCGTCGAAGGCACTTCCTCGCAGCCCCTTGACCGTGCTGGCGCGCTCTAGGAGGTAGGCATCCGTATAGCCTTCCGCGGGCGCGGGCGCCGACATGAGAGCGCGATGGAACTCGGCGAACTTGCCCTGCTCCAAGGCGGCTCGCAGCGCATTGGCAGCCTTCTTCGAACCGTTGCCGCCGTTCCGGTCCAGGAACGTCGCCAGCCGGTACTCCGCCCTGATCTCCCCCCTCAGCACAGCCTCGTGCACCCCGGGACCGGCCCCCTTCGTCTCGTACTCCCGGGTGAAGGGACAGCTCATGTCCTCATACACCCGCACCGTGACATCGGCGTCCGGAGCGCCCAGCACGATCGTCGTCCCGTCCGCGGACAGCGACTCTGGAACACTCGCGGTCGTATACCGCGGCGCGTCCCCCCACACGTTCGTGACCACCACCGCTGTGGCCACCGCGACAGCGATCGAACCCCAGACCGCGCCACGCCGAGCTACCCGCACAGACATTCCCCTCTCAGGTCAAAGAACGGACCCTAGCCTCTGCGGCCGCAGCTCGCATCGGAGAATGCCCTGTGCCGCCCCGCCCTGGAGGGCGAGCCGATGTAGGCGGCCTGCTGGCCGCAGGAGACACGGACGGCACACCGCGCACGTGGACCGGATTCCGTCGGCCCGGGCCGGCAGGAGGTCGCATAATCCGGGTCGCAATGCAGGCGGAGGACGTGCCGCTCTGCAGGCAGACGTAGGACGCGGGAGAGCCCCCGAGGGTCGGCCTGGCCAGCATTGATTCAGGGCGCCATCCGGGCGAGCGTGGGCCGCGACGGCACGTAGGGTCAAGGCGGGCCGATGCGGGACAGCAGTGTGCGGACCGCCGCGTTGCGGGAGTGTGTCGGGTGCAGGTACCGCTCGCAGGCAGCCAATGCCCTGTCGGCTTCCGCCCGGGCTTCGGCCCTGCGGCCCAAGGCGTGCAGAGCGGTAGCCCTGTAGAGCTCCAGATGCCCCGCGGCGTGCGGCTGCGGCTCGGGCAGGGATTCCAGCGACTCGGCCAGTGCCTCCGCATGGCGGCCCAGGCCCGACAGGCTGCGGATGAGCAGGACTCGGAGGGGCTGCACGACGTCAGTGTCGGCCCGTGCCCGATTTCCGCGGGCGATCGTCTCCGCCTCCTCGTAGCGGCCCTGCGCGCACAGGGTGTGCCCGAGGCAGATCAGGGCGGACAGTTCGAGCTGCCGGTCCCTTTCGTCGTGCGCCCTCCGCGCCAGCGCGCGCAGGACGTCTCTCGCTTCCGCCTCCGCTTCGGCGGGCCGTTCTGTGTCGATCAGCACCCACGCGCGGTTCAGACGGGCGGGCAGCAGCAGCCCCCGGTGTATGCCGTACGTCCGCTCAGCCTCTGCGATCAGTGCCTCGAACTCGGCCAGCAGCGGATGCGCTTGTCGTCCATGGGCGCGTGCTGCGAGGGCGGCGACGTAGGCGGCGTACCAGACGGTGCCCGGTCGGCGGTCCCGTCCTCTGCGGCTGCGCCGGGCCTCGACGAGAGCTCGTGCCCGGGCCTCGGCTTCCTCGAACTGGCCCTTGTCCATGAGCGCGTAGGCCTCGTCGAGGGCAGCGAGGTGCCAGGGGGCCGGGGCCCCGCCCGTCCACGCCACCCAGGAGGCTGCTTGCCCCATACGTTTGAGGTACGTCATAGCAGATGAGGGTACGTAGCCACCGGGGATGCCCTGTCAGCGGCCCGCACCGATCTCACGCCGCCACTCCGGTTAGCGGCGAGGGGGAGGGACTGCAGCGCCGCGCAGCCGCTCAGGCCGCAGCGCCCTAGCCTGAACGCTCGGTCGCCGGCCTCCTTCGTCGCGCTCGATGTGCTCCAGCTCGGCGGGACTGAGCTGCTGCTTCCCCCACCGCGAGCGCCGCACCCTGCCCAAGGACCTGTTCACCTGAACGGCGACAGAACCCGGCCGCCGGCCGGCAGGCCGTTCTTTAGTCGGTTGATCGTCCGCTCCACCTCGTTGCGGCGTCGGTAGATTTCTCGGTCGAACCCGATAGGACCTCCGCAGCCGATGACCGCGCCCGACAGAGAGCACATGCTGTCGGTGAGCGACAGGCCGTCAACGGCGAAGCGGGCGCCTGCAGTGCACTGATCGCTGCCGACGAGGCCAGACTCGCGCCGGCCCGCGGACCATCGCGAGGCCCGGGCGGCCCAAGGCCGACTGGCCAAGGAGCGCGAAGGGCTGCCTGGGCGCGAACGGGCGCCTGTGCCGGGGTCATGATGGACACATGAGCAGTCATCAGTCTCTTGTCCTCGCTGCGGCCCAGGCGGCCGGTCCGTGTCCGGTGGGGGAGGAGTCCGCCTGGCAGGCGCGGGTGCGGGCGTTGTCCGTCGACCTGTTCGTGCTGGGGGATGTCGTGGCCCGGGACGTTCAGCGGCTGTCCGCGGCGACCCGCTTTCCCGCGACCCTGCTAGCGGTCACGGTGGAGGAGTCGAGTACGCGCGGGGTCCTGCTGCTGCGCAACGTCTCCGGTGAGCTGGAGCCGGCCATCCGTACCGACCGGGGCGACACGGACGCCGGGGCGGCGATGATCACGAGGGCGCAGGCGTTGGTGGGGCGGCGGGTGCTGGTCTACAAGGAGATGGAGGCGCTGGCCTCGAACCCGATGCACAAGGCGCGCGTCGTGGTGCACCTGATGGACCTGGGGCCCGAGACGGAGGCGATCGGAGAGGACGAGGCCAAGGGCTACGTCCTCCAGGCGGCCGCCGGCGACAAGGAGCTGGCGCTGCGTGCCTGGCAGCAGGCCTTGCTGCCGGAGCGCGGGCCGGTGACCGCGGCCCAGCTGGGCGGTGCTTTGGCTCGCCTGCAGGCGGGCGAGGCCGGCTGAACGTGTCGTTTTTGGCGCGGACTCGGTGGAGCGGGCGGGCGCGAGGGACGTTCAGATCCAATTGCCCCAGCCGAACGTTGCGGTGTACGCCCGTTGGATGGCGTCCCAGCCATGGGCGCTGCCGATGTGGATCACTGTCAGCGCAAGGATGAACCAGGCCGTGAAGGCACCAGGAATGATCAGTGTCCATCGAGGGCCGGAAAAGGTGGCCACCACGATGAGGGCGATGATGGTCACGCCCAAACCCATGTGGGCGGCGGGCAGATCGGAGCGCAGGACTTCGCGCAAAGCGTGGCGTTCTTGCTGCACATCCCGGCTGTAACGGGAAGAGGCCGAGTCTTCGCTGTTCTCTCGCTCAGAGCTGTGCTCCATCAGGCCCCCTGTTGGTCCAGCTGCGAATATCCGCGGAGCCTACGCCGTGCTGTGAGCGCGGTCAGCGTCGGTTTCGCGTCGAGGTTTCGTCCCCTCCTGTGGTGGGGCCGACGCGGTTTCCCCGTGGCGAGGACGCGTCCCACCTCATAGCGGGCGGCGGACCGTCGCGACCGGGTGGCAGTGCGATCAGGCCGGGTTCCCGGGCACGTGTGGGTCGTTGAGCAGCCCATGGGACGGGACAAGGCGAACAGACCGCGCAGGCCGCAGGATCTGGTCCCGCTTTCGGAGGGACATGTCGAGGCGGTGCCTGGGGTGACGGTGACCTTGACTGGCCCGCCCACGGTCACGTCGGCCGCGGCGCACGAGCGGATGGCGAAAGCCCCGAGGCGCTCGGCGACTACGTAGGGACCGGCTCGCAGTGGCAGGTCGGGGTGCCCCGGGGCATACGCGGGTGACGGGGGTCCCGTCGATGGCCGAGGCGCTACGCGTGGCACTGGTCGTGGCCGACCGGATGTTCTCGCCCGGCATCGTCTTGCTGCGCACGGTGGCAGGACGCGAAGGCGTGGAGGCCCACCTCTCTTGCCGGCTGTACCGATGGTCCCCACGGCCGTGATCGACTGCCCTCATCGACCTCAAAGGCCGTGTTTCATGGCGCGGGTGGAGAAGCCCAGCCCGATGGTGGCGATCACCGTTGCGGCGAGGGCGCCGTGGAGCACGGAGGTGTCGAGGAAGTCGCCGGCGAACAGGGCACGGGCGGCGTCGACGACGTACGTGATGGGGTTGATCATGGCGGCCTTGCTCAGCCAGCCGGGTGCGTTCTCGACCGGCAGGAGGATGCCGGAGAGCAGCATGATCGGGAAGATCAGCATCTGGGTGACCATCCAGAACAGGGTGCCGCTGGGCCGTGAGGCGATGGCCAGGATGTAGGACAGGGCGCTGAGTCCGACCGCCATGACGGTGAGCAGCGCCATGGCGGCCAGGGCGCCGGTCAGGTGAAGTTTCATGCCCAGCGGGATGGCGATGGCGGTGATGAGGATCGCTTGCACGAACAGGGTGGCGGTGTCCTTGGCGGTGCGTCCGAGGATGAGTGAGGTGCGGCTGACGGGGGTGACGAGGAAGCGTTCCATCTGTCCCCCGGTCAGTTCGCTGAGCATGCTGTGACCGGCCGAGAGCGGCCCCATGAGGCACATCATCACGATGATGCCGGGGACGAACCACTGCCAGACGTCGCCGGCCCCGGCCCCGAGATCGGCTTCGGTGCCGACGAGCATCGAGCCGAACAGGATGAGGAACAGCAAAGGCTGTCCCATGGCCAGGACGATGCTGACGGGGGAGCGTAGCTCGGGCGTGATTTCGCGGGAGAAGACCGTGGCGGTGTCGCGGAGGAGCTTAGGCATGGGTGGCTCCGATCGGCTCGGCGCTGGCGGTCTCGTAGGCGTGGCCGGTGTCTTCGAGCCTGCGGCCGGTGAGGTTGATGAAGACGTCGTCGAGGGACGGTCGGCGCATGCAGGCGTGCGTGACCGTGATCGCGTTGTGGTGCAGCAGCCGCAGGTAGGCAGGTAGGGCGGCGTCAACATCGGCGATCCGCACGTGCACTGTCTGCCCTTCGGCCGTGACCTCGAGGACGCCGGCCATCTGACCGGCAACGCGTGCGGCGGCATGTGCCGAGTCGGTATCCGGCGTCGTGATGTGCATCCAGTCGCCGGCCAGGTCGGCCTTGAGAGCGGCCGCAGTGCCGTTGGCGATGACCCGCCCTTGGTCGACGATGACAATCCGCTCGGCCATCTGGTCGGCTTCGTCGAGGTAGTGGGTGGTCAGCAGGATCGTGATGCCGTGCTCGCGGCGCAGGTGTTGGATCTGATCCCACAGGCCAGCGCGGCTGTGTGGATCGAGGCCCGTGGTGGGTTCGTCGAGGAAGAGCACGCTCGGGTTGTGTATGAGCCCGAGGGCGATGTCCACGCGCCGTCGCTGCCCACCCGAGAGGCTGCCGGGGACGCGGGCGGCAAGGTCGCTGATGCCCAGGATCTCCAGAACCTCGTCGGCCCGGCGCCGCGCATCACGAAGCCGGAGCCCGTAGCAGCGCCCCTGGGTGATGAGCTCCTCGCGGATGCGGTGGTTCTCCCCGGAGGCGTTCTTCTGTCCCACGTAGCCGATCGCCTTGCGCACCCGGCCCGGTTCGCGGGCCGCGTCAAAGCCCGCGATGTGCACGCGGCCCGCAGTGGGCGGCAGCAGCGTGGTCAGCATCCGCAAGGTGGTGGACTTGCCCGCACCGTTCGGCCCGAGCAGCGCCAGCAGCTCACCGGCCGCGACATCAAAGCTGACCTCGCGCACCGCCTCGATCGTCCCCTTGCCCACCTTGAAGGTCCGACGCAGACCCTCGGCCCGGATCATCTTCTCTCCACTCATAACGCGGACTGTAAAGCACCCTGAATGGAACTTCAAACTTCCACTTCTGAGTCCCAGCAACCCCTTACGGGTGTCACTGATACCATTGGGTCATGAGTGCGAAGCAGACATCCAGTGCCCGGAATCGAACCGAACGGGCCATTGTGACTGCCGCGGTGCGTGTTTGGGCGCGCGAGCGGGCAGCCACGTTGCCCCAGGTCGCCGAGGCCGCGGAGGTCGGCCGCACGACCCTGCACCGCTACTTCCCAGAACGCGACGGTCTGCTGCGCGCCGCCACCGAGCACGCTCTGGAAGCCATCGGCGGCGCCATCGTCGAAGCGGAGCCCGACAAAGGGCACCCGCTGGATGCCATGCGGCGTGTGATCGCGGCTCTGGCCTCGGCCAGCGATGCGATCATGTTCGTCTTCGGCGACCAGTCCCTGGTGCGCGATGTCGCCCCCACCCTCGAGTCTGACCTTCCGGCACCGCACGACCCGGTGATCGACCTCATCCGCCGCGGGCAGGCCGAGGACGTCTTCGATGACCAGCTCAGCGCCGAATGGATCCAGCAAGTCCTTTGGGGAGTGACCTACACCGCCTTCGAACAGGTCGAACGGGGTGCCCTCGCCAAGTTCGACGTCACCGCGACCGTGACCCGCACACTGGAACGGGGGGTCACCGCCACGGCTGGTGCACGTCCGGGATCGGACCCGAAGCCATGACCGGCACAACCACCGAGGCAGGCTGGAGTGTCGACTTCTGGCTCGACCCGGCCTGCCCGCTCACCCGCCACACCGCACGCTGGATCGCCCAGGTCGCCGACCAGGTGGCGCTCCAGGTGCGCTGGTGGGTGATGAGCCTGGCGGTGCTCAACGAGCATCGCGACGACGACCCCGAAGGCGACCCACACGGCTACCTGTGGATTCCCGCCCGCATCGCGGCGGCCGTCCAGACCGACCACGGACATACCGCACTCGGCAGGTTCTACGCCGCACTGTGGACCGAGCCTGACGGCACCGCGCGCGAATGGATCGGCGACATCGGCGAAGCCCTGCACCGCAGCGGCCTGCCCACCGTGCTCACCGAGGCCGGTACCGCCACCGACTACGACCAGGCACTGCGCGCCTCGCACCACGCCGGCGTCGACCAGATCGATACCCAGATTGGCACTCCCGTCTTGGCCATCACCACACCCGACGGCACCCAACGAGCATTTTTCGGCCCCGTCCTCAACGCCACCCCTGCGAGAGCAGACGTCATCCGCCTCTGGGAAGCCACCCTCCTGATGGCCAGCGTCTCGACATTCCGCGAACTCAAGGCGTGACACCCGGTCATCGACGTTCACCGACACAGCCCCGGCTCAGGTGTCGATGACACTCCGCCGGCCCCTCCAGCTGTGTGGCAGAGAGGACGCGGAGCGACCCCGGTCTCGATGCCTGGTCATCAACACCCCGCGCCGTCCGCTGTGCCTGTCGTCATTCGATCCTTTGACGACAGGATGGGGGTTGCTGCTTCGTCGGCATACGTGAGCCCGAGCCGCCTGAGCCGGATGGTTCGGTGGTCACGGCCGTGCGTGCGCCGGGGTGCGCGGCGACCTCGTCGAGGAACGTTTGGAGCAGGTGCCGCAGGACGTCGGGGCGCTCCAGGTGCACGTCGTGGCCGGCGCCGGGGACGCTCGCGGCCGTTGCCCCTGGGTGCCGTCGGAGCATGGTCTCGGACTCCCGCAGAGAGATGATGCCGGACTGGCCCAGGACGGTCAGGACCGGACACGTGATCCGTGCCCACTCCTCCCAGAAGGAGCGTTGGGCGTTCTCGGCCACCGAGGCGACCATGACGTCTCTGTCGAAGCGGGGCCACCAGCGTCCGTCGCGCTCCTCCAGCCCGGCGGCCCATCCCTCGCCGACCAGGCCGCCGCCGAGGAACTCGGTGGCGGCCTCCCGGGATGGGAAGGGTGTCGGCCACGCATCGAGCCATCCGGCGATCTCGGCCTGCACGTTCGGGTTCGGTCCGCCGGGGCCGGCTTCGATCAGGACGAGCGCGCGTACGAGGTGGGGGTGTGCGGCGGCGGTGAGCATGGCGGTGTGGCCGCCCAGGGACTGTCCCGCCAGGACGGGCCGGTGCAGGTCGAGCTGGTCGATGACGGCGAGGACGTCGGCGACGTACGCGGCGCGGCTCGCTTCATGCGGGCGGCGCTCGCTGGCGCCGTGGCCGCGCTGGTCGACGGCGACCACCCGGTAGCGAGGGCTCAGGGCCTGGGCGAGGGTGTCCCATTCGCCTGCGTGGCCGGCCAGTCCGTGCAGGAGGACGACGGGCGGCCCCGAGCCGCCCCAGTCGCGGCAGGACAGGCGGACGCCATCGCGTTCCACGGTGCGTTCGAGCCAGGTCACAGGTCTTCTTCCGGCGTCGTCGGAGGAGGTGTTGATCAGAAGCGGAACATCTCCGCGAACCGGCCGAGGAGCGCGGGATCGCCTTCCACGCGCACGCTGCCGTCGGCAAGTACGTCGGCGGGGGTCTTGCTGCCGCTCATCAGCTCGCGGACCGGGTGGCCGGACAGCCGTTCGATGACCAGGTCCGGGGCGGGATGCATGCCGGGGCCGACAGCGAGCGAACCGTCGGTGATCTGCAGGCGGATGGTGAATGCGCCCATGCGGGCCTCGAAGCCGACGGTGGTGTCCTGAGCTTGTTCGGGTCGGAAGGCGGTGCGGAAGGACATGGCCACCGCTTCGGCGGTGATGGCTTCGCCGGGGCGGGGCTCGGTCATCGTCCTCGCGCCCCAGCGGCCCAGCGCGATGAGCGCCGGTTCAAGATCCCGACCGTATTCGGTGAGCTCGTAGACGACCGCGCGCTCGGGGTGCGGCAGCGCACGGCGGGTGGCCAGTCCTGCCTCTTCGAGTTGCTTCAGGCGGGTCGAGAGGATGTTGGTGGGAATGGCGGGCAAGCCCTTGCGCAGGTCCGTGTAGCGCCGGGGTCCGTTGAGCAAGTCGCGGACGATCAGCATCGACCACCGCTCGCCGACCATCTCCATCGCGCGGGCCAGGCCGCAGAACTGCTTGTACTCCCGAGTCGCCATGATGCAAACCCTAACCCAAAGTGCCATTGACAAAGCATGCTTGCAAAAGACAAGCTCACTTCTCGTTCGGCGGCGAGTGGATCCCCCTCTGGTCGCCCTCCTCAGCCATGACCAGGAAGGACCCCCTCGATGACGCAGACGCTCGACCGTCCGGCCGCTCGCGACAGGCGCCCGGCCCGGCCGGTGCCCCGGCTGCCGGCGGCCGCCGGCATCGCGGCAGGCCCGCTCTTCCTCGCGGCGGGCCTGGCCCAGGGGCTGACCCGGGACGGCTTCGACTTCACCCGCAACGCTCTCAGCCAGCTCAGCCTCGGCACCTACGGCTGGATCCAGGTCACCGTCTTCCTCCTCACCGGCCTGCTGGTCATCGGCGGCGCGATCGCGACACGCCAGGCCCTGCACGATGCTCCCGGAGGCACCTGGGCGCCCCGGCTGCTCGGCGCGTTCGGCGCCTCCTTCCTGCTGGCCGGGGTCTTCCACGCCGACCCAGGAGCCGGATTCCCCGCCGGCGCCCCCGAGGACCGGGTCACCTCGCTGAGCGCACACGGCGCGATCCACATGCTCAGTGGCACCGTCGGCTATCTCGCTCTGTGCGCCGCGTTCCTCGTGCTCGCCCGGCACTTCGCCGCCCGCCGACAGCGCGGCTGGGCGCTCGCCGCGCGCCTCGTGCCGGTCGGAGTCATCGCCGGGTTCGCCGCCTCCGCCACCACCGTGGCGGCCTTCACCGCCGGAGCGGGACTCGGCCTGCTCGGCCTCAGCGCCGTCACCGCCCGCCTGGCCTTCCCCGCGCGGCGCTAGCGGCCCTACTCCGCCGCCCGCCGGCAACTACACCGAGACCACTACCGACCCACAGGAGACATCCGCATGACCGCACCGGCCCATGGGCCCGCCAGCTACTTTCCCGCGATCGAAAAGAAGTACGGCCGCCCGATAACGGAGTGGAAGGACCTCATCGGCACCTCACCGCTGACCAAGCACATGGAACTCGTCACCTGGCTCAAGACTGAGCATGGCCTGGGCCACGGCCACGCCAATGCACTGGTCGCGCACACGCTGGCCAACGACACCACGTGAGCCCTCAATGCGTCGCCGGGCGTCGATACACAAGGCGTTGAGCCGGGTCGCCCCGCTCTTGTTCGCCACCAGGTCCCAGTCGCCGTCGACCAGCGTCCAGTTCGCCAACAGTTCCTCAGAGGTCGTTTTCACCTGGACTGCGGCTTATCAACAGCTTCTCGGAGTGTCGGGTTGCGGTGCAGGTGAGGTTGCGGTGGCGATCGACGCCAGCGGGGACGGGTGGGGTGGCTGATGGGGCGAAAAGCCACGTGTTCCTGTCTCATCCCAGGATGACCGGTCTCCGAGGTCGTGTGCTTCCACCGTCGCGGGTGTGCGCCTGGGCGCATGCGGTCCGGCGCGGTACGCCGGACGTATGGCGAAGCGACGTCCGTATCCGAGCGATCTGTCCGATGCCCGTTGGGAGTTGATCGAGCCGGTGCTGGCCGCATGGCGCTTCGAGCGCCGCGGCCGGGCCCTGGACTTCGGCCGGCCGCCCGAACACGACCTGCGCGACATCATGGACGCGATCTTGTATGTCGACCGTACCGGGGTCCAGTGGCGCTACCTCCCGCACGACTTCCCGCACTGGAACACCGTCTACGGCTACTTCGCCAAGTGGGCTGACGAGGGCGTGTTCGCCCAGCTCAACGGCCTGCTCCGGCAGCTTCTGCGAGAGAAGGAGGGCCGGGACGCAGAGCCAACGGCCTGTGTGATCGACGCCCAGAGTGTCAAGACCTCCACCAGCGTCCCCGCTGCCGGCCAGGGCGTCGACGCGGGCAAGAAGATCGTGGGCAGGAAGCGGAGCATCGTCACCGACACGCTCGGCCTTGTCCTCGCAGTGTTGGTCACCGCGGCGAGCGTGCAGGACTCCGTTGCCGGCACCTCGCTGCTCGACCAGGTCGCCGCCGAACACCCCCGCATCCGCAAGGTGTGGGTCGACGGCGGTTACCGCCAGCACCTCGTTGAGCATGCCGCCACACTCGGCATCGACATGGAGATCACCACCCGCAAGCCCGGGACCAGGGGATTCACCCCCATGCCCAAACGGTGGGCGGTCGAGCGGACCTACGGCTGGCTCATGTTCCACCGACGCCTTGCCCGCGACTACGAAACCTTGCCCACCCGCTCCGAAGCCGTGATCCACATCGCCATGACCGACCTCATGGCCCGCCGCCTCACAAGCGAGAACACCATCTCCTGGCGCGACCCGAAGACGGCCACGGAACACCCGATTCTGGGATGAAACATCGGACGAAAACGACCTCTCAGACCAACGACGCCACCCAGGACGGGGAAGCGGGACTCGTACGGCCACCCGCGACCTACTTTGCGGCCGGTGTCTGAGATAGGACACCGGGGCCATCTTGGTGCGACTGCTGCTGGATCAGCGGCCGCTGTTAGCCTGCCGTCCATGATCAAGGGCGGCCTGGCAGGCCGAATAGGCCGCATGGTGGGGGACAGCAGGCCGGAGCGCGTGCTGATCGCCGCCAGTTTCGTCAACCGAGTCGGCAATGGTCTGTTCAACGCGGCGTCGGCGCTCTATTTCACCTTGGTCGTGGGCCTGCCCGCGGTGCAGGTCGGCGCCGCGCTCACCATCGCCGGAGTGATCGGCCTGTGCGCGGGGATACCAGGCGGGCATCTGGCCGACCGGCGAGGGGCGCGCACGATCATGATGTCGGCCCTCGCGGTCCAGGCGGTGTCGATGGCGGCCCTCGTCCTCGTCGAAAGCTGGGCCGCGCTCACGGTCATCGCGACGGTCGACCAGATCGCCGCGGCGGCCGGCGGGGCGGCGTGGGGCGCTCTGGTGGTCCGGGTCGGAGGTGAGCGCCCGGCCCTGTTCCGTGCCAAGCTGCGCACGTTCGTCAACCTGGGCGTCGTCCTGGGAACGGTGGGTGCGGGGCTGGCGCTGGCCGCGGACACCCGCGGCGCCTACGTCGCGCTGATCCTCGGCAACGCGGCGAGCTTCGCCCTGTGCGCGGTGCTTCTGCTCCTGCTGCCCCGCTATCCGGTACTGGCAGCACCGCCGCAACAGCGGCGCTGGCTCGTCCTCGCGGATCGTCCCTTCCTGGCGTTCACCGCCCTCTACGGGGCCATGGGACTGCAGTACCCGGTGGTTTCCCTGCTCCTGCCGATCTGGATCTCCGAGCACACCGAAGCGCCGCGCTGGACGGTGGCCGCACTGTTCGCCGTCAATTCCGTCTTCTGTGTGCTGATGCAGACCAGGATCGGCTCGCGTATCGAGACCCCGCACGACGGCGGCCGGGCGTTTCGCACGGCGGGGCTGCTCTTCCTCGTCAGCTGCCCGATGATGGCGCTGGCGGCGTACACCCCAGTCTGGGCCGCGGCAGGACTGGTCCTGGCCGCGATCTTCGTCCACAGCCTGGGAGAGGTCTGGGAGTCATCGGCGGGCTTCGCCCTGGGCTTCGGCCTTGCCCCCGACCACGCCCAGGGCCAGTACCAAGGCGTCCTCGGTCTCGGCTTCAGCGCGGGCCAGGCTCTCGCCCCCGCGATCCTCACCACGGTGGTGCTCGGCCTCGGCACGACAGGCTGGCTGCTGCTGGCGGTGTTCTTCGCGGCACTGGGCGCTGTCGGCCCGTCGCTCGCCCGCTGGGGCACGCGGACCCGGCCGCAGCCGGGCGTTGCCGCGGAAGTGACGGGATGACCAGCGAGTAGGTGTCAGCAGCCTTCTTCCTCGTCGTCCTCCTCCAGATCCGGCGCGTCCGGGTCGCGCAGCGGGCGCAGGGCGCCAGGCCGACCGCCTGGGGCGATGGTCACTTCGTGGACCGCGCCTCCCGCCGTGGTCATACGAATCCGGTCGGGAGCGGTCCACAAGGTCTCGCTGAGCGCGTTGTTTTCGGAGTCGCCATTGAAACAGCCAACACTCCACCGCGTTCCAACGGGTGGCTTCCCTGGTGGACGTAGACGCACCAAACGGGGTCAAGAAAGCCGCTCCTCGACACCACGACCATCTGCCGGTCGCCACGGCCAGGAGCCGACTCCGCCTTCACCTCGCGGTCCGAGCCACCAGACACCGCGCAGGCAAAGCCGCAGAACCGGTATCCGGGCTCTGCGCGATGACGTTTCCGGTCCGGGCGCTGATGTCACGCACCGTGGTCTGTGCGACCACGGTGCCTTGGGCGAGGACGGCCACCCTGTCGGCCAGTTGCTCCATCTCCGCGAGCAGGTGGCTGGAGACCAGCACGGCCCGTCCCTCGGTGGCGAGGTGGCGGAGGAATGTACGCAGCCAGCGCAGGGAGTGCGGGTCGAGGCCGTTGCCCGGTTCGTCGAGGATGAGAACGGGCGGGTTCCCGAGCATTGCCTGTGCGATGCCCACCCGCTGGGCCATGCCCAGGGACAGAGCGTTGAGGCGCAATGCGGCGGCCTCGGCCAGTCCCACCAGGTCGAGGACCTCGTCGACGCGGCGCTGCGGCAGGCCTGTCCCCGCTGCGACCATGGC
This sequence comes from Streptomyces subrutilus, assembly GCF_001746425.1. Lineage (GTDB taxonomy): Bacteria > Actinomycetota > Actinomycetes > Streptomycetales > Streptomycetaceae > Streptomyces > Streptomyces subrutilus_A. The sequence goes on along the minus strand of NZ_MEHK01000002.1, from coordinate 45,881 downwards.
CAGATGCGTCTGCACTCGGTGGGAGGGGTGGCCGGCCACACCTCCAAGGACAGCACCGACCACCCGCCCCGGCGTGTTCCAGGCGGACAGGGGGCGACCTAGAAAATGGGTCCGGCCTCCTCCCCGCAGGAGGCCGAGCATGATGCGAATCGCCGTGCTCTTTCCCGCACCATTGGCACCGAGGAATCCAGTCACCGATCCCAGTGGCACGTCCAGGGATACGTCGTGCAGCACGGTTTTCGGGCCGAACCTACAGCTCAGCGCGCGTGCCATCACACCACTGTCAGAAGAGGAGCCCGTATCGGTCACCAGGGTCCCCCGAAGCTGTACCAGGCGAACAACCCGATGACCACGGCCCCGACAGCGCAGCTCGCGCCGCCCACGCTCGCCTTCTTCCCCGTCAGGGCGCAGTACACGTACCCGCAGACGGTCAGGGCGAGGCCCGCTCCGTAGAGCAGCCACCCTGCGGTTCGACCCTTGTCCTCGCCGAAGAAGAACACGGGGAAAGTCAGGGCGAGCAGGACCATGGGAACTGCGAAGAAGCGGTCCACCGGGGTGGATCCGGATGCTCCGGTGGGCATGCGTGCCTTTCCGGTCGTTCGGAGGGGCCGCCCCCTGGATCAGGGGGCGGCCCCGGGGGAAGTCAGCCGACCCAGTTGGCCAGAACGTCGAAGGCGTACGCCTGGGCACCGCCACTGAGGGCCCACCAGGCAGCCCTCACAGCCCAGTTCTGCTGGCCGATCCACTCTTCGAACGCGGCTCGGCCTGCCTTCGCCTTGTCGGCGGCCTTCTTGAAGAGGCCGCCCGTGCGCTTCAGCAGCTCGAGGAACGCCTTGCCCTTGTTGGCAGCGGCGCTCTCCGAATCGGCAACGCCTCCAGGCGATGAGTTCGGCCCATGGGCGCCGCTGCCCAGGTCACCGGTGACCGTACCGGTGGCGGATAACGAGAACGTGCCCGGCTGCTGGAGGCCGGCCGTGTGAGACACGGCCCCGGCCCGCGCGGCAGGCGCCGGAATGGCTGAGGTCGCGGCGGATGCCGCAGGGGCGGCTATTCCGAGAACGACGGCGGCGATCACCGAGGCTCCGGCAGCGCGCAGAGTAGTGCGCTGCACGTACACTCCTAGATGCGTAGCCGGGGAAGAAGACATGCCGGAGCGCAGGTAATGGTTCCAAGCAAGACCCGTGCCCTGTGGTCTTCTTCCCCGTTATTTCTCCCCGTTTTCACCGACCCGGGTGGTCGGCCGGGACGTGCTCAGGGAACGTAACCCATCCCCGGGGTTCGAGGGATTGGTCATCGCCGTGAACAAGTCACGGGCGACACGCCGCAGAAACTTTTGCGCAGAGGGCTCGCCCCACGCTGAGAAACCGTGTCGGGGAAACCCGCAGAAGCACCCTTGGTGCAGATTTGGCCATAGTTGGCTCGATGCATGCCTTCATTGCTTTAAAAGTGCAAGAATTTCCTTTATGCCCCCACCGTCCAGTTCGAGCCGTTCTTGTTCGGATAACGGTGCCGAGTGTCCGCTGGGTCTCCTGAGGCGCATTGGCAAGAAACAACCGGTTCTCTGCCATACGGGTGGAAGTAGTTGCGGCGGCGCAGAACGTGCCGCTGAGATTGATCATGCTCGGCTCGCACAGGAGATGCGGCTGTCTCTGGGGTTGGCGGAATGGCCGCCGGGCTGCTTGGAGCCGGCTACGGTCCGTCTGGTGCCGGTGTAGCCTCTGCAGAACTCCAGTCCCCGCTCGACGCCCTCGCGGGGCAGGGCATCCCGCGCGACAAGGTGTTCTCGGGAAGACCAGCACCCGCGTAGGTCCGCCCCCAGTTCGAGGCTGCGCCTCACCCTCGCCCGCCAGACCCAGGAGCACGCCCCGCACTGCCGCGTCGTCTTCACCGTGTACGAGATATACATCGAGCCCGTAGCCGCCCCGACTGCTGATACACGGCGGCCTCCCCGCCGAGTCGGTACTCGGTGGGGAGGCCGCGGGCGTACAGCGGGCTCGCCCTCTCAGGCGAAGTAGCCGCAGAGATCGACGATCACCTGCGCGGAGCCCCAGCCCAGGTTGGCGATGTCCACCTTGCCGTCGGCACCCACCGGCACCGTCACCAGGTTGGCCACCGTGCTCCCAGACGTCCAGTTGAGATTGGACGAATCGGGGCGGGTGGTGCCCGAGGGCCAGACGGTCAGGTGGCCGTCGGACTTCGGGTCGGTCACCGTCACGTTCAGCACGACCGCCTTGGCAGCGCCGAGTTCACGGCTACCGGACAGATCGAGTACGGTGTTCGCGCGCGCGGGCACGGCGCCGGTGGTGCGGGTGTCCAGTACGCGCTGGGGTCCGGCGGGACGGAATCCGGCACCGGCCTGGTCGTCGGAGTAGTAGCCGAACACGTCGGCAATCAGGTGGGCGGCGCCCCAGCTCGCGTTGAACAGCTCCACCGCACCGTCCGCCCCGACCGGTACCACGACGTGGTTGGGCACGGTCTGGCTCGCCGTCCAGTTGAGGCTGGACGAGTTCGGCCGGGTGCTGCCCGACGGCCACACCGTCAGGTGCCCGGCGTCCTTGGCGTCCGTCACCGTCACGTTCAGCACGACGGCTTTGACGCCGCTCTGCGGAACACCTCCGCGCCCTGCGACCTGCAGCGTTATCTCACCCCGAGCCGGCACCGGGGTGGTTCCCGGCCGACCGATCGCCGCCCGCGAGTCCAGCAGTCGCGCCGGTCCCGCAGCCGAGTAGGTGCTGCCCTTGGCATCCGCCGAGTAGTAGCCGAAGACGTCGGCGATCAGGTGGGCGGTCCCCCAACCCGCGTTGCGCAGGTTCACCTTGCCGTCCGCGCCTACTGGTGCGACGACCTGGTTCGCCACGGTGCGCCCGGTGGTCCAGTTGAGGTTGGAAGCGTCGGGGCGAGTGGTGCCGGAGGCCCAGACGGTCAGGTGGCCATCGGATTTCGGGTCGGTGACCGTCACATTCAGCACGACGGACTTGACCCCGGACTCCGGCACCCCCGCGCGCCCGGCGACCTGCAGCGCGATCTCGCCGCCGGCCGGGAGCGGCGTGGTGCCCGGACGTCCGAGGGCCTCGCGGGTGTCCAGGAGCCGTGCCGGGGAGAGCGCGGTGAACCGGTTGCCGGCCTTGGCGGCCGCGATGCCGTTGTTGGCGACGTGGATCCGATGCCCGTCGGCGTCGATCCACACGATGTTCGCGCCGGTGCGGTCGACGGCCCAGGACCGGTTCGGGTAGCGGAAGGACTTCCATTCCGCGCCCTGGGCGAGCGTGCGCACCTGCACGGTGTTCTCGCCGCCGGAGACCTTGATGCCGTCGTGGAAGTCGAGCAGCAGCAGGCGACCAGTGGCCAGATCCTGGCGTACCAGGTAGCCGTCGCCGAGCAGCGACTCCCGGCCACGGGTCGTGTCCGTCCAGGCAGCGCTCTGCACCGGTACCGACAGGGTCTGGCGGGTCACCGTGTCGTACACACCGCTGGTGCGCACCGTGCCGCGGTTGTCCTGGCAGCCCCAGCTGACGAAGCGCCCGACGGCCTCGAGCAGTGTGGCCGGGCACGGGGTGGTGAAGGTGGCGCGCTCTTGCAGCCCCCAGACGTCGGTGGCGCGGACGGTGGTGCTGCCCTCCTTGGAGGTCCACAGCGTGTCGCCCTGCACTGCGACGCCGGTCGCCCGTGTCTCGAAGACCCGGGTACGGGTGTCGAGATCGCCGACGATCACTTTGTTGTTGGACATCCAATTGCCGTAGGCGGTCTGCGCGAGAACCATGTAGCGCCCCGAGGCGTCCGCGGTCCGCATACCGCCTTCACCGTTCATGGGGAAGGTATCTGCCCACTCGCGGTTACCTGCCTGACGGATGACGACGAACGGGGTTGTGTCCAGCGGCTCGTACTCCAGGTACCGGCCGTCCCCGGTGGAGCGGAGTCCGGCACAGCCGATGCCGTGGTCGTAGCAGCTCAGGATGGGGTGCCTACCGTCGAGGTACTCGGCGGTCTTGACCGGGGTGGCGTCGTTCGAGACACGGTAGCTGCGGTAGGCGCCGGTGACGTCGCCCGGCTGGAAGTGGACGGTGTCCGAGGCAGTGGTGAGCACACCTCCGCCGATCGACAGACCAAAGACGGTCGCGGGCGCGTGGGGAACGTCGACCAGCTTGTCGGCCCGCGGTGTGGCGCCTTCGGGCGCGGTGATGCGGTAAACGGCGGTCTGCGGCTGGGTGTTGAACGCGGGCTCCTCAAGGCTGCCGACTGCGAAGAGCGAGCCGTCAGGAGCGGGCAGCAACTGGGTGTCGGCGAAGTCCAGGAGATACTCGCCGGTTCCTTCGTTCGGGCCGATGCCGGAGAAGTACATCGGACGGCCGCGGTTGTCGCCGGTCGTTCCCGCGGTGGATTGGGTGCCGACCAGCCAGTCGCCCAGCAGGCGCAGCTCGCCCTTCTCCGCATCGAAAGAGAGCTCGGAACGGGAACTCAGCACGGTCTGCGGCTGCGCCCGGTCGAGCACGTCCACCGGGCGCTGGTAGCCGATGCGGAGCACCCTGCCCTTGGCCAGCCGGAAAGCATACGTATTGTCGTGCTCTCCCTGGTCCGGCAGGGCGGTGGTCTGCCCCGTCACGACGTCCACCAGGGTGGAATGGGTGAGGTTGTTGAGGCGGTAGCGCAGGATCAAGGAGTCCTGGTCGCCGTCGTGCACCAACGTTGCCAGGACCGCACCGGTCGGTAGCACCACCTTGGTCCGGACCGTCGAGCCGCCGTCCAAGCGGTTCAGGAACCAGTTGGTGACGGTGGTGCCGCTGCCCTCGAAGGTGAGCACGGTGCGCCCGTACGTCCCCGAATAGGTCTGCCCGGCCGGGATCGTGATGGTGCCCAGCGCAGTCGGTCGGCCGGTGGCCAGGTTGTACAGGTCGACCTTGGCGGGGGCCGCAGCCGTGGGGACGGCAACCGTATCGGAGGACGTTCCGTAGCGGTGATCGGGAGCTCCGAGGTACCCACCTGCGGGCTCACCCCGGTCGAGGTTCCCACTGAGCGGAGTGGGCATGCGCAGCCCCGTATCAGTAGTGGCACCCGTGTCGTACCGGGTCCACAGCAACCGGTCGCTGTCCTCGCGTGCGTGCAGCAGGCCAGTGTCGCCGGCCACGAAGAGCTGGTCCCTGGCCGGGAGGCCCCGCGGTCCGGCGGGCAGCACCAACTCGGTGGGGGCGCTGGAGGACGGTACGGCGACCGCCTCAGGCTCAGGCACCGTCAGTGACGCGAAGCCGGTGAGCACAGCCAGCGCGGCGGCTCCGAGGCCGCGACGCAGTCGCGACGGTCGTCTTGCGGTTGGGTTCACAACCACCTTCTCATGGGCGAGCACGGGTGGAGGGGGAAGGCCTGAGCCGGCCCGAACAGCCGCTCTTGCGGCGTCGGCTTGGCTCTGCGTGATCGGCCCCCCGCCGGTCGGGTGGGAGCTTAACAACCGTGCGAATCGGGCCGCACATGGGTTCCCCTGGTCGTGCCGGTGGTTGAAGGGTCGGCCACGTTCTTCGACTCGGCTCCGTCGACGGGATCGCCGACGTGTACGGCTACTTCACCTCCTGGCCGCGCACACGAAGAAGGGGGCGCTGGGCGACCGAAGAATGGGCGGACCACCGATCTTTCAGGGAAGCTGTGCCCAGGCACTGATAACCGGGATCGACTCCTTTCCTGTAATTCTCCTGTTCTGCCTCAAAATCGTGAGCAGGCTCGGTAGCCTTCCCTGCGTAGGCCCTTTCACGGCTGGCTCGTGTCACGGTGCCGCTCGTCGGCATGCCTCTCCACTTGGGGAGCCATGCCGAGGCGTGCGCACGGTGCGCAGCCTGCTTGGAAGGAGGACGCCTCCATGGGTCCTGACGAAGGAGGAAGGCCGCCGAGGCAAAAGCGCTGGTGGCGACGGTTCGTACGCATACGTCGTATGTGCGGAGCCGTCGCGCCGGTCGCAGCCGTGGCGGCTTCAGGCGCGACGATCCTGCGCGCTCTGCTGGGGTAGCCGCCTCGGACGTGCTGGTAACACGTCCGAGGCGGCAGCTCTCCAGGACGGGCCCGTTGCGGGGTAGTTCACCGCAACGGGCTTCCTGCTGTTACCGCGGAACCGTACGCCGCAACTTTCCCGGGATTCATGCTCCGTGATTCCACGTTACCGCATCCAACGGTGTGTGTAAGTTGCGCACGGATAAGTGGACAGGATTTCCGCCACTCGTTCGGAACAGTAAACGGGAACGGTAATCCTGGCCCTTATATCCGGTGCAGTCAGCCAGCTCACCGTGAGGTGGCTGGGACCACTTACCGACGTTGGTAGGTGGTCGCTCCAGGAGGAGGCCCTCCCGGGATGCGTCCCCGGGACGGGCCGGGCAGGGGACACCTCGTTCGGCTGCCTGGCCGGCGCCACCCCCTGACCCTCGTATAAATTCCCTTATACAAGGGTGGTTGCCCAGGAACGATCGTCAGGGGAGGGGCTCATGAGCGGGGATCAGGTAGCGGATGCCGTGCCCGTCGAGGACAGTACGGTCCTCGAGGCCGAGATCGTCGAGGACGAGCTGCTGCCTGCCGCCGTCCCGCCCGCGCCCCGGCCGCTCATCGACCAGCACACCATCCTCTACCCGGGTGACGCCGTGCCCACCGAGGCGGACGCCCCCACCTACACGCGCGCGGACTTCGAGGTGTCCGCGACCACGGCCGACCGCCTGCGGAACAAGGCCGCGCCGACCAACACCAACCGCAACTACAGCAGCCAGCGCAGGAACTTCGCCCAGTGGTGCGAGGAGATGGGCCGGGTGGCCAGGCCCTGCACGACGGCCACGTACGTGGAGTGGGTCGCCGGCCTGATCGCCCGGGGGATGGCGCCGAACACCATCCGCACGTACATGTCGGGAGTCCGTACGTGGATGCCGGAGGACCGGCGGCCCGGCACGACCGAGGCGCGGGGGATGCTGGCCGAGTACCGCAAGGAGTGGGGGAAGCGGAACCGGGTGCGCAAGGCCCCGGCCATCACCGAACCCATGCTGCGCGCCATGGTCGACACCTGTGACCTGCGGACATCGGCCGGGCTGCGGGACCGGTGCGCGCTCCTGGTGGGACGCGGGGCGCTCAACCGCCGTATCGAGCTGGCCGACCTGGACATCGATCACGTCGAGGTCGAGGACGCCGGGGTCGACCTGTGGATCGCGTACTCCAAGACCGACCAGGAGGGAAAGGGCGAGAGCACCTTCATCCCGGCCGATCCGGCCGACCCGCGCTACGACCCGGTCGCGGCCGTACGGGACTGGCTGAAGTGCCTGCACCGGCTGGGCGTCCACGACGGCCCGCTGATGCGGGCGCTGACCTCGAAGGGCCGGCTGCAGAACCGGTCCGCGGCCACCGCGCGGGGCGACTACGTCACTGGCGACGCCCTCAACGACTGGGTCCGCCACCGCGCCTACCTGGCCGGGCTGCCCGGCTGGCACCTGATCACCTCGCACGGCCTGCGCCGCGGCGGCGCCCAGGAGATCGCGGACGCCGGCGGCGACCCGACGCAGCAGGGGCGGTGGAAGCCGGGTTCGGCCACGGTCAAGCGCCAGTACCTCGACCGGGCCCAGTCCCGGGCTCAGAACCCTTGGCACCAGGTCCAGGCCGCGCGCGGCAGTACCAGGGGAGGGGCGCCGTAAACGGCGGGGCTGCCTACGGCGATGCCCAGGCTGTCGCCATCGGGAGGGAGCGCCGGCTCGTATCCCCGGCCCCGGGCAGCATCTGGCCGCTCACGGGGTACGTGCGCCTGGCTAGTGTGACGAAGTTCGCTGCGTACGCGCGCGCTCCCCGACAGCCCTGGCGTCCCACAACGAACTGTCCACTTCGGTCAAGACGACCCTCACCCCGTCCTCGGCGGACCCACGTGCTTCGGCGTCGATCAGCTGGAGGGAAGGGGATCGTCAGCGACAACGGCGTCAACGTGTCCATGCTGGCGTGGCGGAGCGTCTCTCCATCTCGACGCAGCGAGGATCGACGATCTCGTCCATACGACGCACCACTCCAGGTCCCACCGAAGCCGCCGCGGCGGCGCCTCCCGCCCTGTCCCCGCGACGCGACGGACGCGACCCCGAAAGCCGACTCATTCCGTCTGAAGCTGCAGACGGAATGCAGGGCAGACGTCGGGGTCGACGTCGTCGTAGACGAAGATCCGTTGGGCGTCGATGCCGATGGACAGCTTGTCCAGCGTGTCTCCCGAGGTGACCTCCGCCGGGTCCTCGAACTGCAGCCGGAGCAGGGACCTGCGCGTCGGAGGGCGCGGGTCCTCGACCTCCCAGGTCCCGGAGCCGGTGAAGGCCTTGCCCGGCTGCGAGGTGTGGAAGTTGCCCGTGGGCCAGTTCTCCGCCGTGAGGGTGCCGCCGCGGTTGCCGCCCGGGGTGGCGGTAAGGGTCAGGCGGACGCCGTCGGCCTCGCGCGACCCGACGTACGTACCCACGAGCTGAGCCGCGCTGGCCGTGGTGGAGGGCTCCGGCACACAGCGTTCGAGCGGGTCCGTGCCGCAGGCGGTGAGCGTTCCGGCGACGACGGCCAGGGCTGCCGCGGCACGGCGGAGGCGATGTGATCGTGATCGGTGGTGCACGGACTACTTTCCGTCTGCGGGGATGCGCTCGGTCCAGGTGATCTTCTGGTCGATCGTGGACAGCACGCCCTCCTCGCGGTTGGTCTTCTCCAGCCATTCGTAATAGCCGGCGTAGTGGAGGAGGGACTCGTTGCTGGTGGAGTTGTTCAGCGTGTACTCCACCACGAGCGAGCCGTCGGGGTCCTGTCCCTTCACGCTGTAGTCGAGAGAGTAGGACCCCACGAAGGCCTCGCCCAGGTGTTCCTCGTCATTGGTGATGATCGCCGGGAGGTCGGTGGTGACGAGCTTCTTGAGTGCGCCGATCTTCCCGTCCTTGGAGATCGAGTAGCTGACGGTGCCGTCCTGGGCCGCGTTCTCCCGCCACCCGGCGAGGGTGTCGGCCCGGAGCTGCTCCATGCTGACACTCTTCTTGATCAGCTCCGTCATCTTGTCGCCGTCGTGGTACTCGCGGTCCCGCGGGCCGCTGCCGGTCCCGTAGTCCCAGCCCAGCGCGTAGGCCCCTTCGCGCTGACGGGCGGGGTAGGGGTCTTTGCCCTGCATGGCGAGGTTGAGGGCGTTGTAGTCCCCGTGGGAGATCCTGTCGGTGGTGTCGATGTTCCTGTGCTGCGGGTTGCTGTTGAACCACTGCCCGAGACCCACGTCCGACATCAGGGCGAATGCCAGGTTCCGATCGGCGGCGATGCCCCGCTTCACGACGCCGTTGATCTCGCGCTGGGCGCCCTCGATCGCCTTGGCCTCCGCCGAGTCCTTCTCGATCACTTTGCACTGGCCGTCGAACACCGTAGTGGCCGCGAGACCACTCGCCTCGATGAAGACGCCCTTCTCCTGGGCGCGCCGGACCGTGTCCTGCAGGTCCTTCTTCACCGCCTTGAACTCGCCGAGGGCATCTTCCATCACGCCGATCGCCGCATCGGCGACCTTGGCGGCCGACGCGATCTGCCGTTCGATGTCATCGATCATCCGCCACGCGTACGGGGCGGCTGCGCCCTCCCAGTAGCCCCTGTCCCGCAGCGGCGTCAGCATGTCGTCGCGGACCCGTTCCGGAAGCTTCGCGAGGGCGTCGCGGCTGGTACGCCACTGCGCGAGCAGCTTCTCCAGCGGACCGAGGTCCGTTTCCAGGATCTCCTGGTAGAAGCTGGTCATCAGAGTCCGTCCAGCTGCGAGCGGCGGGACACTCCCCGGAAGGAGTGGTCGACGTCGGCGTTGGTCTTGTTGTAGTCCCGGGCCGCGATGCGCAGGCTCTCGGATATGTGCGCCAGCCAGCCCGCGACGGTGCCTGCCTGCTTCTCCCACTGCTTGTGGGCCACCTTGAGCGCATCGGCTGATTCCCAACCCGTCATGGCGGTGGAGGCGGTGCGTGCCGGCTCCTCCAGAGCGGCCGCCGACTTGGTGAAGGCGGTATGGATCTCGTCCGCCTTTCCCGCCGCAGTGGTCAGGACTGCAGGGGCGATCTTGAGCGCATCCTGGGTCGGGCCACCGGGCGCAGGCGCGAACGGCTGGAAGCCGAGCGGCGGTTGCCGGAGCAGGGGCGGTCCGGTGGGCAGGCCGGCGGGAGCGAGCGGATCCGCGTAACTGTCGGCGGGCGGGGCCGTGAAGACGGCACCGCCCCACTCGGAGCCGTGCCGCTCGAGTTCGTCCGGAGTCAGCGGAAGCCGGTCCGGCTCGGGCAAATTGTCATCAGCCATGTGGTGTCCGCCCCCCCGGCGAGTGAACGCAAAAGCGAAAATCTGTGCGCTCCCCACTCTAGAGGAGTTGATCAATGTGCCTAAAACGGCTCATGTGCGCTGCGGGCTCGTCGAGCGGACCCGCCAGAGGTACTGAGGTTCCCGCCTTGCCGTCCGCCGTCATGGCCCGTTCGTGGTCAGCCCGTCCTGCCAACCTATGGCAGACCCGCCGGGTCGACATCGAATGGGAACGGCTCCGCCCGGTCCGACTTACGGCATCCAGATGCACGGTCACGGTCTCGGCGTGGCGGCCATTCCCGAGCGCAGCAGATCCAGGCTCGCCATCGCCTACCAGCTCCCGCTTCGCCCTCGCCCGCTCATCCGCATCTGGGCCCACAGGTGAAAGACGCACTACCGCAGGGCCGTGCTTGGTTGGCGGCGCCAGTCCCATTCCGGGTAACCGTCCACCAGCGCGAGGAACTCCTTCGCCGGCAGGATCTCGAAGTGGTTGGTGTCGATGAGGCCGTCGAAGCCGTCGAGAACGTAGCGGAGGAAAGTCCGGGCCGCGTCCATGGACTCGCACGACACATAGACGCCGTACGGCTCACCGATCTGGGACCTCACCTGCTCGAGCTCGTCCGACTCGTAGTCCGCCAGGATCCTGCCTGAGAGGTCGAGGTGGTACGAGTACCCGTGCCAGCGGAGTCTTTCGTCACCCGTCACGGGATCCGGCACGAGTTCAAAGGAACGAAGTCGTCCGTCAAGCCACGGGCGTCGCCCCTCAGGGGCAAGAACGATCACAGACGGCCATGACACGAGCCTCCACCTCCGCAGCGACAGTATCCGCGCAGCCCCCGGGTCGCCTGGGTCTCGACCAGCCAGGGTCAGCCGGATCTACCTCAGAACAAGGAGACGTGCTCCAGCCGGACCGTAGGTGGAATGGTCATGGTCGCGGCACGCGATACAGCCACCGGGGCGGTGTGTCGCGTCTGCGGTACCGGGGACGGGCGGGACGCGGGATAATCGGGTCCATGGTCACGCTCTCCTCCAGCAGCGCGGCGCCCTCGGCCGCCGAGGTGCTGCACGCCCGGTACGCGGGCCGGTTGCCCGCCTCGCTGGAGAAACTCGCAGGTCCGCGGCACGGCGTCGTCGAGCTGCCGCTGCACGTGGCCTGGTCCGGACTGCGCTCCTACGACCTGGACCGACCGCGCCTGCGCATGGGCCTGTACCGCACCGTCCTGGCCGAAGGGCAGCACGAAGACCTCGTCACCCTGCTGAACCGTGACCTCCTCCTGGCGCAGTGGCCCGTCCTGCGCACCTTGATCAGCAGGCATCTGCGGCAGGTGTGGGAGGAAGCCTTCCCCGAGCTGGCGACTACGGGATCCGCCGCAGCGTGAACCTGAGCGACTTGCACCGGCGGCTCCTGGCCGCCGTCATCGACATCGGCGCCCCGTACCCCCTCGTGATCACCGGAGGGTACGCCGTCCAGGCCCACGGCCTCGTCGAGCGGCTCAGCCAGGACCTCGCCGTCGCCACCGAGAACCCGGCCCCCATGGCCGAGATCGTCGCGGACCTCGAGCGGGGCTTGGCCGCACGGGGCTGGCAGGTGCGCGTGATCGACGTGGACGCCCTGTCGGCCCGCCTGATGGCAGCCGACCCCGACACCGGCGAGGAGTGCGAGGTGGACGTCCTCAAGGAACACTTCTGGACGCCGCCGGCCCAGACCGAGTACGGGCCGGTCCTCGCCTTCGACTCCGTCATCGGCACCAAGGTCCGCGCCCTGGCCGACCGCGGCGCCGTCCGCGACCTCATCGACGTACACGCGGCTTCCCGACACCGCACCGCCAACGAGCTGGAGCGCCTCGGCAGGCGGCACGGTCGCGACGAGTTCCGCCTCCACGACCTGCGCGACCGTCTCGCCGGCGCGGACTGGGCCGACGACGATGAGTTCGCCGCCTACGGCCTCACCGAGGACGAGACGGCCGAGCTCCGCGCGTGGGCCCAGCGCTGGGTGAGCGATCTGGAGCAGCGCCTGCACGAAGACGATGGCCACGACGACGACAGCTGACGCCCCTGTGCAGGCCAGTGAGCTGCGGGGTTCCGCCACGCTCAGGCATTAGGCAAAGCCACATCGGCTTCGCCGATGAACACAGAGCGCGGGACGTCCACGGCGAGCAGGCCGCCAGCGCTGAGCACGGCGAGCTGGCCCTGGTGCTCGATGCCAAGGCGCAAGGCCTCGCGCAGGACTTGGCGGGCCTCGTCGCGGGCCTTGCGGCCGGTGGTCGCGGCGTCCTTTGCGTCGGGCAGGGCAGCGAGGCTGCGGGCCGCCCGCTGGAGGTCCATCAGTTCGGCGGCCCGCTCGGCGTCCGGCGCGGGCGACACCAGGTGGAGCTCAGGGGCAGCAACGCCGCGGCGCGGCTGCTCCATCCGCACCGGCAGTGGTGATCAACCCGGTGTCCCGGCGAGGTCCACGTTCACCTTATCCACCGTGGCGCTGTAGGCGCGTCCGGTGCCGCGTGCCTGCAAGGCAATGCCGGCGGGCCGGTACTCCGGCACGGGTTCTGGACTCGCCCGCGTTCACCATGCGTTACGTGGCTACGGCGACAAGTACTGCCTCGACAACTTCGAGCGCGGTGGAGCAGCCAACAACTCCCCGGTCGGCTTCTGGGAATGCAACGGAGGCCCCACCCTCTACTGGCGGTGGCGGGCCGTAAGCTCCGGCGGCAACTCCGACTTTCTGCTGGTCAACAACGCCTCCGGACGTTGCCTCGACTACCCGTCCTCGCACTGGGAACGCCCTGGCGCCCAGTTCAATATCTACGACTGCAAGGACGGCGCCGCCCGCGGTCAGGTCTTCCGCGTCCACCAACTCGGCAACAACGAGTTCGCCCTCACGTCGCTCATCAGCAGCAGCACCCTCGCCCTGGACGGCTACTCGAGCAGCTGGCGGGGGAACGGCAGCCCGGTTGGCCTCTGGAACGCGAACTCCAGTGCCTTCAACGTCCACCAGCGCTGGTACTGACCGCGGCCGGGCACGCGCGTACGGTTGCCGAGCTGTCTGAGCGACCGCACGGCGACCGTAGACAGACCGCTGCCGCCCGCGCCTGATGAGCCCTGGGGCACAAGTCGTCCGCGTACGTCAGGGGCGTGCGGTGCCAGTGAACGCACATCCCCGCGTGCGCAGGGAGCAGGCTTGCTGACCTGCGACTCTACGTGGCCGAAGCGCCGTTCTCGCACACTTTCGCTGAATCCGGCAATCCACCCACAACTCACCGATCCAGGACGGCATCCTGGGTATGCGTCGGCACTCTGCCGATCCGGCCGGCCCCTGGAGAGCCCTCCGCCCCATGCCTCAGCCCGTGCTGCGAACGATGACAGACCCGCCGGGTAGGCATCGGATGGGAACGGCTCCGCCGTCCGACTGCGGAGTCGGAAAGCACGGTCACGGGTCTTGGTGTGGCGGCCGTCATCCAAGGCGCGGCAGGTCCAAGCTCGCCATCGTCCACCAGGCTCCGCTTCGCCCTCACCGACCATGCGCATAGCCGCCGTCGGCGATCGTGATGGTCTTGCCGACGGCGGCTTTTGGACCGGATGCCTCCCAGCTGCGCGAGTCGGCGCCGCTGGCTCCGGTGTCCTTGCCCTTGGCCTACCCGCGGTTCCCCTCGACGCGGGTGAAGCGTTCCTTGAAGGAGCACACTTGGTCCGGATCCATGGAGACGCAGAGAACGGATCCGTCCCTGATGACGCTCAGGGTGATGCTGCAGTCTCCCAGGGGCATGTCCCGGAAGGTGACCCCGACGGTTTCGCCAGACTGCGCCTCCTTGTCCATCCCGACGAGTCCCCCGGGAGTTCCCTCGTCCACGAAGAAGGCCCAGTTCCCGTGGCCCGTGCCGCTGGGGCAGCCGCGGACGAGGGCAGGATCCAGGCTCAGACCTTGCGAGTCGAACGTGTGGTCCGCTTTGAAGACCAGGCTGGCGCCGGCTCCCGTGGCCCATTTGCCCGTGAGACTGCCGATATCTGTCACTGCTCGCGGTTCTTCCGAACCGCCGCACGCCGACAGCAACAACACGGTGGCCAGCGCAAACAGGCGAGTTGCCAGGGGGAACCGACGATAGCGCATTCTATCTCCATATTTTCACGGGGAGGCGGAGCGAATGTATCATCCACCTCGCCCCCTCCTGACGTTCAGCCTATTTGACGGAGCATCCGCATACGTTCAGCGGAAGTCTTTCCTGCCAGGTGAATTCCTGCGAAACGGCCGCGCCGAACGTCTTGTCGAAAAGCGGATTCCATTCCCGTGGAACCATGTGCGTGGCAGAGTTCCAGTCACTCAGATTGTTGACCGAGAACTGAATGCGCACGGCACCCTTTTCCTTGTCCACGTTGACGATCTGAGCCTTTGCGGAGTATGTGCCCAAGAAGGCGTCCGCCATGTTCTCGTGTCCGAGAGTTCCATTGGTGACGACGCTGGAGAAATCGTTGTAGATCCCTCGCGCCGTATTGAATTTCCACCACGGGCTGCCAGGTTCAGGACCCCTGTCCTTGTAGCTGAATGCGTACGGCTCCTTTGCGTAGGTCGCGTCCATTCCGCTCCCCAGGGCCTGCGCCAGCAGCATCTCGCGGGCGCCCCTGATCGTTTCGTCACCCGCGAGCACCTTCGTGAACGCATCGCCTCCCTTGAACTTCTGGTTCGGTCCCAAGGGGTAGCCGCCACCCCAGAGCCAGCCCAGGAACAGGGCGCGCGAGGTCTCCCACTCGTTGTACGGGCCGCCCTCGTCGAGGATTCCGAATCCTTCGACCACCGGGGCGAACGGGATGGGAACGAAGGCGGGTCGCCATTCCATCGTCAGCGGCCTGTACACATCGCCGGGCGAGATCGTGTAGTCCCTTCCGCGCCATGGCCGCGTCAGGCCGGAGCCGCCCTGCTTGCCGGCTTCCGTCAGCGTCGGAGGGCCGGGTTCGTTTCCGGGCGTGGTGTTCTCGCAGTTGGGGCAGGGCCGGGTCGGGCAGTCGACTTCCGGGCACATGCCCGACGGGTCGGCGTTGGTGACGGGGTTGTTGCTCGCATAGGCGTAGCCGTTGAGGGACTGTGCGGCGTCCGGCGCGAGGACCGGGTCGACGCTGAGGAACTGGCCGAGGGCTGGGTCGTATTCGCGGGCTCCGACGTGCGTCAGGCCTGTGCTGATGTCCTCGGGCTTGTCCAGGAACCGCTTGTCGTCGGGCCAGTTCGCCGTGGCCGACCCCCGAGCCGAGCCGAACGGGGTCGTGTAGCGCTTGGTCACCGTCTGGCTGTCGTCGCCGGAGACGGTCAGCGACGAGGTGCCGTGGGCGTCGCCCGCCGTGTACGACAGTTTGGCGGTGCCGGATACGTTGGTGACCACGGCGATCTTCGTGCCGGCAACGGTGTAGGAGCGGGTCGCCCACTTCTTGGCGCCCTTGAGGTGAACCTCTGTGGAGGCGGTGTAGAGGATCGTCTCGCCGGCCGGGTCGCGGCGGATCAGCAGTTCGCCTTCCGCGTCGTAGACGTAGTCCGTGGTGGTTGCGCCTTCGGTCAGCTTGGCGAGCTTGCCCTCCGGTCCCCAGGCCAGGGTCTGGGAGCTGGTGCTGCCCGGGGTTTCGGCGCGCTTGGCGGTGTTGCCCGTGGCGTCGTAGGCGTACTGCGCGGTGACGCCGGTGCAGGTGGCGCCGGTGGTGGTGGCTGCCAGGGCGTGCGGGCGAGCCGGTTCGTAGCAGTAGGTACGGGTCTGCGGGGTGCCGGTGTTGGTCTTCTCCGTGGCCCGCTGGCCCGATGGGGTGTAGGTGTAGCTGGTCCAGTAGGGGGCGGCGCCGTCCAGGTTGGCCGCGGTACGTCCGCCGGCGGAGCAGTCTGCCGTCTTCGGGGTCCAGGCTTCGGTGATGCGGCGTTGGCCGTCGTAGGCGAAGCACTGGTTGTCGGCCTTGGTGAAGCCGCTCAGCGGGGCCGAGTCGAAGATCGACAGGACGTTTCCGGCCTGGTCGTAGCTGTAGGTGAGTTCTTGGAGCATGCCGGTGTGGGTCTGGTCGTTGACCGTGGACCGCAGCAGGCGCCGGGTGCCCTCCTCGTACGTGTTGCCGATGAAGGTCTTGCGTACCCCGGCGGCCGCGGAGCGGGCCAGGGTGAGCTGGTCGATCTCGCCCAGGGGGGAGTAGGCCACGTTCTGGACGTAGTCGGTGGTGCCGGAAAGCGCTTTCGGAAGGCCGAAGCCGTTGTAGTGCAGCTGGAGCGTCTCGGCCGGCAGTCCGCCGACGGCCGGCGCCGTCGTCGTGTTGAGCGTGCCGTCCAGCCGGTAGCTGACCGTGTGGTCAGTGGTGGCCGCGATGGCGCCCGAGGTGACGAGCGGGTCGTTGCCGGGCAGGGTCAGCCGGGTCGTCGCGGGCCGCCCCAGGGTGTCGTAGGCGGTGACGGACTTGGTGTAGGCCTTGCCGGTCAGACCGCCCTCGTAGCGGGTGGAGTCCGTCGGGGAGCCCTTGCGCACGGTGTCGTACGTCCACGCCGCGAGCTTGTTGGCGTCGGACTTCGGGGACGTCCACAGACCGGTCTTGCGGCCGAGTTCGTCATAGCCGTACTCCAGGACCGTGTTGCGCGCGTCCTTCGAGGTCGCCACCTGGTCCAGGACCGTGTAGGAGGTGGTGGCCGTGCCCTTGTCGGGGTCGGAGGAGCTGACCTTCCGGCCGAAGAGGTCGTAGCCGTACGTCCACTTCGCGCTGTCGGGCCCGGTGATCGTCGCCTGCTTGCCGTCGAGGGTGAACGTGTGGCTCACGCTGGTGTACGGCGTGCCCGGCGCGGTGCCCCCGAAAGCCGGATCGTTCGGCACCATTCCGCCGTAGGTGCGGGTCTCCGTGGTACGGCCGAGGGCGTCGGTGATCGTGCGGCTGGCCGTGCCGCCCTGGACCGCCGTCGTGGCGACGGAGTCACCGGTGTAGCTGGTGCTGGTGGTCTGCTTCTTCACCCCGTAGACCAGGAGTGAGGAGGTGACGGCGCGGCCCATGCCGTCGAAGACGGTCTCGGTCTGCGCCGGGGTGCTGCCGTACTCGGCTCGGGCATAGGTGCCCTCGGGTGCCTTGTCCTTGTCCCAGATGTCGGCATAGGACTCGTAGGCCAGACCGCGCGAGTCGTAGCGTGTGTCGGTCAGCAGCCGGCCGCCGTTCGGCGACGGCGTCTGGGTCTGCAACGGTCGCAGCAGGGCATCGGCGATCGAGTAGACCGTCTTGTAGCTCGTCCCGTCCGCCATGAGCGAGCTCACGGAGGTCCACGGCTGCTTGCCGCGCGCCATTCCGTAGCCGTACTTGACGTTCGGGGTCTGGGACTGGCCCCGGTTCGGGAGCCAGGTCGCGGTGATCCTGCCGAGTCCGTCGTACGTCGTGTAGGTCGAGGCCATGGTCTCGTCGATGGAGCGCACGATGGAGCCGCGCAGGTCCACGTACGAGTACGACCTGTGCTGCTGGCCGTTGGCGGCGAGCTTCGGGGCGGTGACCACGGTGACTTCCAGCGGGCCGGCCGACGCCGGGGAGTAGCTGGTCGTGGTCGTGTTCCCGGCCGCGTCGGTCGCGGTCAGCCTGCGGCCGAGTTTGGCCGAAGCCGTGTCGTAGGTGGACCTGCCAGTGGTCTGCCAGCCGCCCGTACCCGCCGGGTCACGGTCGGCCGTACCGGAGGCGGCGGGGTAGGACTGGGCACGACCGGTCCAGGTGGACAGTCCGAGGGTCGGGGTCTGGGTCGCCGACCAGCCTCCGGCGTTGACGTCGTCGTAGACCGTGGCGGTGTCGGAGAGGACGTCTCCGCGGTTGGCCGAGGTCGCCGGAAGGCTCAGCTGGTCGTCGGTGACGGTGCACGAGGCACCCACCGTACGGGTGCGTGAGGGCAGGTTGGTGAGGCCCTTGGCCTGGTTGCGGGCGTACCAGACCCGGGTGCAGGTCTCGTCACCGGTCTTGGCGGTGTCGCCGGACGACGACGTGCGGGACTGCATGCCGTAGTCGTCGTAGGTGTTGTCGGTCCGGGTCGTGCGCCAGGTGTTGGAGGAGGTGAGGAAGGTGTGGCTGTAGGAGGATCCTGTGCGGACGTAGTGGCCCTTGATGTTCGCGTACGACTTCTGCTGGCTCGAGGTCTGCCGGCTCCAGGGGTCGGTGACCGAGACGGACCGCGGGGCGGCGCCCTCGTAGGTGATCTCCTGGCGCTGGAAGCCCGAGTACTGCTCGTCGTCGTCGATGTCGGGAATCGTCAGGCCCGGAACCGGGACTGCCGCGACCGTGGTGGTACGGGTGGCGCTCGTGCCCTTGCGCTTGTCGCCCCGCAAGCCCTGCATGAAAACCTTCACGGTCTTGGAACGGGTCTTGTCGGCGGCGCCAATGAAGGAAGTGACCTTGCCGTAGCCCCGCCATGTGGACCAGGTGCGTTCGTCCTCGGGGGTGAAGGGATCGTCGTTGTACCGCCAGCCTGGGTTCTCGTAGGTGTAGGCATGCTCGACCAGATCGTTCTGGCCGGCCGGATCGGCGAGGGTGACGGCGCTGACGTTGTACTTGTGGAACCAGTCGAGTTTCGGGTCGCCGCCGTTGACGGGCCAGTAGACCGGGTAGCAGGACAGCGAGTTGGTGTCCTCGGCGGTCGGCATCCTGGTGCCGCGTACGCACTGGGGGTCGGAGAGGGTGACCGTGGTGATGGCGCCGGCCTCGGACGTGATGGTGTTGATGCGCGGGCGGCTGAGCGGAACGACGTCGTCGCCGTCGGCATCGACCCGGTTCGGCCGCATGTGGTAGGTGAAGTCGACGGGGGGAACGTCCGCCGTCGTCGCCCCGTTGCGTCCGGTGCGCTTGATGGACTTCAGCACCAGGCTCTGGTCGCTGGTGTCGCCGAGGTCACCCGGGTCCAGGTACTCCTGGGTGAGGTCGAAGGTGTCGATGGGGGCGTAGTTGTCGGGTTCGAGCGCCGTGGACCACGCGTGGGTGGTGACGGCCGTCATGCGCTTGCGGGTGAAGAAGGCCGGGGAAGCCGCCCGGCAGTCGGTGGCTCCGCTCGCGCAGATCGCATCGAAGGGCACATCGGGCCAGTTGTCCGACGTGTCCTTGGTGAGATTGCCGCAGTTCGCCCCGAAGCACCGCTCCTCGTAGCCGAACGTGACCTTGTGAGAAGCGTTGGTGGTGAAGAGCGTGTCTTCGCGCTGGCCGTAGCGGATCTCGGAGAGGGTTCCGCCTCGGGTGTAGGCCGCGAGCTTGGTCTTGTCCCCGTTCTTGGCGTAGTGGTTGGTCTCGGCCGCGTACCAGTAGCTGGCGGCATTGCCGTGGAGGTCTTGGACCAGGTCCACGTTCCAGCGCCACGCCTGGACCTGTGAGCGGTCGACGAAGGAGGAGCCCTTGGCGTAGCCGGGCTCGCCCGAGTCATCGCCGAAGACGGGGACCGTCCAGGTCGAGTTGGTCCGCTGGGCGCCGGCTCCGGGAAGCTTGTTCAGACCGAAGGTGTAGGTCGTACCGTCGCCGGTGACGACCTTCCAGTATTCGCCGTTGTCGTCACCGTTGTCGGCGCCGGTCGCCCAGCTGACCTGTGAAGCATCGTCGTCCTTCAGCCGCCACGTGCCGCTCGTGTCGTCCTTGACGAGCTCGGTGGACTTGCCGTTGAGCACCAGTGACGCGTTCTCGTACTTCCAGCAGAGGTCGTCCTTGTCGGTCTGTCCGTCGTCGTCGCAGGAGCCGTATTTGCGCTCGATGTATGACGAGGTCAGATCGAAGCCCTCACCCACTTGAGAGCCCTGGTTGTTGGAGTTGGCTGTCCGGCCGTCGATGCTTCCCGAGTTGTACGAGAACGAGAGCGATGGGACGGGTCCTGCCGCAGCCGGTGGTACGGCGACCGGATAGGACCAGGTGAAGGCGCCGCTGGAGGAGCCGGACTGCCAGCTGGAGGAGGCAGAAAGCGGCGTTGCCGAGTGGTCACCCGAACCCTTGGGCGACGTGGTGTCGGTGGCCATCACCGCGAAGACCGCCGGGGTCTGTTGGAGAGCCTTGCCCGCGCCTGTGCCCCCTTCCCGGAGCGAAGGGACCTCCGCCGTCACGCTGCGGTTCTCGATGCTGTTCGCTGACGGCAGCGGAGTCGTCGTGCGGCACTCCGCCTTCTCCGGGGTCGTCAGTACGCAGGAGGGCAGTGCGACCAGGCCGAGGCGGGTGGACCAGCCGCCGCCGACGGCGGAGGCGAAGGAGCCGTAGTCGACCGTGAGCCGCGCCGGTCCATCGGCCGTGCTCGTCGCCGTGAACAGCACGCCTGTGATGCCGGCCCGCTCCGCTGCCTTCTGGTCGAGAACCTTGACAGTCGACTTCCCGGCTGCGCCGCCCAGGGCCGCGACCGGGCCGACGGGCACGGTGGGGGCGAGCAGCGCGCTTCTCGGCCGGGCCGTGGGCTGTACGTCGACCAGCGGGCGGGTGCGTGCCGGGGCGGCGGAACCGTCTCGTACGAGGGTGGCGGCTTTGGGCCAGTCGGCTTTGGCGTCACCGCGGGCCCGCTGCGCCTGGGCCCTGTTCTGGGCCTGGTTCTTCGCGACCAGGTCCCGGGCGGCCTTGGCGCCTTGGGCGTTGACCGCCCGGACCTTGGCGTCCTTGTGTTGGGCGGCTTTAGGGGCGCCGGGGAGGTCCGCGGCGACCGCGAGGGGCGTGAGTGACCCCGGCACCGTGAGGACCAGGGCCAGTGCGGCTGCCAATGACAGCCGGTGGCGCGTTCTCGCGCCTGGTGAGCGGCTCGACATGAATGCTCCAAGGGAAAAGGGGATGCAGGAGGGCCGTGGCCGCCCTGTCGGGGCGGCCACGGCACGACGCTGTTGCGTTCGGCTGTCAGCTGCCTGAGCCGAAGACGGTGTCCGAGATCTGCTGGGCGTCCTTCATGGCGCCGGACCACAGGCGCATGCCCTTGATCTCGCCGGGCAGGAAGTTGCCCCAGGTGCTGTTGGTGAAGCCCTTGCCTACGGCGAGCTCGCCCGTACCGGCGGTGGCCGTGTAGGCCTTGGGCTGGGCCTGGCCGACCGCGCCCACGTAGAGGGCGATCGTGCCGTCCTGGGCGTTGTGGACGCCGGTCACCTGGACGCCCGCGTTGAGTGCGGCCGGGCTGTCGCCGGCCACGGAGGGGCCCGAACCGTCGTCCGTGAGCCGGCCGAAGTGCCAGGTGCCCTCGGCGAGGGTCAGCCACTTCGTGGGGTCGAGTTCGGAAGGCTCGGTCCTGGTGCCGGTCTTTTCGAACCACAGGCCCCAGGAGGAGCCGGTGGTGGTGCGCTGGCCCATGATCTGGGCCCGGTAGCCGTTCGGCTTGTCGACCAGGCGGGCGTTGTCCAGCTTGGCCTCGGCCGTCACCGTGAAGGAACCCGTGTCGTCCACCACCGGACCGGCCGCGGTGGCGGCCTGGGTGGTCCCGTTGAGGACGAGGGCCCCGCTGCTGACGGCCGTACCGGCGGTGGGGGTCAGGGCGCGGCCGTTGCCGGAGATGTCGGTGAAGGTCGCGCCGGGCGTCGAGAGGTCCCAGGCTCCGGCCAGGTCCACGCGCGGTTTGCCATTCACCGGGTCGAGGAGCGAAGCGTCCTTCTTCACCTCGAGCTCGCTGAGCTCGGACTGCCAAGCGGTGATCTCGTCGACCCGGCCTGATA
Source organism: Streptomyces subrutilus (assembly GCF_001746425.1). Classification (GTDB taxonomy): domain Bacteria; phylum Actinomycetota; class Actinomycetes; order Streptomycetales; family Streptomycetaceae; genus Streptomyces; species Streptomyces subrutilus_A. Next base: position 24,009 of record NZ_MEHK01000002.1, on the reverse strand, counting down.
CGAAGTCCGTCATCGCCCCGCGGTGCTTTATGGCACCGAAGGTCATCGGTCCGGGGGTGGCGATGGGGTTGGCGACGGTCATCTGCCCTTGCAGCTGACCGTTGACGTAAAGCCGCGCGATGTCGGTGGACTGGTTGTAGGTGGCGGCGACGTGGGTCCACACTCCGGCTTGGGCCGGGTTCAGCCCGTTGAGCCGGGCCATGGTCTTGTAGCCCTCCGTGCTGTCGTCCGTGGCCATCTGCAGCATCCACGGCTTGCCGGCCCACGCGGTGATGGCGACACCGCTGAAGTTCTGGCCCGCCTGGCCGACCAGCGAGAAGTTGGCGTTGGTGTGGTCGAGTCGGACCCAGCCGGCGACGGTGAAGGAGGACCGGGTGTCGATGACTGGCTTGGACGTGGCCGCGTACTGGCTGCTGGCGCGGTTTAGCTGGAGCGCGCGGTCCTCGTGCGCGGTCGGCGTTCGCACCCAGCCCCGGCGGCCGTTCTCCGGGCGCTGGCCGCCCGCGAAGAGGTCGGCGTTCTCCTTGAGGACCGGGTCGGTGGTGGAGGTGTCGAAGGCCTGGCCGTCGTGTTCATCGAAGCTCCAGTGGCCGACTGCGCCCGGGCCCTCCTTGACGACGAAGTCGACGATCTGCACGGCGCCCCAGCGTCCCAGGGAGTCTTTGGCCTTGACGCTCAGGCGCATGGTGCCGGACAGGGGTGGCGTGATGGAGACGGTCGGCTTCGCGCCAGTGACCTCCGTCCAGGCGGTGTCGGTGGCCAGCTTGTACTGGTAGGCCGCGTTGGTGTCACCGGTCCCCGGGCCGAAGGTGAAGTTTCCGGGGGTGCCGGGCTTGCCGGACGCCACGCACGCGGTGCTGGTGCAGGCGCTGTAAGGGCCGCCGAAGGTGATCGCCGGGGCCTTGGGGGCGCTGGGGTCCACCTTGAAGTAGCAGTCCGCGCTGGGCGAGCTGTCCCGCACGTGTCCGTCCGCAAAGGACTTCGTCCAGGTCCGGAACCGGTAAAGGGCGCCTTCCGTCAGTGCCGCGGGTGGGTCGCTCGTGACCTTGACGTTGTCCCCCACGTAGCCCGAGCTTGGCCGCTCGATGAAGTTGGCATCGGCTTCGCCGGCTTTGACCGGAACCCATTGGAACGTCACGTAGTTGCCGTTGACGACGGACACCTTCTTCTCCGTCTGCATGGCGATCCGGAGTGATGCGCCGGGTTCGCCTCCCCACACCGTCTCGGTGATCGCGGTCATGGCGGGTGTCGGGTCCGATACCACCGACGGGGTGAGGGGGTCGTGCGAGCAGATCTCGCCGGCGCCCGCGACCAGACCCACGTAGATGGGCATGTTCGGCTTGCCGATGTAGTCGACGGACAGGACCGCGTCGTTGCGGAAGCGTTTCCACGCAGCGGTGTCCGATTCGTCCTCCGCGCGCAGTTCCAGGTTCAGCCGGTTGTACCGGCCGTTGGCGAAGTCGCGGACGGTCGGGGTCAGGTTCTCATCGGGTTCATCGGGCAGGTTGTCCGCGAACTCGACGGGTGCGGCCGGCGAATTGGGATCACAGGCCGAGCCGCGGCCGGCCGACAGCCACCGGTCTCCCATGAGGTCGGCATAGTTCGGCTTGTTCGACCAGGTGGTGTTGGCGTCGATCTCGCCGTCCATGCGGACCAGCCAGACATTGCGGGCCTCGCACTGGAACGCCCACGGTTCGGTGACTCGGAAGCGGGCGGTGAGGACCTCCTTGCCGACCAGCTTGCTGGGCGAGAACTCGAAGTACAGGCGCTGGACGTATCCCGGGCCGCAGTAGTAGCCGGCCCAGGAGCCGCACTTGCCCATGCCCTTGCCCATGTCGTCGTCGCCGTTGTCCCAGTTCCAGAACTTGACGCCGTCATTGCGGAGCGCGGTGTGCTCCGTACCGTCGTCGAGGGAGACGGAGGGGTCGATGTAGAGCGGGAAGGAGGCCGGGTCGCTTTGGGCGAGCAAGCCCGCGTTCGGGGTCACCGCGAGGGAGTCCGCGTCGATGTGGACGGGCATGGCGGCCGTCTGAACCCCGACCGCCGGGCCGTCCGCGGGGTTCTCTCGCCCGCCTGCCGCGTCGCCGATCGGCTGAGCCGAAAGGCCCTCGGCCTTCGCAGCCCTGGATTTCGCGCCCGGGCTCTCGGGGCCTGCGGCGGGCATGCCCTTCGAGTCCCACATCAAGGGCGGCGGGGCCTTGAAGATCCCCTTCCCGTTGGCGTCGGTGGCGGTCAGGCCGCCGTCATTGCTCTTGTTGAGCTGGATCCCCTTCGATGTGAGATCGAACTCGACACGCTGAAGCTTCGGATTCTTCGCGGCCTCGGGCGTCTTCACCACGAGAACCTCGCGGAAACCCTTCAGCGTGGCGGTCATCCGCAGGTCGACCCCTGGCAGCACCTCCGCGTACACGGCGCTGTTCCCGTCCAGCACCGGCTTGGGCAGCGCGCCGCCCTGCCAGCCCCACGACATCGACCGCCCGCCGTGGTCGATGGTCACCAGACTCTGCCGGTCGCCACCGCCCGAAAAGCTCACCCCCGCGACCGCGGACTTCGGCCCCACCGTCCCGTCGGCGCGGAACTCCAAGGTGGCGTCGGGCGTCGTCCAGCCACCGTTCGGCGCCTTCACGCGTACGGGAACCGCGGACTGGTCGAGCCGGAAGGACCGACCGTCAGGGTTGGCGTACGTCGTGGTGGACTCGGTGCGTTCACCGAGCACCTCGACGGGCTTGCCCGACGCGGCCGCGGCCTTGAGCGCCTTCTCGCTCTCGCTCACCGGCAGCGCATCGGCAACGGCGGTTGCCGGCGTGTACGCCGAAGCAACGCTCATCACCAAGGCCATGCCGAGTGCGGTCGCCACGGCATGGCAAAGCCGCCGACCAACGATTGCAGACATTTTCTCCCATTTCATATGGCGCGGAGATCCCCCCGGGCGCCGCGCCAAGCCCTCACCGGCTATGGCGGTCCAACATTAAATCGCATGTGTGTTCGATTCGAACCTGTGGGTCTGATATCGCCAGGTGGTCGAAAAATAGGGCACTCCAGGCGGAAGGCCGGAGTGCTCAGCGGCTACCCGGTCCGTCGCCGGCGGCGTCGCCCAAAAGGCGCCAGGCGATGAGCTCGGGGGCTCGATCAAGGGCGCGCAGGCACGCCCCGCGGGCGGTGAGCAGGGCCTCGGCCTCCGAGTCGGCGAGGGCGAAGAAGACCAGATCGATGCGATCCGCCTCCAGACCCGCCGTTGCGGTCACGTGCTCGATTCGGTCCGCGGGAGCGAGGTGGGCCGTAAGGAAATCCCTGACGTCGCTCGGGGCTGTGACTGTTCCACAGGAGCCAATCAACTGGAATGTGATCATATACATGGAGACTTCCAGTGGGATTGCTTGCTTTCGCTCGCTCGGTATCGAAAGCGGAGTGGAGTTACAGGTGGGCGATACCGTCCCGCGGAGCGCTCCATCCGTAGCCGTCTCCCGCCAGCACCTGGCGCGTGCTGCTCCATCCGAATCCGTCGCCCGCAGTCGTGTGCCGCCCTTCCGACAAGCCGAGCGCGATCGCAACGGATCCGAAGGCGGCGAGGACCGCGACGGGCATGAGCAGGCGTGCGGCGTACGACATGAAGGACTCAACCCCAAGAAGTCTGGTGGGCGAATGTGTGACACCTCCCCGGTCCGGGAGTGCCGTGTTCGATGGAGCAAGCCTGTCCTCCCCCTGATCCGGTGTCACTAGAGGGCGAGTGGCGTCAAGCCGCCTGGCGCCTTGACGCCACCTCGGACCGGCTTGAGGCGTAGCGGGCAAACGCCTTCCAAAGCACCCGATCCGCCAGCGGAATACACCACTCCCGACCACCGCAATGCCGAAAATGGGCCCATCGAATCCGCTCCGAGATCCTTTAGGATCAAGCCTTCGGATCGGGGGGATCTCATGCTGCAGTGGCTAGGCCTGTCTCCACACGCGGAAGCTGTCTATCGGGCGATGCTCAAGAGACCCGACCACGGCGTGGTCGACCTGGTGGTGGACACCGGACTGGACGAGAAGGCGGTACGGGGCGCCCTCGACGAGCTGGCCGCCCTCGCCCTGCTCAAGCCGTCCGGGCAGACCGGGGCCGGGCTCCGCCCGGTCAGCCCCGAGGTCGGTCTGGCCACGCTGCTGGCCTCCGCCGAGGCGGAGATCGCTGAACGCCAAGCCCAAGTGGAAAGCGCCCGTGCGGAGATAGCGGCCATCGCCGCCGCCCACCTCGGCACGAGACTGTCCGACAGTGCCACACGACTCGAAGGCCTCGACGCGATCCGCACCCGGCTGGAACAGCTCCAGCGGGCCACCCACTTCGAATGCCTGTCACTGAACCCCGGCGGGGCCCACCGCCCGGACGCCCGCAGCGCCGCCACTCCGCTCAACGAAGAAGCCCTGCGCCGCGGGGTCGTCATCCGGGCCGTGTGCCGCGACAGCTTCCGCAACGACCCCGACACCCTGGCGTACGCCCGATGGCTGACGGAACACGGCGGTCAGATGCGCACCATACCCACCGTGCCCATCCAGATGATCATCGTTGACCGCCGTGTCTCCATCATCCCCGTCGATCCGGAGAACCCCCGCGCGGGCGCACTCGAAATCCTCAGCCCTGGCATCGTCACCGCCCTCTGCGCGCTGTTCGAGCAGTGCTGGTCCGCCGGCACCCCTTTCGGCGAAGCCCCTCGCCCCGACCCCAACGGCTGCACACCCACGGAGCGCGCGCTGCTGGCACTCGTCGCCGCCGGCGACACGGACGAAGCCGCGGCGCGCACGCTCTCCATCTCCCCGCGCACCGTCAGCCGCATGATGTCCAACCTGATGGAGAGACTCGAGGCAGTCAGCCGATTCCAGGCCGGGGTGAACGCCACGAGGCGCGGATGGCTGTAGGGCGGGGCGCGAACGTGCATGCGAGCTCAGTGGTCGCTCTGCCGGCGTCGGAGGGCTCGGCTGTATAGGTCGACCAGTACTACCTGCGTGCCGACACCATCGCCGCGGCGAACGCCGCGCTGATCACCACCCAGGCCGAGGTGCCCGTCGTGAAGCTATAGGGCGACGGGCACCTCGCCTCGGTGGACGGGGCTGCGGTTCGTCGTCCCCGTGCGCACGGCACCAGCCGGGGCCAGCCAGCGCTGCCCCGGAGCGAGGAGACACCTCCAGCCGGGGCGTAGCCGAAAGTGCCACGGTCGCAGTACGCGGTGCAGCCACCGGGGCGGTGTCTGGACGCCTCCCGGCCCCTGGACGAGGAGGCGCTCGGACGTGGCATCGACATGCGCGTCATCTACCAGGACAGCGTAAGGAACGACCCCGCCACCCTGGCCTACGCGCAGTGGACCACCAAGCACGGAGGCGAGGTACGAACCAGCCCCCTGCTCCCACCGCGGCTGCTGGTCTTCGACCGCACGACCGCCGTCGTCCCGATCGACCCGGCCAACTCGCGCCTCGGGGCCCTGTGCACCACATCAGCCGGCATCATGACCTCGCTCGTCACCCTCTTCGAGCAGACCTGGGACACGGCCGTCCCCCTCGGCCCGACCCGTGAGCGGGTAACAGGGAACGGCATCACTGCGCAGGAGCGCGAACTGCTCAAACTGCTGGCCTCCGGCGTAACCGACGAGGCCGCCGGCAAACGGCTCGGCGTCTCCCTGCGCACCGTACGCCGCCGGATGTCCACCTTGATGGAACGTCTGGAAGCAACCAGCCGCTTCGAAGCCGGACCTCAAGGCAGCCCACCGCGGCTGGCTCTGACCCCGGGTTCGGCGCCGCCCTCACGCCCCGCGCCAGCCACGGGACCAGACCGGCGCCGGGTCAGCTCCCGGAAACGCTCAAGACTGGAGGCACAGGGACCACCACCCGCGAGCTCCGGGTGCACGTATCCCTTCACAGGACGGTGAATCGTTCGGTGCGACTCCCGATCAAGGCAACGCAGGTACGGCCCACGCCGCACACTCGGGGCACTGCTCGACTCCGAGCCACCCCGCGTGCGGGGAGTACACGACGCACGCCCACACGACTGCTCTGCTCGGGTTCATCCCCGCGTACGCGGGGATGAACCCGGCAGGAACCACCCGCTGCCGGGAAGGGTTGAAGCGGCTCATGTGGCAGTGGGGCCGACGTTCGCAGGAGCTGATCTAGGTCGGTGGCCAGGTAAGGGCGCACCGCCTGCGGTCCCGCCCGAGACGGCACGCGACGGCGCTGGTGGTCCAGCCGCGGTCTCGGAGCTGGTGGATGTCCGTGCGCTCCGTGATCGCCAGGACAAGGCCGACCTGTTCGGTCCCAGGCGAAGGCTGCCGAGAGGGCTGAGTGAAGGCACTACGCCCCGGCGCCCGGGCGGCCAGAGCCGTCACTCGCGGACTCGCTGTGGGTGGATGTGGGCCCGGGTGGCGTAGGGGGCGGTGACCGTGCTGTGGTCGGGGACGGTCCGGATGGCGAGGGAGACGCCGCTGTTGATCCGGCAGTGGCGGCCGACGGCGAGGCCGGGGCCGAGGCTGATGCTGTTGCCGGTTTGGGTGTGGTCGCCGAGGACCGCGCCGAAGTGCGGGGTGCCGGTCCGGTAGATCCCGGTCTCCGTGCGGATGATGACGTCCCGGTCCGGGGTGCGTATATCCGGGGCCATGTTGATGGCGGCGATGGTGACCTGCGCGGACAAGTGCGCTTCGCGGCCGATGATCGTGCGGTTGAGGCCGATGCGGTGGCCGAGGACCGTATCCTCGCCGACGAACGCGGCGGTCACCTCGCAGTTGAAGCCGATCTGCGCGCCGGCACACAGGACGCTGCCCTTGCGGACGGTGGAGAACTCCCACACCTTCACGTCGGGGCCGATGATGACGTCGTCCCCGACGATCGCCTGCGGGTGGATGAACGCGCTCGGGTGGATCCGGTGCTTGCCGAGCGCGGCCAGGGCTTGCCGGTGGAGGCGGGGCCAGCAGGCGAGGAAGTCGGCGAGGTCGTAGGAGCCCAGGCTCCCGTACACGGTCGCGGCAACCGTGCCGCGGGTCGGGGCACTGACGTAGTCGCCGAGCCAGAGCGGCAGCATGACGGGGTCCTTTCACGTTTTGCGGGACTTGGGTTGGTCGGCGGTACGCTCGCCGTTCACCAGGTGCCGGGAGCAGGGGAGTGGTTGTGAGCCGACCGCGGGTGGGTGTGGCCGTGCTGACCATGGGGGACCGGATGCCCGCCCTGAGGGCGCTGCTGGAGTCGGTGGCCAAGCAGGACGAGCCGGCCGCGGCGGTCGTGGTGGTCGGCAACGGCTGTGCGCTGCCGGACCTCCCGCCTGGGGCGGTGGCGGTGGAACTGTCGCAGAACCTGGGGGTGTCCGGCGGCCGCAACGTCGCCTGGCACAGGCTGCGCGAGCTCGGCGGCATCGACGTTCTCGTGGACCTGGACGACGACGGCCTCCTGACCGACGCGGACGTGATCCGCACGATCGCCGACCTCTACGAGGCCGAAGACCGGCTGGGCATCGTCAGCTTCCGCATCGCGGACGAGACGGGCGAGACGCAACGCCGCCACATTCCGCGTCTGAGGGCGAAGGATCCTACGCGCCGAGGGCTGGTCACCACCTTCCTCGGCGGCGGGCACGCCCTGTCGATGAGGATGCTGGAGCAGACCGGCGGGTGGCCGGACGCGTTCTTCTTCACCCACGAGGAAACCGACCTCGCATGGCGGGCGCTGGACGCCGGCTGGGACGTCCTCTACGAACCCGCCCTGGTGCTCCAGCACCCCAAGACCTCCCCAGCCCGGCACGCGGTCTACTACCGGATGACCGCCCGCAACCGGGTCTGGCTGGCCAAGCGCCACCTTCCCGCCCCTCTGGTTCCGGCCTACCTCGCCGTGTGGATCCTGCTGACCGTCGCCCGCACCCGCTCGATCCCGGGCCTGCGGTCCTGGCTGGCGGGGTTCGCGGAGGGCGTGCGTACCAGCGGCGGGCCCCGGCGGCCCATGCGGTGGTCGACCGTCGTACGGATGACCCGCCTGGGCCGCCCGCCCGTCATCTAGCCGGCCGGCGCCGTCTTGGACAGCCAAGCTGCTGGCCCAGCTGGCCGTCGCCAACAGCATCACCAAGTCCCAGCTGTGTGTCTTCCTGTTTCGTCGCGGGTGGACAGGTGCCCGGGACCGGCATCACGCAGTACACCCAGCAGGAGATCACGGACGGCCTGAACAAGATTGCAGCGCAGAAGGGCGGCAAGATGATCACACGGTCCACGGTCAACCGGGCCGTCCAGGCGCTGTGCGGCTACAACTGGGTGGAGAAGGCCGGCAACGGCCGGATCCAGATCAACGTGCGCCTGTGGTTCCACGGCAACAGCACGGCCCAGCACGAGGTGCTGGCCGAGATCGCCGACCGCCACGACCACGACACCGAGGTCTTCCCGTACGCGGTGGGTCCGGAAGGCGCGCACCAGGAGGAGCTGGATCTCGGTCCGGTGGAGGAAGAGAGCTATCGCGCGAGGAGGCGTACCGGGTGATAGTTCTGCCATGCCCCTGCGCGGGCGCCCGCTCACGAGGAAGGATGCTGTTCCATGGCTAACGTCATGTCTCCGATCATCGCGGAGCGCATCTGGGCCCTGCCGCTGTCGGGGTCTGCCGTCAAGTTCCTCCAGTACCTCGTCTCCCGCAGCGACTTCGGGGGAGGACTGTCCGTCCGGCAGAAGGACATGGCCGCCGAGTACGGGGTCACCCCGCAGGCCGTCAGCGGCCTGATGGCGCCTCTGTGCGAGCTGAACATCGTGCTGCGGCCGCGCAGCGAGGAACGCAACGGCAACTCCTACCGGCTCCATCCCCTCGCGGCGAAGTACGAGAGCCCCGAGAGCATGGAGGCGGCCTTCCGGGCGGCCCTCGTCCGCATCCAGGCCGGGGACTTGCCCAACCTGAAGCTGCCGACGTACCGCCAGGCACCGCCGGCCGCGACCGGCCGACCGAAGCTCCAGGTCGCCTGAGAGCGGCGGCAAAACAGGCATAACATGCGAAAGGCCCTCCACCACGGTGGAGGGCCTTTCGTGCCTGGGTAACTTGGTGCCCTCAGTATATTCGCTGGAGCGCGAGTCCGCGTTACGGACTACTCCACACACGGCGGTTGTGTCCGGAAAGCCGGTCCAGTGCCGGGATGGCAGCACGGCCGGTAGGCGCCTGGGGCGCGGAACGTCAGTGGGGGACGGCATGATCCCCCCATGTAGAGCATCTTCAACCACCTCTTATGGGGGACCGTCCTCTACGTGGCGCTCACCCTGCCGTTCGTCGCTCCGCTGTGGGCGGGGCGGGCCCGCCGGCCGGGCGGTGCCGTGTTCCGGTTCGCGCAGCGCAGAGGCCTCTTGAAGACGTCCGCCGAGCGTGCTGCCCACGTCGTGCGCGCGTTGGGGGAGCAGATTCCAGCGGGCGGTGAGGCACCCGACGTCGACCGTCTGCGGCAACGGCTGGACGACCGACGTTGCTCGATCCTGTCCATCCTGACGCTTTGGCTCTTCCCCTACCTAGGAGTGGTCGCGGCCCTGTTCGTTCTGCTGAACGGCCGGTTCGGGGCCGGATACCTCTGGATGGTGTTGGTGTGGGGCATGTTCGGGGGAGTGCTGGTACTCGCCGACGTGGACCGGCGCATGCTAGCCCGTTCCCTTCCGCTCGAACACACCACCTTCATGGCCGTCCAGGTCGTGGAGGCGTGCCTGCCACCGGAACCCTCGCGCGTCGAACTACGGGGTCGCAGCCGCGTCTCGGCGATCTGCGCGTCCGTCGACGACCTGTGTGCGGCGCTCGGGAGGCAAGCGAATCTGGAGCCGCGGCGCACCGATGCCCTCCACCGGGCCAGGCTGCGAGCTGAGGCGCTCGAGGTCGTACGGAACTTTCACGCGGCCAAGATCCGACTGGTCGAAGGCGACCAGGCTGCGCTCGGCACCCTGTACGCGGTCATCGGCTCGCTCCTCACGCGTACGGTGGCCCCCACCCACCTTCCGGAAAGCGCCTCACGCCTCGTCGCCCCCGAGGTCCTGTCGGCGGACGAGAGCTGGGAAGGCCCGCCGCTGCGGAACGAATCGGCGGGTGCGAAGGCCCTGGGATACGTCGTGTTCATCGTCGGCCTGGCCGGGTTCGGGTACGTACTGTCCCTGCTGAACCTTCCGGAACCGCTCGCGTGGGCTCTGCTCATCCTGATGGCCGGCGCGGGCCATCGCGTACTGAATCGTTGGCTGCCGGTACCGACTCTGCCGACGGAACTGTCGCCCACCGCTGTTCCGGCTGGCCCTTCCGCCGGGGAGGGCGGCGTGGGAACCTACGGTGCCGGACAAGCGGGATGAAGGGCAGTACGGGGCATTGCCGGAATCGGCGGAAGCGTTAAGAATCGGACCTTGGCCCCCCACAAACTCCCAGGCCAGGCAGGCTGCTTCCCGCGCACGCGGGGATGACCCGCAGTAGGCGGCGTGGTAGCGCACAGAGACGGGCTGCTCCTCGCGCACGCGGGGATGATCCCGTCTATTCGGCCGTCAAGCTCACCGACGAGCACTGCTCCCCGCGCACGCAGGGATCAAGTTGCGCCCCCAGTTCTTGCGCAGCCCGCTTCGGTCGCCCAGACCTCCGCGGCCGCCGGGGACCGCTCCGGCTGCCCGCGGCGCCGTACCGGGACCGCGTACCGGCGGTTCCGCCGACCCGCTGCCCGCCGCCCGGGAGGTGTGCCACCGCGGTGCGCCAACCGCTTTGCCCGGCTCGTGCCGGTGTCCGGATCCCGCGGTCTGCCTGTACCCGGTTCGGCGAGGCGTGGGTCGGTGTCCTGCTGGATGACGGCCGCACACCAAATCCGGTGTTCTTCGACGCCGGCTCCGGCCCCGGCGGGCAGTGGGTGGCGCAGTGGACGTCTACGACGGCCGCTTCGGTCGCGGCCTGCGGGCCGCCGCCCTGCGGGTGGTCTGCTCCTGCGGCTGAACCGGCCCCCGCCACGCCCTGAACTGGGAGACGGCTGGAGCCGGCCCCTACGGGAGATCGGTGCCGGGCAGGCGGATATGTGTCAGCGGGACTGGGACGGCCACACCACCGCTGTGGAGGACCGCACAATCCCGCTGCCGGAAGTGGTCACCGACCTGCTGGCCCGGCTGGAGAAGGAGGTGGCCAGGCTCGCGAAGTCCCCGCCGCTTGCGGTGGTGCGCACGCCTCGCCACCTGGAGATGACCGCCGAGGAGGTCGGCTTCTGGGAGGCCCGGGGCACCGGCCAAGACACCACCGACGCACAGGCCGTCCCACCTGGCCTAGGACTGTCCCCGAAGGCGGCCCGTGCCCTGCTGGCGTGCTTCAGCCAGCTCATCTTCTACAGCTGATGCTCCGGCCGCCTTTGCGCTGTTCGGAGGGTTGCTGAACGCGTGACCTGGGCGGGCGGATTGAGCGCTTGGCGGTGGCGGCGGGCGATGGTGGCCGCGCCGGTCAGCAGCCCGTCCGGGGTGAAGTGCGGCGGGGGAAGATGGGCTTCAAGGGCGAGGAGGTGGTTCCAGCGCACCGAGAGGTGGGCGGAGTGGGCGTACTGGTGGAGGTCTCCGTAGGGTCCTCGACGCGCTGCTGTCCGATCCCACGTGACGACCCTGCGGGCCCGCGGTTCACGGCTGCCCCGGTCGTTCAGGACGTCGGCCATGGCCGGGGTGGGTGCGGCCGGGGTAGGGGGGTGGGGGCCGGATAGCAAGAAGCTGGAGCTCCAACATCGGCGGGTGGCTGGTAGGCGGTAAATCACGCCGCTGGGACGACCGCAACTCCGATGGTGTTTCGACTTTGGTCGGCTTCGGAGGCTGCAGCACCGACAGTGGCAGTGGCTTCAGCAGCGCCTCGCTGACGCTGTACAAGGACGTTTTCGGCCCGGACGAGTCGCAGGGGGCCCGGACGAATACCTGCAACTACGTCTACTGGGGCGACAAGGCAGCGGCGACGTATTACTTCAGGCTGACGGGCCTGAAGTTCGGCCAGTACCTGACGGTGCAGGATGTCTACACCCAGTACTGATACACATCCTCCGCTGAGGTTGTCGTTAACAGCCCAGCAGCCCCCGCCGTCTATTCGACCGGGGCTACTGGTGGCTTTGCTGACGCGCTAACGCCCTGATGGGCATCCGGGGGGGGGAGGCCCATGGAGTTCCCCATGCATGCAAGCCGAGAAGCCGATTATATACACCACGGAAACGAATCAGAAATGAATCGTTTCGGATCAATATCTGCCGCGGGTCAGTATCTATAGCACGGTATAAATCTAATCTCAGGCAGAACTGCAATCCTTGGCGTCACTCCATTCCCAAAAAGCCGTTCTATTCTGAATCTCCCTGTGGACGGAATCGAAGACCGGCTGCATCTGTGCAATGTCCGGGACGTCGATAGCCACATGGCGATCACCGTTCCATTCGCTCAGAAGCCCAGTGGAATTTACAACGTTACGCAGCTCAGATCGACTGTCTGTCCGAGGTCGAGGATCTGTAAAGAACACGCGTAGGACACGGCGACCCGACTTGCTGATCACACTCTCAACAGCGTCTGTTCCACTCTTGGATACCACGTCGCCAAGTGCGAGACCGTAGGCGTAAAAGGGGATGCAGCAAACCTCGTAGCTGCCGCCTTCTTCGATTTCCCGAAGCCACAGCTGCTCCCGCATCCCTGCAAGGTCGAACGGAGCCAGGTCGACCGTGACCATGTAATTCTTCTCGCGCCTCCATGCTGGGTCCTCATGGCTGACGTAGGTAACTCCGTCAATCGTAACCTGCAAGGTGTCCTCCATTGTTGATCCTGAAATGAATTTGCGGCGGGCTGTGACGCAGCCCGCCGCAATCGATCTATGGAATGGATCTGGGAACTGCCACTGTCGCCTGCATATGAGCCGGCCACCACGGAGGCGGCCACTGCGGACGACTGGCGCGACTGCACCGACAGCAGCGAGACCTGCCTGGCAAACTCCGGCGCCCCGGCGCGTCAGGTACGCGACGGCTCTCCCAACCCAACGCTGTGCGGAACCGTCGGTCTGCTGCAGGAACGCCCCACCCCCTACGCGTGGCGCGACCTCGTGCCGGAATCCCACTCCACCGAACGCGTCATGGTGCTGGAGGTGGCCTGCTGATGCGCCGACGCACCATCGCCCTGCCATGGGCGGCAGGCTACGGCCTGGCCCGTACCCTCCTGGCCCTCGGCACCCTGGGCACCCTCGCCTTCAGCGACAGCGCGAGCCTGTTCCGGGAAGTCGCCACCGTCGGGCAGTACCCGCTGTGCCGGGGAGTCACCGGGGCGGGCGCTTTCTGCCTGGTCTCCCCCGACCACTTCGAAGCCATGCGGTGGGCCTGCTGCCTCGTCCTGGTCATTGCGGCGAGCGGCTGGCGGCCCCGGTACACCGCCATACCCCACGCATATGTCGCCTTCAGCGTGTTCACTGGAATCTCCATCCCGGACGGCGGCGACCAGATCACCTGGATCCTCACCCTGCTCCTTGTGCTCGTCGCCGTGGGCGACCCCCGCCGCTGGCACTGGCAGCCCCAGCCCCGGCCTGACGAAACCGCCAGCCGCCGAACCTGGGCTCTGATCGGTGTCAGTGCGATCACCCTGGCCCGAATCCAGATGTCCGTCCTCTACTTCCAGTCCTGTGTGGCCAAGCTCCCGCACGCCGAGTGGGCCGACGGAAGCGCCCTGTACTACTGGATCAACAACCACGCCTTTGGAGCACCCGGCTGGCTGCGTCCGGCTCTGAACGCCGTAGCGGAGAACCCTGTCGGTGTCGCAGCCCTGACCTGGAGTCCGCTGGTCCTGGAAATCGTCCTGGCCGCGGCACTCTTGCTGCCCCAGAGGGTTCGGTGGATGCTCCTGCCCGTCGGTGTGCTGTTCCACCTCGGCATCGCGGTCGTGATGGGCTTGTGGAGCTTCGCCTTCGCCATGTGGGCCGGGCTGCTGCTCCTCTTGACCCCCTACGGACACGATCCGCGTCTGGCACTTCCCCGGCGGAGGCAGAAACGTGCAACCAGTTGCCCCGAACCTACGGTCCCGGCACACAACGAAGCTGAGCAGCCGGTACACAGCTGACCGCAATGTGCCGGTTGAGTCCCAATGGGGGCTGGCAGTGACGGGTCGTACGTCGAGTCTCTGGTGTTCGAGTGGCTTGGGTGCGCAGCGCAACAGAACAGCAGACGCCGGCGTGTGAGGGCCGGCGCCGAGTCTCGCGGTTGCAAGGCGGAGGTCCAGTGATCGTGAAATGCGGTCGTGGAAATGACAGTGGCGGCGCAGGGCCGTGGGCCCTGCGCCGCCACCGCTGCCGCATGTTATCCGCGCCGGTCCCGCGCCCTGTTTTGCAAGCGCTCGATGATCCAGGCCGCACAGAAGAAGAAGGCGGCTGCTTCAAGGAAAGCGGTGTTCGATCCCCGCCCGTCCTTGACTGCTATGACGAGTGCCACCAGGCCGCAGACCGCCCCCACGACGAAGAGTGCCAGTGCGGATCGCTTGTCGTACTTCACCATGTGTCCTTTTTGCTGGGTGGGTGGTGAACCGCCGCCCCCCCACGATGGGGGAGGCGGCGGTGAAGCAGGCCTATGGATGGCCGTCAGGGTCTGTCAGCAGCGGTACTGCCAGGGGTAGGCGTACGTGGAATATCCCTGTACATACTTCCAGTACCGGTGGAACCACACGGTGGCTCCGGCGGAAATCGCCAGGCAGCGGTTGCCGCGGTTGATGGCGTTGTGCGCCGTGTACTGGATCCAAGCGCCGTATCCGCCGATGGCGAGGGCGATGATCCAGCCCACGTAGGGGATGCCCGCGGAGAGCAGGGTGGCGGTTCCCCACGCGTAGTGCGAGTACTCCTTGACGCGCCAGGTCCAGCGCTTGTTGAAGTACCCGGTGGCCACTACGTATCCCTGGCTCTTGCCCCAGCCGGGGATGTAGACCTGGGCGACGAGCTTGCCCCAGGAGCGGTACCAGGTGCGGCTCCAGGACCAGCGTCCGTCGAGGTCGAAGGCGTTGGCCGGGTCGGCGCCCACGTACTCGTAGGCGTTACGGCTTCCGCCGGGGACGGGGTCCACCTGCAGGAAGCGGCCGGAGGCGGGGTTGTAGACCCGGGCGCCCATCAGCATCAGGCCGCCGAGGGCTTCGGAGGACCGCTGGGCAGATCCCAGCCAGTTGTAACGCGTCGCGGCGACGTCCTCGCGGACCTTGCCGTATTCGTCGGCGCTCAGCGCTGTGGGGGCCTTGGTCACGTCCAGGGGCAGTGCCAGGGCTACGTCGCCGTGCAGGTTGGACATCTGCAGGATCACGTCGCCGGAGCCCGTGGTGGTCGCGGCGAGGCTGCCGGCGAGGCTCTGCACCATGCGGCTCACCGCGCCGGAGGTGTTCTCGACGATCCACCGGGGGCTGTCGGAGTCACCTGCGAAGTGGTTGGTCTTGGCCCCGGTCTGCGTCCAGGTGCCCGAGGCGTTGGACTCGGTCTTGAAGCTCCGGATCCGCTGGGCGGGGTCCAGAGCCCAGGTCTGGCGGGTGTTGCCGGAGGTCTGCTGTTCGACGAAGTCGTTGTTGTAGTAGGTCAGGGCCGTTCCGCCGGGCATGGCGGTGGTGCGGCCGAACTTGTCGTAGATGTAGCCGGCGTCGACGATGCGGTCGGCTGTGTCGAAGGCCGAGGTGGTCGTCGTCCCGCCCGTGGTCGGGCAGTCCGCTCCGGGCGCTCCGGACACCGTGTTGAGCGAGGTCCGGTTGGAGCGCTTGTCGAAGCCGTAGGTGCGCTGGGTGCACACGTCGGCGTAGGTGTCGGCGACCTTGGTCAGACGCCCGATCGCGTCGTAGGTGTAGTCCTGGTTCTCCGTCTGGCCCGCGCCACCGGTGTGGGTCAGACGCTGGCCGTGCACCGACTCGGTGACGGCGTCCGTCAGGACCACCGTCCCGTCGGAATCACGGGTGTAGGTGCGCTGCTGCGGCAGACCGGGCGAGCCCAGGTTCTGGCGCATGGTGTAGCCGCCGGGCAGGGTCTCCTTGACCACGGCCCCGTCGACGTCGTAGTCGGCGGTGACGGTTCCGGCGACCGAGTCGGCCATCGAGGTGGCCAGACCGCGCGGTTCCTTGGCGTGGTCGTAGGCGAACGTCACCGTGGAGGGTGCCGAGTCGGTGACCTTGACCGGACGGTCGAGCTTGTCGTATTCGGTGCTGGTCGTGCCACCGTCTGCGTCGGTGTAGGAGACCAGGCGGCCGAGCTTGTCGTACGCCTTGGTGATGGTCCCGGCAGTAGTGGACGTGATCTTGGAAACTCGGCCCGTTGCCGGGTCGTGTTCCGTGGTCGACACGGGTGCCTGTGTGCCAAGACCGCCGGTCATGGCGACGTTGGTCAGCCGGCCCGCGGTGTCGTAGGTGCTCGTGGTGGTGCGGGTGGTGCCGTTGGAGACCTCAGTGATCTTCGTGATGGAACCGAAGAGGTTGTACTCGAAGGTCTTCGTGGGCAGCCCGGTCGGGTTCGCGCCGCCGCCGGTGATGGCACCTGCCGGCGCCGTGCGGCAGATCTGGTCCACCCATTCCGGCCGGTTCGCGCAGGCTCCGGTGCCACCCGAGGTGTAGTACTCGGTCGTGACAGCGGCGGCGTCGGTCCCGGTGGAGCCGGGAAGCAGCGTCTTGACGGCGCGGCCGCGACTGTCGAACTCGGTGCTCTGCGTGATGGCGAGACCGTTGGGGTCCTCGATCGAGGAGGTTCCGACGCCCTTGACCCAGTCGTAGACGTTCTTGGTCAGGCGGGCGTCTGCCTGCTTGGTGGGCATGTCGCGCAGCTGGGCCGACTTGACGATGCTGGTCACCTGGTTGCGGATGACGGCTGTGCCGTTGGTGGGACGGCCCTCGTCGTAGGTGTTCACCGTCCAGGGGCGGACGGCAACGGTGGTGCCGGCGGCAACGGTGGTGGTGCCTTCCGTCACGGCCTTCTCGAGCGTGGCCTCCCGCAGGAAGGAAAGCGTTTCCAGGGTGCGGGTGCCGTCGCTGCTGTAAACCGAGCGGTCCGACAAAAGCTCGGCTCGTTCGGCCGTGCCAAGAGCGGAGATGCCCAGGGCGGTCAGCCGGTCCTTCTCCGCCTGCGTCGCGCCCAGCGCGAGTGCGCGGTTGGCGGCGGACAGGCGGCGGACGGCGTTGCCGAACCGGTCGAACTCGGTGGTGTCGATGCTGCCGGCCTCGTCGCGGGTGTTGACCTCACGGCCCGACGCGTTGAGGTAGCGCACGGTCGCACGGGCGTAGGAGCCCGCGCTCAGCGCGGTGCCGGTGTGGGACGCAGGCACGCTGTCGGCGGGGAACACGGCGGTGGCATCGGTGGGGGCGTCGATCTGGCCCCATGCCGCGACATCGCCGGCGCCCATGCCCTTGGGGGCGGTCGCGCCGGTCAGGGGCACGTTGTAGACGAGGGAAGTGGAAGCCTGACCGTCCGTCACCGTCTGGCTGCCCTGCTGCAGGGTGGCACGGGTCGCCTTGAGGAGCATCCCGTCCCCGGCGGCGGGGCCGCCGGCGTTGCCGTAGGTGAAGCTCCAGGGGAGCTCACCGGGCGGAGTCAGCCCAGTGACGCGGCCCGCCGCGTCGTAGCTGTACTCGGTCTTCAGGGCGGGAGTGATCCGCGGGTCCCAGGCCTGCCGCAGACGGCCGGCGTCGTCGTAGGTGTACTCGGAGACGACCGTGGAGACGGAAGCGGAACCGCCCGGCGCGGTCGCCCACAGCCGGACCTGCCGGAGCTGACCCTTGAAGTCGCCGAAGGCCATGCTGGTCGCGGTGGTGGTCGTCGGGTAGACGAACTCCAGGAGGCGGCAGCCCTTGGTCGACGGGGTGGTGGCGCACGTCTCGGCCGGAACGGTGTTACCCGGGGCGATCAGCAGCCTGGGGCGGGCCAGGACCTTGCCGTCGACGGTGACGGCCTCGGATACCACCTCGGTGGTGGTGTCAGCGGCTCCGGACTTCCCAGACGAGGTCACCTGCCAGCTCTCCGCGGCAGGGTCGACCTTGCCGAATTCGGTCGCGGTGCCGTCGGCACCAAGGAGGTCGAACTTCGTCGCGAAGGAACCGGTCAGCGTCCAGATCTCGGCGCCCGGCTCGGGCTCCCACGTGGTGGCCGCGGTGGTCTTGGCGGTGAAGTGCACCGCTGTGCCGTCCTCCATGACCACGTCGAGGGAGGTGTTGGAGGTCTTGCGGATGTGCGTGAAACCGGTCTGGCTGGTCTCGGCGACCGCTCCCGACACCCACTCGTCACCGAAGATCGCGACCTGGCCCTTGTCGGCCGAGCCCGCGCCGGGGCGGCGGGAGGAGGCGTTTCGGGTGGCGCCCACGCCGAAGAAGGTCTCCTCGGTTCCCGCGATCCGGAAGTCACCAGTCAGCAGGTTCGCCGTACCGGGACCGATCTCGGTGGTGGTGGCTCCGTCCGCGTTGCGGTCCACGACGACGGTCACGGGGTCGGTCGAGCCCGTGACACCGGTGCCGGTGAAGTCGGCCTTGATCTGAACGGTTCCATCCGGGCTGACCGTATCCGTGGCGTTCCAGACAAGACCGGCGTTCTTGCCGTTCGTCATCGGGGCGGGCCATGCGGACAGCGGAGTACCGCCGGCCGTCACATGACCGGCCGGGATCTGCACCCATGCGTCCGCCGCGGAGCGGCGCCAGGAGAATGACACCTTGTCGTACTTGCTGCCGTCAGCCTCCGCGACCAGCGGGACACGGCTGACGGTGCGCGTGCCCTCAGAGGGCTGGACGAACCCGCCGGGTCCGGCGTGGAAGGTGTAGTCGGCCGTCTCGGACTTGTTGTCCGCCTTGTCCACCGTCCGCACCGAAAGGGTGTGCGTGCCGTTCTTCGGCGGAGTGACCGAAATCGACTTGGCACCTGCGGCGCCACCGGTGACGACCTTGGTCCAGGTGACCCCGTCGATGGACCATTCAAGCCAGTTGTGGTCAGAGGCGGGCGGAGGCACCGTGAAGGTGCCCGCCTGGCCCGCGCCCTTGATCCAGGCGTTCGAGGGGTAGTCCGTCGAGGCGAGCCCGGTGGGAGCCGACGGGGCGGTGGTGTCGACCGTGAAGGTCTTCCACGCCGACCAGCCCAGGTTGTAGTGGGTGCCGTCGTACGGGGAGGAGCGGAACTTGTACGTCTTGCCGTTGGTGAGAACCCCGGCAGGGACGGTCACCGGGGCGGCCTGGCCGGACGGCACGAACGCGGAGCGAAGCACGTCGCCGACCTGCGTGTCGGTGACGGCGTCGAATATCTGGTACGCGCCCTGAATTTTGTCGCCGTTGGTGTCGACGAACGTGTCACGCAGGATCGGGGTCACCGTGTTGACCGTGTAGGCGCCGCCGTAGGAGAAGAACGGCGGTCCGGCCTCCTGCTTGGTGCCCGTCCGCGGTCGGTAGTTGTAGGTCACCGTCAGCTTGGGCACGTTGGAGGCGGCGTTGGCGGAGTTGACCCGCTTCCACTGCTTGATGTTGGTCTCGTCCGTGGCCCGCAGGCCCATGCCCGAGTGCGCCCACTTGTTGTTGGACCAGTGCTGGACCAGGCTCGTGACGTTCGCATTGATCCAGCCGTCGGGCTGGGAGCCGCAGCCAGGGTTGCCCTTGGTCTCAGTGGAGGTGGCCATCTTGGTGACCATGGCCGGCTGGTTCGTCCAGCGGGAAGCGGTGGAGGCATTGTTGGCGGTCCACACCTCCCAGGGCTGGGCGGTGCAGTCAGTGTTGCCGGAGTGGAAGTTCCACAGCGACAGCTTCGCGTCCGAGATGAGCGCGTCGGCGACCGGGGCGGTGTTCCAGGTGACGAAGGAACGCGCGGTGCGCCAGGTGCCGTCGGCGTTCTTCGTGCCCGGGTTGCCCAGGTCCAGCTCGGTGTCGTTGGACCAGTCGACGGTCTCGCCCTGCTGGACGTAGGTGTCGAAGAGGTTGCCCAACGTCGACGTCGACGGGTCGACGGTCACCGGGTACTTCGTTGCCGGATCCGCGAGAAAGGCGGCGTCAGGGCTGATGACCAGGTCCACGCCCTGCTTGGTCTTAACGACCTTCATGCCGACTTTGGCACGCCGGATGTGCTCACCGGAGACCGGGTCGACAGTCGCGTCCCACATGACCGGGGCCGGCATGGTCGCGGTCTTGTTGGACTTCTTGTCCGTGAAGAGCACGCTTCCGTCGGGCTGCTGCTCGACCTTGAGACCCTTGGTCTTCAGCGGCAGCGTGTAACCGAAGCCCGCCTCGGGCTTGGCCTTGACCTCGACGAACTGCTCGAAGCCGGTACGTGTGGCCTCGACCACCACGTCCGCGCCAGGAACGGCACTCTCATAGACGGCCCGCGTGCCATCCAGCTTCGGTGCCGGCAGCCCACCACGCCACTGCAGCGTGATCGCTTCGTCGCCCGAGCCAAGCGTGACGAGATCCGTCGCCGGTGCCTCCTGAGCGGCCTTCAGCGACAGGGCCTTCGTACCGGACCTCCCCGCCAGCTTCAGGCCCCGCGGGTGTGCCTTGGAGGCCACAGAACCGTCGGGAGCCTGGGCGAGCGCGACGTCCACGTCACGCCACGAACCCGTGGCCGGGTCCTTGAACCGCACAGGTCCGGCGGACATCTCGGTCGTGAGGGAACCATCCTGGTTCACCCACGTGGTGGACGACTCGGTCCGCTCCGAGAGGGCCTCCACACGCGTGCCCGACAGCCGGGCCGCCACGCGAGCAGAGGGAATGTTGGCGGCCTCGGTGGCTGCTGCCGGCTTCGGCTGTTCGGGCTTGGGTGCCTGCGGTGCGGCGATAGCAGCCTCGGCCCCGTACAGCATCGATACGGACATCACTACGGCCAGGCTGCTTGCGACAGTGCGCATACCGCCCCGACCGCTGGACCTGGAACGGGCGTACCACGAGGGCACGCCTCTAAAACGGGATTGCAAGAGTCCCCCAGGAGACCTATGTCAAATGATCAGACACACGTGCAGCATGCACGCATGAAACGGAATGTAGGCTTTCGATCAAGATGGTGAATCCGACCAAAAGCCCCGCATGGATACAGTCCGTCAATGAACCGTTACGCAACATTGACGTACCGTCTGGTAGACGCCTTCGGATCGTCGCGGACGCCACCAAGCGGATCGAGGAAACCGGACCCCGGAACCCGGGACGCGTCCGCGAGCGAGGCCCTTTGTGCTGCTCAGGGAGCCGTCTGTTACGCCACAGTGCCGCCGGGCGGAGTGAGTCGGTCGGCGCACACGTCGCATCAGCACATGGACCGACCGCCTACTTCACCCGCCTCTTGGGTAAGGCTCCTTCAGCTTCCGGGCGTAACGATGTCACCGCCGAGTCCCACGTACACGGCGTCGTATACGGGGCGGTGTTTGAGGTCGGTCAGGCCGCTGTAGCGTCGGTAGTTCGCGGCCGTGTCAGTGGGGTTGTCGTTCTTCTGGCGGATGGTCTTCAAAACTCTCCTACGTGACTATCTGCGAAAAGGCGTGTCGAAGCACTCGGCCGCGTCAGACAACGCTAGGCCCAGGGGAGACCCTGGGCCTGGGGCAATGCACGCCAGGAATGGGACCGTAGGCGCCAAACCGCGAGACGCAACCGCGGGTGCACTACTCGCGCCGGCTGACCACCACGTCCGGCCGACCGTAACGCGGTTGGTTCTGGCGAACGACGCCGTAACCGCCGGAATGCTCATTGCGAGTGCGCCGAGCAGCATCATGACCGCCCTGGCTTCGTCGCCGGTGAGGAGCTTGAAGCGGGTGTCGGTGACAGCGTCCAGGAGCACGCCGAGGCAGGCTTCGTCATCCATCTTCATGCTGGGGACGACGCCGTACCGCTGCCACCGGTCACCACCGCAGTGCCCGACGGCACGCCGGTACCCCTGCGTGGCTCTATCCACGCGTGGAAGGGGCGTACGCACACTGATATGCCTGCTCGACCCGACTGTTCCCTGCCCCGGGACAGGCCGCCAGGCACCTGAACCGGCGGCTCCCACAGGAACCGGACAGGGACCGCTCTAGCATGTGCGGATTCCGCCCCAGGGGAACATCGCCATCCTGTCCCCGCGACGCGTGGACGGTCTGGCTAGCGTGGTGAGACGGGTGGCGCGGTCGGTCGGACGAGGCCTGGTACCTGGACCTCGAAGACCGCCGCCGCGTCCCCCGGCTCGTCGAGCGGCACGTCCGCTTCGGCAAAGACCGGGCCGGGCCGGCCGGGGCCGAACGCTGGGTCGGCGAATCCGACGAGGCGAACGCCCGGTTGGACGCCCTCAGCCGGGACCGCGCTCACCTTGTCATCGCCGTGTCGTAACGTTCCGTCAAGATTCTGCGGCCCGCCGGGCTCCGGCGAGCCGCAGACGTTAACGGCACTGAGGTGGATCTTGAGAATCAGAAGACTTGCCGCGCTGGCGCTGAGCGCCATGACAGCGGCTGTCGTGTCGATATCGGCGCCGTCGGCGGCGGCGGAGACCGCGCCGTCGCTGGAGGTGGTGTTCAACAAGCCGACTCCGCGAGGCACCGCCGGCCATGACCGGGCCATCGAGGACCGGCTCCTGAAGCTGATCGGCCAGGCGACCTCGACGACCAGCATCCGGGTGTCCTTGTACGAGATGGAGGACAAGGACGTCAACAACGCGCTCATCACCGCCGCCAACGACAGGAACGTCGATGTGCGGGTCCTGAGCGAGCGCTGCCCGTGGGGCGAGTTCAGGTCCAAGTGCGACGGCTCCTCGACGGAGCCGATCCCCCCGGTAACGACCATCGTCCCGGAGGCCGCCCGCCTGGCGCAGGCTCTCGGCAACGCCCCGGACGGCAAGCCGCGCGTGGTCCTCTGCAATCGGGGCTGCATGCAGACCCAGGAAATCAATCACGACAAGTTCTGGCTGTTCAGCGAGGTGTACGACGGCCAGACGAAGACAACGACAACGAACGTCGTGGTCCAGTCCTCGCACAACCTAGGTGGCAGCACTCCCGGGCTCGCGGACAACATGGTCATCAGCTCGGGCGACGCGCAGATCTACCAGGGGTATGAGCACACCTGGAACACCATGCGCGCGAAGGAGCTCGCGGGCGGGGCTAACAGCCTCTGGCCGGAGGTCGACACCGCCGGGACCGGCGACTTCAGCGGCCATGGGGGCACGGTCGCGGCGTGGCGCTACCCGCGGAAGGTCAGGGGCGACAACGGCGTGCTCAACGACCCGGTCGCCAGGAGTATCAACGCGCTCGACTGCTCCACCGGCCCGGAGGTCCACATCGCGATGGCCTCGTGGGGCGGTCGCAACGAGGTCGACACCGCACTCCTCGCCAAGGTCGACGAGGTCGGCGACAACGGCAAGCGGTGCAAGTTCCGGATCGTGACGGCCGGCACCTCGGCGAAGGCGGTGGCCCTGGAACCGAACGCGGCGCACCCGGACCGGGACGTCCAGCTGTGGACGGTCACAACGAACCAGCTCAACGGAATCTCGGGCGGACTGCACTCCAAGTACGTACTTCTGTCCTGGGACGACGCCAACGGTGAACACCGTGTCGTGCACACCGGCTCCGACAACTTCAACAACACGGCCGTTGGGGTCGCCGACGAGTCGGCGCTGCGCATCACCGATCCGCGGATCTACCTCGAGTTCAAGGCCAACTGGGACTGGCTGCGCGAGCAGAACGATCTGACCCTCAACAATCGGACAGACATCCCGTTCCTGTACGAGTACAGCGGCGTCGACGACAAGGGCATGATCCAGCCGTTCACTTTCGGGGCGACTACGTACAACACGTTCCGCACCCCCAAGCACTCCAACTTCAAGAGCCCGGCCGCGCTCTCCCGTAAGTCCGTCAAGGGCGACTTCAACGGCGACCGCGTACTCGACATCGTCACCCTCAACGACAACGGCCTCGACGCCGAGGGCAAGAAGTCGTTCTCCTTCGAGACGTTCGTCGGCAAGCCCGACGGCCGCTACTTCCCGGGCGTGAAGTCCTGGAAGGCCAACTCCGACTGGGGCTATTACAGCAACATGCGTCTCACCAGTGGTGACTACAACGGCGATGGGCGGGACGACGTCGCCGCGCTCTACACCGCGCGGGCGGGGGCGACGACTGGTCGTTCTACACGTTCTTCGCTC